>CAZDKX010000082.1:0-16328 GCA_964505935.1 uncultured Syntrophobacteraceae bacterium
GATCGATCACCAGGTCACCAAGACCGCCCGCGAGCACTTCGTCATTTACGCCGATCAGGGGACGGGCCGGCAGGTCTGGCATTGGGTTCGCCGCGAGCCCGGCAAGCCCCTGGCCAGCCGCGACCATCGCTTTGATGCCAACCAGACGGGCGAGCCGCTCATCCAAAGACTGGATCAGATCGCCGTCAGCTTGGAAGAGGAGGAAGAGATCACGGTTGTGGAGGTCGCCGGCCGCGCCCGCACCGCCTTCGACGTGGACAAGATCACCAAGAAGTTCTACGACCGCTTCAAAGCCGAGCACACGGCCTTTCTCAAGCTCATCAAGGGCATCATGGCCGAAGTCGACCTGCAATGGTACACCTCGCTCATGCTCAACCGCCTCATGTTCGTTTACTTCATCCAGAAAAAGGGCTTTCTCGACGGCGATACCGACTATTTGAGCAACCGCCTCCAGATGGTTCGAGAGGCTCGCGGTAAGGACAAGTTTCAGACCTTCTGCCGCTATTTCCTGCTCCGTCTGCTCCACGAGGGCCTGGGAAAATCGCCCGAGGAGCGCAAGCTCGACTCGGCCATGGAGAAGCTCCTCGGCAAAGTGCCCTTTCTAAACGGCGGGTTCTTCGAAGTGCACCAACTCGAAGAGCAAAACCCTGATATCGACATCCCCGACCAGGCTTTCGAGAAGCTCTTTGCCTTTTTTGACCAGTACCGCTGGCACCTGGACGAGCGGCCGCTGCGCGCCGACAATGAAATCAACCCTGATGTCGTGGGCTATATCTTTGAGAAATACATCAACCAGAAACAGATGGGGGCTTACTACACCAAGGAAGACATCACCGAATACATCAGCAAGAACACCAACATCCCCTTTCTCTTCGACGCCGCTGAGAAGAAATGCCCCATCGCCTTCAAGCCCGAAAGCTTCCTGTGGCCGCTACTCCGCGACGACCCCGACCGCTACCTCTACCCGGCCGTAAGACACGGGGTGGTATGCGACGACGGCTCCATTGTCCCTGAAACCGAGCTCCCCGATTGCGTTCTAATCGGCATGCACGACCCCAAGGCGCGCATGCACGACAAGCGCTATAATCTTCAGCAGGCCCCCGCCGGCGACCCTCTCCGTTTGGTCACCGAAACCTGGCGCGAGTACGTGTATCGCCGCACCCGCTGCCTGGAGGTCCGGGAAAAGCTAAAGAAAGGCGAAGTCCACCGGATAAACGACCTCATCACCCTGAACCTGGACATCTGGCAATTTGCCCGTGACGCCATCGTCACAAGCGAAGGGCCGGAGCTGCTCCGCGCTTTCTGGCAGGCCATCGAAAAGGTCACCGTGCTTGACCCAACCTGCGGTTCCGGGGCCTTCCTCTTCGCCGCTTTGCGCATCCTCGAGACGCTCTATAGCGACTGCCTGGAACGGATGGAACGCTTTGTCGAGGACCTTGCCGGCAAGCCCCACCACCCCGAGCAGTTCAGCGATTTCAGGAAGGTCCTAGGCCAGATCGGCAAACACCCCAGCGAACGCTACTTCATCCTCAAGTCCATCATCATCAACAACCTTTTCGGTGTGGACATCATGGCGGAGGCGGTCGAGATCTCCAAATTGCGCCTCTTTCTCAAGCTCGTGGCCCAGGTGGAGAAGGTGGATCAGATCGAGCCCCTCCCCGACATGGACTTCAACATCCGGGCGGGTAACACCCTTGTTGGCTACGCCACGGCGGAAGAGGCCCGGAAGGCATTCACACAGGATTCGAGCGGCCAACTCAGAACCATGGACGCCGGCAGGACAGCAGCGTATCGGCGTTTTGAGGAGGATGTCCTCATCCTCGACAAAACCTTCCGTCAGTTTCGAGCCCAGCAGACCACGCATGGGGGGAAGGTGACGTGGAAGGACAAACAGGAGCTGCGTCGTCGTTTGCAGGAACTAGACGCCCAACTGGACAGCTACCTGGCCGCCGAATATGGCATCGCGGCAAACAAGCACAAATCCAAGACCGCATACGAAGAGGCATTTGCCCGATGGAAAGCCAGCTATCAGCCGTTTCACTGGTTGGTCCAATTCTACGGCATTATGCACAGTGGCGGGTTCGATGTGATTATCGGGAATCCACCGTACGTCGTATACTTTGAAAAGTCAACAGCTTACAGGATACTACCCAACAAATTCCAAACAAACCCTACCAAAAACCTCTATGCATTCGTTTTTGAGAGGTCGACAAACCTCGCACAGAACACGTCGCCTGTAGGCCTTATTGTGCAACTGACGGCGATCTCTTCCGAACGTCTTGCTTCCTTGCAGGATCTTTTGGCGCAGCGTGGATTCTTATTTGTGGTGCCGTTTCCCAGACGCCCTGAATCGGTTTTCGAGGGAGTGGAAATGCCTGTGGTCATCTTGCTTTCTCTCCCCGAACCCGTGAAGACCTATGTCTCAACGCGTGTTAACCGATTTTACACGGAGGAACGTTCTACTGCCATGGACACATTGAGTTTGGTGGGACACTAGATTCGGCTCCATGGCCACCGTATAGCGAAGTATGGTGTTTCGCTTGAAATCAGCATCTCTACGAAGATTAACGAGCCACCGCGAATCATCGATTCACATTCCATTTCGAGTGGCAATGGTATGATGTTCTACCAAGAAGCTTGTAGATAATGGCTAAAAGCTTCTGACCGACTCCCTTTCTTCACCCGGAACGGAAAACCAATGGAGCCACCGCACGGTCGCGTGATCCACTTCAGGACGCAGAATGTGGCGAGCTTTGTTGCCTGCCTCCTGAACTCCTCTTTGTTCTATTGGTATTACAGTGCCTTCTCGGACTGTGAACACGTTGACGACGCCCTGCTCCGCAGATTCAAAATTTCGGACACAATATTGGTGGAGGACTGGCGAAATCTGTCGAGCACTCTTGGAAAACGACTTGATGATACGGCGGCTCGTAAGACGATCAAGACCAAAGAGGGGCACACGATCCAGTACGACGAAATGAGGGCAAACCTTGCAAAGCCCATCATCGACGAGATCGACCGAGTGCTTGCCAGGCACTAAGGATTCACCGACGAGGAGCTGGATTTCATCATCAACTACGACATCAAGTACCGCATGGGCCGCGATGGCGGGGAAGAGGACCAGGCCGGATAATGCACTTTGAGCTGACCCAGCACGCCAAGGACGCATTGATCAAGCGCGGAATTTCAATGGAATGGCTGGAACGGGCGGTGAAATCCCCCGATCACACCGAGCCGGACGCAACCGATCCCGTGCAGGAGCATCGGCTGGCGGTCATTTCCGAAAACGGAGACCGCGTGCTCCGTGCTATAATCAACCCGCATACAACACCCATTCGGGTGGTGACGCTGTACTTTGACCGCAAAATGAAAGGCAGGCTATGAAACTGAAGATCGATCGTGAAGCCGACGCCCTTTACCTGACCCTGGACGAATCAGCGACCGTGGAATCGGAGGAGGTGTCACCCGGCATCATTGTTGACTACGATGCCGATAACAACGTGGTCGGCATCGAGATGCTGTATCTTTCCAAACGTGCCCCGGGGCTGGATACCGGCAGGCTTCTTTTTGAAATGGTGCCCGGGCCGTCATCACTCCGCGAACCTTTTTTGGGCCCATCTGCTTAGGAACCGTCCAAAAACAAGTGTTATTGTTAATGCGGATGTAGGGTGGGCTGTGCCCACGGGACGCACCCATCCGTGGGCATAGCCCACCCTACAGAATAGCATGTTTATTTTTGGACAGTCACTTAGGGAGCCAGCCGCCCGATGTCAGTTCAATCTGACCTGCACACGGATTCTGGGGGTGGTGATTCCACTGACTGACAAAGCATCGCAGGCAGTGCGGAGACACAACCTTTCATTTGGACGAATATTTTGTTTTCGAACGGACGTTATGACTGACCAGATACTCTATCCCCGTTTTGCGCGCAGCCGACTCGAGGAGGCCCTGTCCGATACCCCGGTGGTCCTGGTGCATGGACCCCGACAGTGCGGCAAGACGACCCTGGCTCGCATGGTCGGCGATGCAGCGGGTTATTCCTACATCTTCGACGATTTGAGCGGCTTGGCCCCGAGCTCGCCGAAAAGATCGTCGCAGGAGGCTATCCGGCCGCGCTTGCGCGTACCACGCCGCGAAGACGCAGCGCATGGTATCGAGACTATATTGAGACGCTCGTTCAGCGAGACGTGCGCGACCTGGCACGGATCAGCTCTCTTGGATCGCTGCCACGGCTTCTCCAGCTTGCCGCCGGTCAGACAGCGCAGCTGGTCAACGTCGCCGAAGTGGCCTCCGGGTTCCAGTTGAGCCGGCCGACCATCCGCGATTACGTTGCCCTATTGGAACGTATATTCCTTCTGGAACATCTGCCGCCATGGCACAGTAATCGCCTGAGTCGCCTCATCAAGACGTCCAAGCTGCATCTCACCGACACTGGTCTGGCCGCCGCCCTGCTTGGGGTGAATGCCGCCTCTCTTGCCAGGGATCGTGCCCTGTTGGGTCAACTTCTGGAGACCTTTGTATTCCAGGAGCTTCGACGACAGGCCAGCTGGTGCGAGAAGGCGATCACGTTCTATCACTTCCGGCACAAGGATGGTGCCGAAGTGGACATCGTCCTGGATCACGGGGCCGGCGAAGTGGCCGGGATCGAAGTCAAGGCGGCGGCGACCGTGACGGCGACTGATTTCCGCGGGCTGAAAAAGCTTCGGGAAGCTGCCGGGGATCGCTTTCTCACCGGCGTGGTCCTCTACGACGGAGAGAGCGTGGCAGGGTTTGGCGACAAACTGTATGCGGTTCCTATCCATGCGTTGTGGGAGACTGGATGAAGGTCAAGCTGATGCTTTCAGCGCTATCAACCTTTTGAATGGTTATTTTCCTCAGATTCAGGGTGTCCGGAAGGATTCCAGCCGGCAAAGGCTGCGTGAGAGGGCCATGGAAATACAAAAGATCGAACGAGGGGACCACCGCTATCCGCCAATCTTGCTGGAGCGACTGGGCGAGGCTGGGCCTTGCGCACTCTACACCCTGGGTGACCCCGCTATCCTCGGCAACAGCCTGCTCGGTCTGATCTGCTCTATCCAATGCCCGGGTAGTATCATCATAAAAACATTCGATGCCGTCCGACTCCTTCGGGATGCAGGGGTGACGATCATTGGCGGGTTCCATTCACCCATGGAGCGAGAGTGTCTGGACCTGCTGCTGCGTGGCACACAGCCTACGATCCTCTGTGTAGCCAAAGGCTTACGCGGAGTGCGCATCGGGCCAGAAGCACGAAGGGCCATCAAAGAAGGTCGGCTCCTGGTCTTGTCTTCCTTTGGCACCGAGGTCCGGCGCACGACCGCTACCCACGCGGCGGCGCGCAACGAACTGGTGGTGGCACTCGCCGAAGCTGTCTTTGTACCTTATGCCGCCCCGGCGGGGAAAAACTGGGTCACGGTCGGCAAAGCCATTGAGGGTGGTCGAAAGGTGTTCGCACTTGATGATCACGCAAACAACAGCCTTTTTGGACTTGGAGTCGGATCGTACCGCAGCGACACCCTCGATGAGCTCCTTGCATCAGTTGTGAAGAGCTGATGGCGGAGTCAGCGGCGTTTGGGGGGCATCGCCAAAATACAGCATTTCCCCTCCAAGAAATACATGGAAACCCTTATTTGCTTTTCTCTCCGCAATCTGTATCTTTTTTTGCCTTCAAAAATTCAGCAGCAACCAGACAAACATCAGATTGCGTTGACTCAGAATGCGAACTGCCATGAATCCGTTCCCCTTTGTTTGGAGCGTATGCTGCAGGCGCGCCCGAGTCCTCATGATCGTGGGGGGATGGCACGCGATCAGAGGTCCCTTGCCTTTTGCCCGGTGAAGTCTTCTGGGAGTTTGTATGCAGTGTCCTCAGTGCCATTCTGACAATCGCGACGCGGTGAACTTCTGCGAGGAGTGTGGGGCTAAACTGCAGTTGGTGTGCCCCCGCTGTGGGGTCGGCGTCCCCCTGGAACGGAAATTCTGCGGACAATGCGGGCAGGCACTGGCGGCGGCCGCAACGACCGGGGGAATGAGCCCGGTCGTTATCGGCGAGCGCAAGCGGGTAACCGTGATGTTCTCCGATTTGAGCGGCTATACCCGCATGTCCGAGCGGCTGGACCCGGAAGAGGTGAAGGAGATCATGGGCGAGATCTTCGCTGAGATCACCAGGATTGTCAGGAAGTACGACGGCTTCGTCGGGAGGTTTCTGGGTGATGCGGCAATGGTCCTCTTCGGGGTGCCGACCAGCCATGAAGATGATGCGGTGCGAGCCATCCGTACCGCCAGGGAAATCCACAGGGCTGTTGCTGCCTTGAGCCCAACTTATCAAAGCCGGATTGGTCAGGCCCTGGCGATGCACACCGGGATCGGCAGCGGGCTGGTGGTGACCAGCGAACTGGATGCCGACAAGACCGGCGGCGAGATCACCGGAGACACGGTCAATCTGGCGTCGCGGCTGTGTGACCTGGCCAGGGCGGGGACGATTCTGGTCGGGCCCGAAACGTATCGTTTGGCCCGCCCGTATTTCGTTTTCAGAGAAGCGCAGCCGGCTGAGCTCAAAGGCAAAAGGGAGCCTACCGAGCCCTACGAGGTGGTTGCTTCGCGCGACAAACCGGAGGGAGGCCGACGGCTTCGCGGCTTGCGCGCCGAGTTGATCGGGCGGGAAGCCGAGATGGCCCTGCTGACGGCAGCTTATGCAAGGCTGCGGGAGGGCCGGCGAACCGTTTTCTGTATTTCGGGCGACCCCGGCACGGGGAAGACCCGGCTGATTGAAGAATTCAGAGCGGGACTAAACCGGCAGCGTTTTCAGTTCCATTGGATAACCGCCCATGCTTATGGATATACTCAGAATATCCCGTATTCGCCCTTGATCGGCTTCCTGAACTGGTTCTGGAAAATCCAGGAGGGGGATTCGGCAGAATCGGTGACATGCAAGCTTGAATCGGGGGTGCGGAGCTTGCTGGGGCCTGCGCCGGAGGTCTGCGCGGTGCTGGGCAGCCTCTATGCCCTGGATTCGCCCGAACGCGAGAGCATGAGCCCGGAGTTGTGGAAGGCGGCACTGTTCGACGCCATCAACCGGCTGATGGAGGCCGCCACCAAGACCAAGCCCACCATGATCTGGCTGGAAGACCTCCACTGGGCTGATCCGCCGTTTGTCGAGCTCATGCGGTTTCTTATCACCAATTCGACCTTCCCGGCCATTTTCCTCTGTGCCTATCGGCCTCCCTTCAAGTTCTTCCCGAGCGAACAGGCCGAGACCCTGCCCGGCATATTTCAGGAAATCCACCTGCAGGACCTCTCTTCCGCTGAAGCGCAGCAAATGATGGAATCCCTGCTCCAGAGCAAGACCATTCCCGATGAGTTGCGGCCTTTCATTCACGAAAAGACGGAAGGCAACCCGTTCTATCTGGAAGAGGTGGTCAATTCCCTCATCGAGTCGGAAACCCTGGTGCAGGACCATGCCTCCTGGAAACTGGCGAGGATGTTGAGCGAAGCCAATATCTCTCCGACCCTTCAAGGGGTTATTGCGGCACGGCTTGACCGCCTGGGCGCCGAGACAAAGAAGGTCCTTCAGGAAGCGTCCGTGATTGGCAGGAACTTCCTGTACGTCATCCTCGAGCACATCACGGACCTCAAGGAGCGGCTTCAGGATTGCCTGAGTGGGCTTGAGCAGCTTGACCTGATCCGCACCAATGCGATTCAGCCTGAGATCGAATACGTCTTCAAGCATGCCCTCACCCAGGAGGTAGTCTATAACGGCCTCCTCAAGAAAGAACGGCAGATTGTTCATGAACGGATCGCGCAGGTCGTGGAGCAGCTGTTTCGAGACCGCCTTCCCGAGATCTATGAGACGCTCGCTTTCCACTACAAGCAGGGCCAGTCCGTCTATAAGGCGGTGGATTACCTGGTCAAGTCGGGAGAGAAAAGCCTGCGCCGCTATGCAATCGAGGAATCTCACCAGTATTTTCGAGAGGCCTATCAGTTGCTCACACAGCATGGTATCAACGGTGACGAGGATAAGGACCTCCTGATCAATCTCCTCATCAAATGGGGTTTTGTCTATTACTACAACGGTGAATACCGCAAGCTTCAGGAGTTGTTCGAAGCCCACCGGGAGATTGCTGAGACCTTAACCAACAAGAGTCGCCTGGGGATGTTCTATGCCTGGTTAAGCTGCCCCCTGTGGCATCGGGAAAAGCCAAATGAGGCCTACGCGATTCTCTCTCTGGCGCGCAGGCTGGGTGAGGAGAGCGGCGATCCGCATGTCATGGGCTATGCTCATACCTGGCTTGCCTGGACTTGCATGGAAATGGGCCGCTTGACCGAGGCGGCAGCCTCTGCCGAAAAAGCTCAAGAGCTTTGCCGGACCGAGGACTTTGACCCATACATCTATTTCAATTCCCTCGGCGGGCTGGCCTACGTGCATTTCTATCGAGGCGAAAGGAGGAAGGCCTTTGAGGCCGGAAAGGCCATGGTGGATTTTGGCCGTGCGCACGCCAACGTCCGCAGCATGGTGCTCGGGTATCTCTTCATGGGTTACAGCCATATGGCCAGTGGTGATATGACGGCCTGCACCTCGTGTTTCGAGGAAGCCACGCGGATTTCGGTGGACCCCTGGTACCGGCAGTTCCCCACGTTGGCGCTCTGCTATGCGCGCATCATCCATGGTGAATTCGAGGGCTTCCAGGAAACCCTGGAGCAGCTCATGGCTTTTGGTGAAGAGCGCGGGGTGGAGTATGTCGGGACGCCGGCCAGGCTGCTTTCCGGAGCCGTGTTGGCGGCTCGCGGGCAGGTGGGCCAAGGCGTCAAGATATTGGAGGACGTTGCCCGGCGTTGGCTAGAGTCCGGCAACCGGCTGCGTTACGCCGTATCGCAATTGATCCTGGGCCGGGTTTATGCCCTGGTGGCTCAGGGCGCGGGGGAAAAGAGGCTTTCAACCATCGTCAGAAACCTGGGCTTCCTGATCACCAAGGCCCCTTTTGCCAATCGCAAGGCCGTGGAGTGCTTGAGGAGGTCCATTGACATCGCCCAGGAAATCGGCGCGAAAGACACTTCCGCTCGAGCCCACCTGGCCCTGGGGTTGCTCCACAAGGCCAAGCACCGGTATGCCGAGGCCCGGCAGTGCCTGGCCACGGCAGTCCAATTGCTCGAGGAGTGCGAAGCCGAGGCCTGTCTCGAGACGGCCAGGCAAGCGCTGGGAAGCCTTGCCTGATTATCCATCTTCCCGCTTTTCGCGCTCCTTGGTGATGAAGCCGATGAAATCGGAGATGAGCCTTGCGGCCAGATAGCAGGTGGTGCCGCTCGGATCATCGTATGGCGGAGCCACCTCGGCAAGATCGAACCCGACGATCGTACCCAGTCTTGCCACCCCTTCCAGCAAATCGGTCATTTCGTCATAGTAGAAACCGCCATGCATGGGCGAGCCGGTTCCTGCCGCAATGGAGCAATCCATGGCATCGATGTCGATGGTCACATAATATCGGTCTCCCCGGGGAAGCCTGGCCAGGGTTTCGAGGATGCCGAGTCTGCGTATTTCTCGCGGTGACAGAATCACATCGCCGTTGGCTCGGGCATCCTCAAAATCCGACTTCTGACTGCTGCCCATACCGTGAATGCCCAGGTGGGCCATCCTGCGGACATGGGGCATGGCGGCCATGTGGCGGCAGGGACTCCCGTTGCTGGAGCGCTGCCCTCCGCGATTTTCGGTCCAGTCCAGGTGGGAGTCGAAATGAATCACATGGAAGGGACCGGCCGCCTCCAGGCCTCGAGCAACAGGAATGGTGATGGCGTGGTCGCCGCCCAGCACCACGGGTATGGCTTGCCTCTCCACAATCTTCCTGACCGCCGCTTCAATATTGGCAAATGATGCTTCCAGGTCCCCCGGAACGATATCGGCATCACCACAATCGACAATCCGCCATCTTCGCGTACTCACATAGAAATCATCCCGTTCAGGGTCGTAGGAGCCATCCGGGCTGTAGCTGAAGCGGGTGGACTGGGTCCTGATCCCTCTCGGTCCCAGGCGAGCCCCGGACCGTCCCTGGATCGAGATATCACAGGGAGCACCGAGGATGGCGATGTCGGCAACGAGCTCGTCCAGGTTGGTGCAGATAGGCGCCTTGGCAAATGAGGCAATCCCGGTGGGGGCTAGATTCACCGGCTCTTTCAGGCTGAAATTCGACATCGTCCCTTCCTCCCGGACAGTTCACCGTAGTAGAATAACGACTACGAGATAGCATGTAATCTCTTGGAAGGGAAATGAAAAGCAATGATCGAGAGGTGCCGCCGGTTCCGTTGCCCACTTTAGTGCTTGACAGCAAAAGGGCCGCTTGTTAGGGGTTACCTTATATGTGCGAGCTCATGCTCCGCGGACCTTATTTCGGTACGTCATCCAACCGCACCCGATGAAGTAAGGCAGGCTCTGCGACAGAGGACCGATGAGCGGGAGGAATTTCATGAAGCTTTGGAGCACCCTCACGTGCGGAAGTTCTCGATCAGTCGACAGGCCTTCGGCGATGGCCATGTGTTTGCATTCGGATTCCCAAGAAAAGGAGATGCTATGAAAAGATGGCTGATTGGAACGTTAGTGATTCTGATGGTTTTCTTGGCAGCTCTTGCTTCAACTTCACCGGCGGCCGACAAGCTGGCAAAGAAACAGGTTTTGACCATTGCCTTTGATGCCGGCGACCTGAAGACCATGGACCCCCATTTTGCGGCGGCGACCATGGACCGGGCAGTGGTGGACATGATGTTCAACGGTCTCGTCCGGTTCCCTCCCGGCAACCAGGTCGGCTTTGAACCGGATCTGGCCGAGTCCTGGAAGGCCTCGGAGGGGGGCAAGGTCTGGACGTTTACCCTGCGCAAGGGGGTGTTCTTCCATCCTTTTCCGGGAAGCCCCAATGGTTATGAAATGACGGCGGAGGATGTCGTCTATTCGCTCACGCGGGCGGCCAACACCCAGACCTCCGCCTATGCCGGGGAATATGCCGGTCTCGAATTCAAAGCGACGGGCCCCCATACCGTGGAAATCACGCTTGCCAAACCCATGTCGGAAACCCTGTTTCTGGCGAAAGTGTCCAATTACGCCGGCGGCTTCATTGTCTGCAAGAAAGCCATCGAGGCGCAGGGAAACGACTGGTTCAAGACGCATCCGGTCGGCACCGGCCCGTTTGTCTTCAAGAGCTATGAGCCCCAGCAGAACGTGACGCTCACCCAAAACGCGAAGTATTTCCGCGGGAAACCCGTGCTCGAACAGGTGGTGGTCCGCTTCATGCCCAGTGTCAGTTCCCGCGAATTTGGGCTGCGCACCGGCGAGCTCGATATCATCGAAGGCTTGAAAGAAGAACAGTGGGTCCAAAAGATCGCCACCTTCCCGCAGGTTTCCGTCAAAGCTTTTGGCCCCTGCGAAGTCCAGATGCTCAATTTCAACCTGAGCAAGAAACCCTTCGACGATATCCGGGTGCGCAAGGCTTTTTCCTATGCGGTTTCCCGTGAGGAAGTGGCCGCCTTCATGGGGAAGAGCCTGGCGGTGCCCATTTATTCCGCGGCCCTGGCACCGCCCGCCCCCGGGGCCTTGACCAAAGAAATGGCTGAAAAAGCGGGGGTCGTTTACGAAAACAACATCGAAAAAGCCAAACAGCTGCTGACTGAAGCGGGCTATCCCAACGGCCTCGAAACCGAGGTCACCATCAGTGAATACGAATCCAGCTACCGCAAGCCGATGATCACGATTCAGGCTCAGGTCAAGAAAGCCGGCATCGACATGAAACTGAAGGTCGTCGAACATTCCTCCTTTCACAGCCTGATTCGGCAGGATGCGAGTCCGATTGTCTATTACGCCAGCTGGCGGCCCAATGTGGATGTCTTTCTGACGCGCTTCTATTTCTCGGAATCAAGCGTGGTGACCGGCAAGAAGCCCGACACCAATTTCTCCCACTATGGGATGGTTGATGCCAACGGGGACGGCAAGCCCGACAATATCGACGCGCTGGTTGAGAGTGCAAGATGGGAGCTTGACGCCAAGAAGCAGAACCAAATCTGGGAAGAAGCCCAAATCCAGCTACTCAAGGATGCAGCCGTCCTGCCGGTGATTCGCCTGCTCTATATTTTCCCGATGAAATCCTACGTGGACCTCGGGAATCCCCTGGAATGGAGCTGGCAGACCTATTCGCCTCAGATCAACGAAAAAACGCGCATCCTGGAACATTGATCTGATGCCATGTTCAGCTATGTCGTTCGCCGCATTTTGCAGAGCATTCCCATTCTGTTCGTCGTCCTGACCCTGGTGTTTGTGGTCGTCAGGGTGCTTCCCGGCGATCCTGCCGTGGCGGCCCTTGGAGACTACGCCAGCAAAGAGGCGGTGCAGGCCTTGCGCGAACGCATGGGGCTGAACGCCCCGCTTTGGCTGCAGTATGTGCGGTTTCTGGGCGGGCTTTTCCGCGGCGATCTCGGCACCTCGGCCATCACCGGCTATCCCGTAGCAACGCAGGTCCTTGACGTGCTGCCGCACACCCTGGAGCTGACCTTCTGCGGGATTCTCTTCGGCTATATCTGCGGGATTCCCCTGGGAATCGTGGCGGCGGTGCGCCGCAACACCTTCATCGACTACTTCAATCGCGTCTTCTCGCTGCTCGGGCTCTCCGTTCCGGCCTTCTATCTCGGCATCCTGCTCATCCTGCTCCTGAGCATCCAGTTTCCGTTCTTTCCCGTGGTGGGGGCCGGGCGCTTTTCCGACCCGGCCGAAAACCTGCGACACCTGTTCCTGCCGGCGCTGACGCTGGGTTTGCTGATGACCGCCTACATCACTCGCATGACCCGCTCGTCCGTCCTCGAAACGATTCGCGAGGACTATGTGCGCACGGCCTATGCCAAAGGGGTCCCGGATCGGCTGGTGCTCTATAAACATGTCCTGCGTAACGCCCTGATCCCCATTGTCGCCTTGGGCGGCCTCTACGCCGTGGTGCTCATCGGCTCGTCGGTCATGGTGGAGATTGTCTTTTCCCGGCCCGGTTTGGGGAAGCTCATGGTGGGAGCGATCAAGCAGCGCGACTACACCACGCTGCAGTCGGTCATGGTCATTTATGCCGTCATTGTGGTGGTGCTCAATCTTGCCACCGACCTCTTCTACGGCTTGATTGACCCGCGGATCAAATACAAGTGATGACGCGGCGACAGGGAGAAGCAGTGGCGCAAGGGGCGGGGGCAACCTTCGCGGAACGTTCGGTCAGCGGTAAAATGTGGGCCGCTTTCCTCCGGAACCGTACCGCGCTGGTTGGGGGCGTCGTGGCCGTGCTGATTGTGCTGGTGGCCATTTTTGCCCCGGTGCTCGCGCCCCTCGACCCTTTCGCTCAGAACGCCTACGTGCGGTTGCAGGGAAGCAGTGGCGAACATTGGCTGGGGACGGACGATTTCGGCCGCGATGTGTTGTCCCGCATCATCTGGGGCAGTCGCATCTCGCTCATCATCGGGGCCTCCTCGGTGGCTTTCGGCCTGGTGTTCGGCACCCTTCTCGGGATGATCGCCGGCTACTACCGGGGCTTGGTGGAAACCGCGATCATGCGGGCCATCGACGTGCTCATGTGCTTCCCGGATTTAATCCTGGCGGTGGCCGTTACCGCAGTGCTGGGTGCCAACCTGGTGAATCTCATCCTCACCATCGGGATTGTCATGACCCCCCGCTTTGCCCGGTTGGCTCACGGCGCGCTGCTCACCATCACGGAGCGCGATTACGTGACGGCAGCCCAGGCCATCGGCGCCGATGTGCCCCGGATTTTACGAAAGCACATCCTGCCGAATATTTTCGGGGAACTGCTGGTGGCCGGTACGCTCTGGGTAGGCGAAGCGATTCGCCTGGAGGCCAACCTTGCCTTCATCGGCCTGGGTATTCAGCCGCCCACGCCCACCTGGGGAAACATGACCCGCGAGGGGGTGGATGTCCTGATCAATGCCCCCTGGATCTCCATGTATGCCGGTCTCAGCATCCTTATCACCATCCTGTCCTTCAATATGCTGGGGGACGGCGTCAGAGACATGATTGACCCCCGGCTTCGCGGGGAATAGCAATTCCTATAAGAAGGCGATAAAGCTTGTCGGACGTGTTGCTGGAAATCAGGCGCCTGCAGACCTACTTTTATACCGATGAAGGGGTTTCCCGCGCGGTGGACGGTATGGACCTGACCATCCGCAGGGGGAGGACCCTGGGGGTTATCGGTGAATCAGGCTGCGGGAAGAGCGTCACCGCCCTGTCGGTGCTGAGGCTGATACTCAGTCCGCCGGGACGCATCGTCGGCGGGGAGATCCTCTTTGAGGGGGAGGACCTGCTGCGGAAATCCGCCGCCGAAATGCGCACCATTCGCGGCAACGACATTTCCATGATCTTTCAGGAACCCATGACCTCACTCAACCCGGTCTATACCATCGGCAACCAGATCACCGAGGCGATCACCCTCCATCAGGGCCTTCACAAGATGGAAGCGCATCAGAAGGCCATCGAGGTGCTGGGCCTGGTGGGCATCCCGACGCCGGAGAAAGCGGTCAACGCCTATCCGCACCAGCTGAGCGGCGGCATGCGCCAGCGGGCGATGATTGCCATGGCGCTCTCGTGCCGCCCCAAACTCCTCATCGCCGATGAACCAACGACTGCCCTGGATGTCACCATTCAGGCCCAGATCCTCCACCTCATCAACGAACTGAAACAGCAGATCGAGATGGCGATCATGATGATCACGCACGACCTGGGGGTCATCGCTCAGGTGGCCGACGATGTAGTCGTGGCCTATGCCGGCAAGGGCGTGGAATACGGTGACGTTGAAACGGTTTTCGAACGGCCGGCCCATCCCTACACCCGAGCCCTCTACCATTCCATTCCCCACCTGAGGGAAACCCGGAAACGCAAGCTCGAGGTCATCCGGGGAACGGTGCCCAATCCCTTGAACTTTCCCTCCGGCTGCCGGTTTCATCCCCGGTGTGAGCACGCCCTCGAGCTCTGCACGGTCAAGGAGCCGGAACTGGAAGAGCTCGGGGAAAACCATCGCGTCCGGTGCTTGATGTACAACGCGGAAGTGAGGCATTTGTTCCCATGAATCACGCCGCTGCCGCCCCTCCCGAACCGCTGGTGAGTGCCCGCGACCTGAAGAAGTATTTTCCCGTCTGTGCCGGGGTCTTTTCCCGGGTGGTCGGACAGGTGAAGGCGGTTGACGGCGTCAGCCTCACCGTGAACCGGAACGAGATTTTGGGGCTGGTGGGCGAATCCGGGTGCGGCAAGACGACGGTAGGCCGCCTGCTTTTGGGGCTCATGGAACCGACTGCGGGTGAGGTCATCTACGAAGGCACCGCCCTGGCGAAACGCTCAAAAGCCGAGATGCGGCTCCTGCGCCGCGACATGCAGATCATCTTCCAGGACCCCTACGCTTCGCTCAACCCCCGCATGAGTGCCGGCGACATCATCGGGGAGCCGCTGCTGGTGCACCAGGTCATGCGAGGCGAGAAACTGAGGGAACGGGTCGCGTTTCTCATGACCACCGTGGGTTTGGAAGCTCACTCTCGAAACCGCTACCCTCATGAATTCAGCGGCGGGCAACGGCAGCGCATCGGCATAGCCCGCGCCCTGGCGCTCAATCCCAAGCTCATTGTGTGCGACGAAGCGGTATCGGCCCTGGACGTTTCCATTCAGGCTCAGGTCATCAACCTGCTGGAAGAGCTCCAGGAGCGTTTCGGCCTGACCTACGTCTTCATTTCCCATGATTTGAGCGTCGTCAAACACATCTCGCATCGGGTGGCGGTCATGTACCTCGGCAGAATCGTGGAGCTGGCCCCCACCGGCGAGCTCTATGCCTCGCCTCGCCATCCTTACACCCGCGCGCTCCTCTCCGCCGTGCCCGTGCCGGACCCCCGGCATAAGGAGAAGCTCATCGTCCTGGCCGGTGAAGTGCCAAGCCCCCTGAACCCGCCGTCGGGCTGCCGCTTCCGCACGCGCTGCTACCTGGTCCAGGAACTCTGCCGGCACGAAGAGCCCCCGCTGCGCGAGCTCACGCCCAACCATTTCGCTGCCTGCCACTTTGCGTAATGCGCCCGCAGTCAAGGGCTGTGGTCCTAATATCCTCCTTCTCGAGCAGCACCTCATGGAGTCAGGCCGTTGAGCGATCCCAGGCGCTCGATCCTCCCCAGCGACTGTTGGTGTAGGGTGGCCAGTGCCTCGTCATGCTTGATGGCGTCGGCCAGGGCACGATGGAATGGTTCGATACTCCGGCTGGTCTGGCAAAGCAGGAAGAAATCAATGGTGGCCTGCAGCCCCTGGCGGGCGATCTCTTCGAAGC
>CAZDKX010000083.1:0-10194 GCA_964505935.1 uncultured Syntrophobacteraceae bacterium
TCAAGTGGTGCGAGAGGGGGGAGTTGAACCCCCATCCTGTCACCAGGGCTGGATCCTAAGTCCAGTGCGTCTACCAGTTCCGCCACTCTCGCCCGGAAGAACCTCAAACCCACAGCACAGAAGCCTCCCTATGATCACTTCTGAGTAAAAAGGTCAAGCCAAAACGAAGGTGAAGGGCTCTCGTTGGCGAGTATTCGGGCGAAGATCACCTAGTCCCAGCCGAGGACGTCCGCGTTCTCCCCTTCTCCTCCTTCCTGGCCGTCGGCGCCGAGGGAATATAGGTCATAATCGCCATGGTCACCCGGAGCGCGATAGACATAAGGCCGGCCCCAAGGGTCCTTGGGGACATCCTTGGACAGGTATGGGCCGTCCCATCCTCCCAGGCCGGGATTCTTGCGCAGGGCCTCCAACCCCGTTTCCGTGCTGGGGTAGCCGCCGACATCCAGGCGAAAAGCATCGAGAGCGGTTCCAAGCATGGAAATCTGGGCTTTTGCGGCCTTCTGCTTGGAAGTGCCTACCTTCTGGAACATCTTTGGGGCTACCAGGGCCGCCAGCAGTCCAAGAATGATCATGACGATCAGCAGTTCGATGAGCGTGAAACCTCCCTGAGAAAACCTCACGCCATGCCGTCGACCTTCGAAGTTTGCAAAATCCTCAGCCATGCTTCTCTCCGTTCAAACAGATTCGGGTTCACCGTGAGGAGCTCTTGTGCAAAACCATTCTGGAAAAGGTCCCACCGGAACTCAGAGCAAGGCAATATTTAACTGAGTCTGGCAAATGTGTCAATCAAGCTTAAGGTTTATCGAGTTGCAATTCGCAATGATCAGAAGGGGGCGGGGGGCTCAGCCTGCTGCCCTGGTAGAGTCCGTGGCTGTCCATATAGTCGTGGATTGCTTTGAGGTTCTGCTGCTTGGCCAGGGCCCACGCCGGAGCCACCAGTTCCGCCGGGTGAGGATCTCCCGTGAGGCGCTGGATGACCATGTGCGCAGGGAGGTAGCTCAGAAAATCCGCTACCAGGGCCGGGTACTCCTCGGCTGTAAGGCATTGGATGAGTCCCGTCTGATACCAACCCTCAAGCACGGTCCCGCGGATAACGTAGAGCAGATGGACCTTCACTCCCTGTACGTCCTGCGAAGCAAGAAACTTCGCGGTGGCCATCATATCCTGTCGACTTTCGCCGGGAAGGCCGAGAATGACATGAGCGCAGATGGGGAGCTTGCGGGCGCGGGTCCTCTGTACGGCGTCAACAAAGGCACTGACCGTATGGCCTCGGTTGATGAGGTCAAGGGTGGCATCACTGGCGGATTGCAGACCGTACTCCAGCCAGATAAGGTGGGTCCTGGAAAGCTCCGCCAGATAATCGAGCACATCGTCCGCAAGGCAGTCCGGACGCGTGCCGATACTCAGGCCCACGACATCGGCCACGCCAAGGGCCTCCTCGTAGAGCCTCCTCAAAGCTGCGAGCGGGCCGTAGGTGTTGCTGAAGGACTGAAAATAAGCCAGGAATTTCCGGGCATGGTAGCGCCTGGCGAGGCTGGCCTTACCGCTTTCGAGTTGCTCCCTGATGCTCAGGCCCTGCCTGGCGGCCCCGGTGCCGGACCCCCGCTCATTGCAGTAGAGGCATCCGCCGGTGCCAACCGAACCATCGCGGTTCGGGCAGGTCAAGCCGGCGTCAACGCTGATCTTCTGAACGCGACAGCCGAAGAGCTCCCGCAGATAGGAGTTATAATCGCGATACCGCTTGATTGCTACCATTCACGCCGCCTGTGAAATCTGAACAACCCCGGCGTTTCATTCAATGACCTTGGTCCTTCCCAGGGGAATTGAAAAAGGGCTCTCTCAATCCATGATACCCCGTCTGCGCAGGTAAAGGCGAGATCAGCCGCGATTGACTCGCCGTCCGCCGCCCGCAATGGTATCATGGAAGCCTCACTGAACGGTCGGGAAAATGACAACAAGGTAGGGAATGCCAAACATGACCACGAAGTATGACATCATTGTAGTGGGAGCCGGACATGCGGGATGTGAAGCGGCCCTTGCAGCGGCTCGGATGGGCTGCCGCACGCTGGTTCTTGCCATTTACCTGGATACCGTGGCCCACATGCCCTGCTCCCCATCCATCGGGGGGATCGGCAAAGGCCATCTGGTCAAGGAGATTGACGCCCTGGGGGGGGAAATGGGGCGGGTGGCGGACCGGACAGCGATTCAGTGCCGCTGGTTGAACCTCAAGAAAGGTCCGGCGGTCCGGGGTACGCGAACCCAGAACGATAAGGTGCGCTATCGCAACCTCATGAAGCACTGTCTGGAAGTCCAGGACCAGCTCGAGCTCAAGCAGTCCCTGGCAGAATCCCTGGTGGTGGAGGGCGGACGGGTGGTAGGGGTCGTCGACCAACTTGGCGTCTGCTTCCAGGCGCCTGCGGTGATCCTGGCGACGGGGACCTTTCTGCACGGCCTGGTCCATATCGGGACGGCGCGGATTCCGGCGGGGAGGGCCGGTGAATTTCCTTCCAATCGGCTGGCGGATCAACTGTTGGCGCTGGGGTTCACCCTGGGCCGCATGAAAACCGGGACTCCCGCTCGAATCCGGCGCGGCAGTATCGATTTCAGCCGGTTCCGCGCGCAGGAGGGAGATCCGGAGCCAAGGCCCTTCTCCCTGGGCTCGGACGGCATGGTCCTGCCGCAGGTCTCCTGTTTTGTTGGCAGGACTCATGAGGCGACTCACGAACTGGTTCGCCGCCACATTCGCCTCTCGCCCCTTTACAACGGCACCATTACCGGCGTTTCGGCCCGCTATTGCCCGTCCCTGGAAGATAAGATCATGAAGTTTCCGCACCGGGAATTTCACCAGATCATCCTGGAACCCGAAGGGCTCGATACGGAAGAAATCTATGCCAGCGGCACGGGTAACTCCCTCCCTTATGAAATTCAGCTGAAGCTCGTTCACTCCATCCCGGGGCTGGAAGCGGCTGAGGTGATGAGACCCGCCTACGCCATTGAATACGACTTCGTCCAGCCAACGCAACTCTGCCCCACCCTCGAAACCAAGCTGGTGCAGGGACTCTATCTCGCCGGCCAGATCAACGGGACTTCAGGGTATGAGGAGGCGGCCGCCCAGGGGCTCTGGGCAGGGGTCAATGCCGCCCTCAAGCTCAGGGGGGAGCCCCCCTTTCTCCCCGATCGCTCGGAAGCGTACATGGCGGTGCTGGTGGACGATCTGGTCACGAGGGGGACGGATGAGCCTTACCGGATCTTCACCTCACGAGCCGAATATCGGTTGCTGCTGCGGGAAGACAATGCCGACCTGCGTCTGCTTCAGAAGGGGCATGCCCTCGGCCTGCAGCCCGACGGCGTCTACCGGGAGCTCATCGAGCGCAGGCAGGCAATGCTGGGCGAATTGGCGCGTCTGCGCAAAACCACGGTGCCACCTTCCACAGCGGTGAATGGGCTTCTCCAGTCTCGAGGGTCGGCGCTGCTGGACGAGCCGGTTTCCCTTGAGCGGCTGCTGAAACGTCCCGAGCTCTCCTATCAGGATGTCGCGAACCTCTCCGCTCCTGCCGAGCCGTTGCCCAGGAACGTTTGCCAGCAGGTGGAGGTTGAGTGCAAATACGAAGGGTATCTGCGTCGCCAGGAGGCGGAGGTGATGAAATTCAAAAGACTTGAGCAGACCATGATTCCGGCGGCGCTTGACTATGCCGAGGTCCCGGGACTCTCGAATGAAATCAGGCAGAAGCTCCAGAGCATCAAGCCTTTTTCCCTGGGACAGGCCTCCAGAATCCCGGGAATGACGCCGGCGGCCCTCTCGATTCTGCTGGTCTGTCTGAAGAAGCTCAAAAAAACTGAGGGGTGGGCAGAAGAAGAGGCTCATGAGGAAAAATCGCCTGCTGAGTGAAGGGAGCTTGCCGAATGGCGGACAACCCGTGTAATATCGCCGCCAACTGGTGAAGACGTATGGACTTCACAGCTCTTCGTCGGGTGAGTGAGCCTTTCATCAAGAGGAGATCGTGCTATGGAGGCGAAAGAGGACAGGGATTTCATCGTGACGCTCAGGGCCCACGGCTTACAGGTGACTTACCAGCGACTTGCGGTGTATCAGATACTTTATTACTCCAAGAGCCATCCCAGCGCGGAAGCGGTCTACCAGCAGGTACGCAAGCGCTTTCCGATGGTTTCCCTGGGGACCGTATACAAGACCCTGGAGCGCTTCCAGGAGGTTGGCCTGATCCAGAAAGTCAGCCCCTTGACGGAGGTTGCGCGCTATGATGCCACGGTTTCTCCCCACATCCATATGGTGTGTCTCAAGTGCAAGTCCGTCCAAGATGTCGATGGGCCCTTTCCGGAAATCCGACTGTCTCCGCAGGGGGTGAATGGCTTCAAGGTTTTGAGCCAGCAGGTCCTGTTCCAGGGATACTGCGCCGATTGCCTCAAAAAGGTCCCACTCGAGGTTTGAACGGAGGTCCTGGGAATGCCCCACGCCCCTTCCTGACCGCCGGCTGACTCTTTTTCAGACTCTCCGGTGTTTCTGCTTGAATCGGTGAAGCGTGGTATGCTAAGGACCGTTTTCAACGGGAAAGAGGGTTTACTCTCGCCTGCAAGGCTACGCAATTCTTGTACCTGAACATTGCTTTTTGGGGAACTTCAGGAAAAGGGAGGATAGCCGTGAATATCGTGGTGATGCTCAAGCAAACCCCGGACACTGAGTCAGTCATTCGCATCGCCGGAAATGGCAAATCCATTGTCACCGATGATCTCAAGTGGATCATCAATCCTTATGACGAATTCGCGCTCGAAGCCGCTCTGCGCTTGCGGGAGCAACACGGCGGCAAGATTACCCTGGTCAGCTACGGGCCTCAGCGGGTGGTCGAAGCAATTCGTACCGGCCTGGCCATGGGCGCGGATGACGCCATTTTGATCGATGATCATCTCCTGGCCGACGGGGACCTCCTTGGGGCCGTGAAGGCGCTGGCCACGGTCGTACGGGGGCTCAACCCGGATATTGTTTGTTGTGGTGCCAGGGCTGTGGACTACGATCAAGCCCAGCGGGGTGCCATGATGGCGGAATTTTTGGGTTGGCCGCACCTGGCCCTGGCCGTTAAGCTTCAGTCAGACGGGACGAAAGTGACCATCGAGCGCCCGATCGAGGGAGGTCTGGTCACCCTGGAGGCTTCCCTGCCGGCTCTGGTCACCTTTGGGGGCTCACATTCCATCTGGAACCCGCGCTACGCTTCCCTGCCGGGAATTATGAAGGCCAAGAAGAAGCCTCTTGCCATCAGGTCATTGAGTGACCTCGGGCTGAATCCCGCTGAATATGGCCGCAATTCCGCCAAGATTCTCATCACGGCGCTGGAGCCTCCCCCGCAAAGGGCCCCCGGACGCATCATCGATGGCGACCTGGATATCCAGGGCAAGGCGAGAGCGCTGGTCCTTGCGCTGCATGAAGAAGCTAAGGTGATCTAGGAAAAGGAGCAGGCCATGGCAAAGTGCGTATGCGTTGTCGCCGAATTCCGTGAGGGTAAGTTTCGCCGTGTTTCGTTCGAAGTCGCCAGTGAAGGGAAAAGAGTTGCGGATGCCATGGGAGCGCATCTTTGTGCGATCGTCGTTGGCTCGGGGGTGACCGAGAAAGCTTCCGAACTGGGTGCCTATGGGGTGGAAACGGTGTACGTGACCGATGACCCGGCGCTGGAGCATTATCTTACCGAGACGTACGTCACGGTGTCGGCCGCGATGATCAAGGAGTGTGATCCCGGTGTGGTCATTCTGCCGGCTTCGGTGAACGGCAAAGATCTGGCGGCCCGCTTGGCGGCCCGCCTCGGGGTTGGTCTGGCCCAGGACTGTGTGGAAATCCGCTGTGAAAATGGGCAGATCAAGGCTAAGTGGCCGATTTTTGCAGGTAAATGCTTTGCTTGGAGCGAATGGACGGAGGGCACCATCCCGTTCATTTCCTGCCGTCCCAATGTGATGAGTTGTATCATGCCGGATGCCACCAGGGGGCCACAAGTGGAAGTCATCCGCGTTCCCATCCCGGAGGCCCGTTCCCAGGTCAAGCGGGTCGATCTCGATACCTCGGGCAAGATCGAGCTGACCGAGGCGAATATCATCATCTCCGGCGGCCGGGGAATGAAGGATTCCGCCAACTATGCCATGCTGGAAGAACTGGCCGCGCTCCTGGGGGCTGCGGTCGGGGCCTCACGGGCGGCCGTTGATTCCGGGTGGCGACCGCATTCCGACCAGGTGGGACAGACCGGCAAGGTGGTCAACCCCAATCTCTATATTGCCGTCGGCATTTCCGGCGCCATCCAGCATCTGGCAGGCATGGGATCTTCCAAATTCATTGTGGCCGTGAATAAGGATGGCGACGCTCCCATCTTCGGCAAGGCCGATTATGGGATTGTTGACGATCTTTTTCAGTTTATTCCACTATTTACCGAAGAAGTGCGCAAACATAAAGCTACCTGTTCGTAGAGGAGGGTGATGGATAGACTCTGGTACAGCCACTACGATCCTCGGATCCCGCGCACCCTGGAGTATCCGGAAGAATGCCTGCCGTTGACACTGCAAAAGAATGGCCTGAGCCTTCCAAATGTTGTGGCCACCGAGTTTTTTGGCGCCCGGCTCACCTACGCCGCCCTCTGGGACCAGATTCTCCGCTTTGCCGGTGCCCTCAGTCAGGTCGGGGTAAAGCCCGGCGACAGGGTGGCAATCATGCTGCCCAACTGCCCTCAAGCGATCATCGCCTACTATGCCACCCTCTGGCTGGGCGCGGTGGTGGTGATGACCAATCCCCTGTATGTCGAGAGGGAAATGGAGTTTCAATGGGGTGATGCCGGGGTGTCCTTTGCCATTGTCCTCGACCATCTGTACCCGAAAGTGGAAAAGCTCCTGCCGCACCTCAGCCTTGAAAGAGTCATCGTCACCAGCATCAAGGACTACCTTCCCCGCCTCCTCGGATTTCTCTATCCCCTCAAGGCCAAGCATAAGAAGCTCTTCACGGCGGTCCCCTACAGTGACCGGGTGTTGAGCTTCTCGCGCCTACTGCGTATGGCTGTGCCTCACCCTGAGCCCTTTGCCGGGACGCTGGATGATCTGGCCGTTTTGCAGTATACCGGCGGGACGACGGGCACGCCCAAAGGCGTGATGCTCTCTCATCGCAACTTGTTGGCCAATGTGGTGCAGCTCGAAACCTGGGTGCCGCAGCTGCGCCGGGGGGAAGAACGGTTTCTGGCGATTCTGCCATTCTTCCATGTCTTCGGTATGACGGTGGCCATGAATCTGCCGCTCCATACGGGCTGCACGGCGATCATCGTACCCCGGTTCGAGGTTCAGGAATTCCTGAAACTGCTCAAAAAGACCAGGCCGACGCTGTTCCCCGGCGTGCCGAGTATTTTCGTTGCCATGCTTGCCGATCCCCAGGTGCGCAATTACGACCTCTCCTCCATCTGGCTCTGCATCACGGGGTCGGCTCCCATGCCCATGGAAGTACTGCGACGCTTTGAGGAGCTCACCGGATGCATCATCATTGAAGGCTACGGCCTGTCGGAAGCCAGCCCCGTGACGCATGCCAATCCTATTGGCGGGGTGCGCAAAGTCGGCTCCATCGGCATTGCTCTTCCCGATACCGATTGTCGCATCGTCGATCTCGACCTCGGCGTTGAAGAAAAGCCCATCGGCGAGTTGGGCGAATTGTTGATTCGGGGTCCCCAGGTGATGGGGGGGTACTGGAAACTGCCGCAGGAGACGGCGGATACCCTGCGTGAGGGTTGGCTTTATACCGGCGATATCGCGAGGATGGACGAAGACGGCTATGTGTTCATCGTCGATCGCAAGAAAGACATGATCATTTCGTGCGGCTATAACATCTATCCTCGAGAAATCGACGAGGTGCTCTACGAACATCCGAAGGTGCTCGACGCGGTAGCCATTGGGGTCCCCGACCTTTATCGGGGTGAGATGGTGAAAGCCTTCGTGGTGCTCAAAGCTGGGGAGAGCGCCACGGAGGAAGAGATCATCAAGTTCTCCAAGGAACGGCTGGCGGCGTACAAGGTGCCGCGGTCAGTGGAATTTCGCCAGTCGCTGCCCAAAAGCATGGTTGGCAAAGTGTTTCGCAAAGATCTGCGCCAGGAGATGCTCCGTCGGGCTCAGGAGCAGGAAGGCGATGCTGCCGCGTGCGAACAGGTGGGCCCCGCCCCTCCCGCCTGAAGCGGGACATGCCCTCAATAGCCCAGCAACGGTGGCACGGCCGATCTCCGTGCCGCTGGTGGCCGGATTGCCGCGGTAAAAAGCCACGGGAATGCTCGCCGCCGCCTTGTCGCCCACGTTCGTGACTTCCACGGTAAAGGTTACCGCTTCTCCGGGCTGGGGATTGAGGGGCGTAGCGACGAACGACCCTTCGTCGAGAGTCAGATCTCCCCCTACGGCATAGATCAGCGTATAGAGATCCGTCAGACCCGCCTTGGGCGCGGCAAAGGTAAAGGTCTTGCCGGTGGCCGTGAGGTGCTCGGCGGGTGTGGTGGTCACATTGGTCCGATCGTAGACCACCATCAGGTTCTTAGTGCTCGTGAAGGCCGGGGCCAGGTACTGCTCGCTCTGCGCGTCGGCCGTCAACCGCTGGGGCTTGCCCCAGGGATCGAAAACCCGATCGAAGAAGACCGCATAGATGTCCGAAGCGTAGTCGGTCGGTTCCGCCCACACAAGGGCGAGGGTGCCGTTCTGATCGCTGGCCATCTTGAAGTCGGCCAGGTTCGAGGAATACTGGTCCTGCCAGACCGTAACCCGGGAGCTCATTTCCAGATCCTTGGCCGCCACCAGGCTGCCGCCCTTCATCCAGGCGAGGAGGTTGGTTCCCCCGGCAAGGATGGTTAAATGAGGATTGTCGTCGCTCTCATTGTCATCGGTCAGCCGCTGCAACGCCCCCCACTGGCCGTTTGCGTATTCCACGGCAAAGAGCTCGTGGTCGTTGATGGTAGCGGGATCGTTGTCGGTATCGAGGCTCATGACGAGCAGCCCTCTGGTCCCGTCGTAGAGGAGATCATACTTGATCAGCCCGTAGGGGACGGTGACAAAGGATTGGGGTGTCATCCATTTGCGGCCGTTCCACTTGCTAAACCGGAGGGTGTTGGGTAAGGCCGCGCTGCCGCGAATGTGATTCGCCTTATTGGCCACCCAGGTGACCAGGATATTGTTGGATGAAACGCCGCCGAGCTGCGGGCTGCGATCCAAATAGCCGTTGGTGGTGAGCCGCTTGATGGGGGTCCAGAGCTTCTTGGTGGGGTTATAGCGTGCCACCGAAATCTCGAGGTTCTTGACCATGTCTTCAAATTGAGCAGTCTCCGGCAGGATGGCGGCTTCGTTCTCCCAGGCGGCAAAGACGACCCCGTTGCCGACGCTCAGCAGATCGGGATGGAAATCGGCGGTGCCGTCGTCAGCGATGGGCCTGGGATCGCTCCAACTCTTGCCGTTCCAGCGGGACCAGACGGCCACGGTGCGGTTGACCGCCGATCGGCCGGGATCATCGTAGAGCCAGGCAAGATTGAGGGCGCTGCCCCTGCCGGAAAGCACCGGTTCGGAATATGGAAAAACGCTACCCTGGAGGAGGGCGCTTGAGGTGGTGTAGGAGGCCCCCTCCCGGAAGAGACGGTTCGTTCGCAGTTGCGCTCCTCTGCCAAACCGGCCATAGCGAGGGGAGCTCAGGTAGCTCCTGGAGACAAGTTTGGGTTCAACCGGCCCCAGTTCGGGGAGCCGGAGCAGGCTGCGGCCGGAGCCTCCCAGCAGGCTCCATTCGTATTTCAGCAGTTCGTTTTCCCACTTCCACATCAGAGCGTAGACGCTCACCCCGCCGTTGAGATAGACGTCGAGCTCATGGAGTGTGGGCTCAGCCGGCCATTGAAGCCCCATTTGCGCGCCGCCCCCGAGCCAGCCCTCAACCGCGAGCACGGAGTCCACCCCGGCGCCCAGCGAGCCCCTCGCTTCGGGTTCCAGGCGGAAGTTGCCATTGAGGGTCAAGGGTTCGAGGTCGGTAATGGCAACCCCGAGGTCCGCCGCGGTGCTTAAAGACATCTTGGCATACATGGGGATCGGCACCGGCCCCGCCATACAGATGAACGGCCAGCTCTTCTTGAATTCGGACTCGCCGGCAATGCCCAATTCCCCGCTCCACTTCCAGTCGCAGGTTTTATTGGTGAAGTCGCCTTCAAACTGAAG
>CAZDKX010000083.1:10294-16162 GCA_964505935.1 uncultured Syntrophobacteraceae bacterium
ATCGGGATGTTCTTGTCGATCACCCCCGCATCGACCCCCTGGTCGAAGAAATCCATGTTGGCGCCATACTAGGACTGGTATTTGAAGGAATCACCCATATCGGTCACATTGTAGGAGACGTGAAGCATGGGGAAAGGGTCGGACATGATGCCGACCTCGGCAGGATATTCCGCGGATTCTTTTCCGTCGCTGCTGACCGCCTTGACCTTCAACGCCCCGCACTGGTGGAATTCCTGCCCCATATTAATCAAAAGCGATGCGGTATTGCCCGTTGCGGCCACTTCGCACCCCGGTGGAGGTCGTGAAGCGGACCACCCTTGCAGGATGTCCCGCCCAGTCCACGGTGGCCGTGAAGGTCGCCGACTGATCGAAGCCTTCGAGGAAATAGACCTGCCCGCCGTAGCGGCTCGTCACCCCGGTTACGGTGATGGCGTTCGGGTTGGCGGGAGAGAGCCAGAAATCCTTGCGGGTGGAGGATGAGGGAGCGATGTAGACCTCTTCCGTAACCGGCGCTTACCCCTTCTTGCTCGCCTTCACCGCGTAAGCCCCATCCCAGAGGTTCGAGATGGAATAGCTCCCGCTCTCGTCGGTAGTAGCCGACTTGCCCGAAACCTTGACTGTGGCTCCCGCCAGCGGAGTCGTCGCCTTCTCGTCAAACACCTGCCCGGCCAAGGTGGACCTGCTGTTCCGAGCCACGTCGTAACTCAGCTCGTTGCTCTTCGCCCCCGTCGATCCGTCGATCACCCACCAGGTATAGGTGCCTAAAGGCTGATCCCAGGGCGCGGTGTAATTGACTTCAAACCGCCCGCTACTGTCGATGGGTTGATTCCACGGCGTCTCTTCACTCCCGTCGGGCTTCTTCAGGTGAACGGTTGCCGTGGTGTCGGGTGTGAAGCCCGCTCCCCACTGGTGATATGTGGTGCCCGGCGGGCCGGAAGTGGGGGATTGGGAAATTATTCCAGAGGGAATGCGGGCAAGGTATCTTACGCATAACGAACGGCACTTGCCAGCATAATGTCTGGGGCAGCAGCGGGGCAGGAGTGTACCGTTCCAAAACTCTCTGTAATGAAAAACCGGTGCCAGGCAACCAGCACTGTCGAACCCCAATTCCTCACGGAATTGCTTTGGCTCCAACATTGCGAAGAATCTGCGCACCACCTCGGTAGCTATTGGAGCAAACTCACGGGCACTCAAACTGCACGAGGGAAGGGTTTCGCCCCAGGTCCAGTCCAAAACACCGACACCGTCAGGCAGTGGGTCTTCCAAAGGCCGCCAGGGAGGAGCCCCAAAAAGATACTCAACCCACGCATCCGCTTGATTGGCTTGGGCAGTGCCTGTGCTGATCAGAACAACAGCAAGAATCAGAATAGAGAGGGATTCTTGGCTTAGCTTAAATCCCAGGAAGACCATCCTCGTCGTCTCGCGCATCGTCATGAAGCAGCTCCGCTTCAATTTGCAGGATCGTGGTTACCGCGTGAAATTCCTGTGGGAGCAAATTACCAAGGCTATGCGCCGGAATAAGGCAGAAACTTGGCCATCGCTTACAATTCCCTTTTTCCGGCAAAAAAGGAGCGAACCGGACAACCTTCGCATCCGTAGGGTGGGCTGTGCCCACGCGGTTCGATGATGGGCATAGTCCACCCTACGGATTTTCCATCGGTATGTCCGTGTTGTTTCTACGCGCACATGCCTTGGAGAGGCTTTTGGTGGGCACAGCCCACCCTACGGCATGACTTGGGGGACGGGTGGTGGGGCTCTGCGGGAAGAGGGAGGGGTCAATCACTCATCGCCGAGGTGCTGGGGAAAATCGATCCACGAGGCGCCCCAGCTTTCCGGGTAGAGTCCCTCTTTCACGAACCGATGAAAGGTGGAATAGGGCCAATCGACAGGCCGGGTAACAAGACCGTGTTTGACGGGATTGAAATGGATGTAGTCGCAGTGCACCCGGAAATCCGCTTCATCCCGGATCATGTGTTCCCAAAACCGCCGCTGCCAGATGGTCCCTTCCCGCTTGCGCCGCCTCGAGGCCGACGGCATCCCCGTAGCAACCGTTTTCCCGGGCTCGTGGATGGTAGGGTGGGCTGTGCCCACCATTTGCGTCACCCTCCCCTCCCCACCGCGATTACCCGCAGTGGCAGGGTGGGTTGTGCCCACGCGGCTCGCAGCGTCCACCATCACCTCCGCACTTCCATTCGCGCCGCCTTCAACCACGGGGGCCCGCACTCGCTTGGTGAACTCCTTCTTGAGCCATCCCCAGCGCATGGAATAATCCGAGTCACTTTCCGGCAGGGTCCAGATGCAATGGATGTGATCGGGCAAGAGCACCCAGGCTTCGATGGTGAAGGGACGGGCCTGGCGGAGTTCCCGCAACGCTTCGCGCAGGACCGCCCGTGACCGGTCTTCACAGAGAATCGAGCGACGGCCGTGCGTCACCACCGTGAAGAAAAAGGTGCGCCCGGATCGTGCTCGCCGGTAGCGGGACATGAGGGTGTCACTCCTAACCCGTGTGCCAGCAAACTTGCCGCGGGGAGAAGGATTCGTTCCTCCTCTTTCAGCAACGGCTGAAAGTCAGTCGGGAGACTTCACTTCTTCAGATGCTCTCGAATGGTTGTGATGACATCGTCCACATCCACCCTATGGGATGGGGTCACAGTTGTTCCCACGTGCTTGTGATTCGGGTAGGTTTTCATGTCCCTCCAATGTGGGCTGTTGTCCCACCTCACGAGCAACCGGCCATCCTCGCTCTGCCAATGGTGTGAGTATTTTTGAGATCCTGAAGTGTGGAGTTCGGTAATGTACAGCATCGATCCGTCTGTAATCTCCGCCTGAATCTTGATGAGCTTGACTGTTTCCTCGTCAATCAGTTCAATTACCTCGACGGATCGGAATAACCCCGATTTTCTTAACGATGATACTATTCCATACACCTCATTATATCCTCATACTTCCCTTTCCATTCTCGGTAACTGAGCTCATACCCTTCCCACAACAGGAGGTCATCCCATTCTGAAAAACTCTCGTGGCTCGATTCCTCGATCCTTTTCCGGAACGAGCCAATATCGGTTCCGTATTGTTGCTCCCTTTCAGCACATTTGCTGCGATAGTATTCTACCTTGTTGAGCGCCTTATCCAGCAGAAGAGCCATAATCTCTTTGCTGGAGAAGTGCCTGGCCACAATACTTGGCAGCCTTATTTTGACGTCACCTGCCGAGGTTTCTTGCATATCCATCTCCCAGTTCCGGAATAACAGCGAACCCTCTTTCAGGCCTGACCACTCTTGAAAGAAGTACCCGCTTGAGTTGGCAACATTTGCTGTAGTGCCTGCCACGAACTCATTCGTGTGACACCTTCGGAAGGTCTCTCATGCTTGCCTTGTGTCCTCCATGAATCCACTTCCGCGTGTTCAAAGGTGTGAATCTGGTGGTTCCAATGATACAGAGAATTATATTCCAGCCGGATCAAGCTCATGGTGTCACCGAAGTCCGCAGGCAAACACTTGCCAGAATATGGTCACTTCATTCTGGTGGACGTAATATACCAGAAATGCCGGAGAAAGTCGTGTCAGATTCCGACGTGCCGGCAGTGTCCGCTGAGCCTTCACAAGAGATCCTCATCGAGGGGCAGGCGACTCGCCGGGTGAGCCCCCTGTCAGCTATGGTTCTGCCGACGGAGATCTTCGATGCAGCAGGGCGGCTGGGATGATGGGAAGGACCCCGTTTCCTTCAGGCGGATTTTTGCCGGGATGCCCAACTCCTGGGTGAGTTCTCGGCCCAGGCGCAGGCACAGTCTTTCCATTTCCTTGATTTCGTCGGAGAAGATGGCTTCATCGACCTTCAGCCAGACTTCCAGGAAGTCGCGAAGGTCCTCGCTGCGAATCAGAAAGCGGTAGGCTGCGGGCAGGAACCCCAAGGTTTTCTCGAGCAGGTAGAGCAGCTGCTGAGGGTGGAGCTTGACGCCGCGGATGACCATCAAGTCGTCGGTGCGAGAAGGCAGCCATTCCATTCTGGCCATGGTGCGCCCACAGGGGCATTCGCCGGGCAGGAACCTGACCAGGTCCCCGGTGCGAAAGCGAATGAGGGGAAAGGCGCGGGTGGTGAGGGTGGTGAGAACGAGTTCTCCCGCTTCCCCGGTCGGCACGGCCTGCCCCGCAGCTGGGTCGATCACTTCGGCAAAGAAGTGATCCTCACTGATATGCAGTCCCTGGCGCGCGTTGCACTCGAAGGCCAGGGCCGCGCCCGGCACTTCGCTCAGGCCATAGTGCACCCAGGTCTTCACATGGAGCTCATCCTCGAGGTGACTCCGGGTTTCCGGGTTGGACGGTTCGCCCACCAGAATAATCGTCTTCAAGGCCAGTTCATTGGGATTCAGATTGGCGCGAAAGGCGAGGTGCATCAGCTGGGTGGCGGCCGCATGGCTGGTGATCAGGACGGAGGTCTTGTAATCCCGCAGCAGCATGAGCTGTTTCTCGGGGGTGAGGATGGTCTGCGGGATAACGCTGCTCTCAATGGTTTCCGCGCCGTCCTTGTAGGCCCGTCCCCAGTTGATGAGGCCCGGGTCCAGGTCGATCTGCAGAATATCGGTTTTGGCCACGCCGGCGGCAAAGAGCGCGCGGGCCGCCAGTTCCCGTGCAATGTTCAGGTCCTGCTTCGTGAAGCCGCTCACCGTGGGTTTGAGCACGCTGCCCTGGGCCGTGTGGATGCGCACCACCTCGCGCAGCGGCACCGCAAACAGCCCATACGGGTAGTTCTCGCTGAAATCGTCGCGCACGGTAAAGGGAATGTGCCGGAGCGCCGCAATCGTTTCCGCCTGGGCGGGTTCGACACCGTTCTGTCGCAGCCGGTTGCGATAGAAGGGGACGTTCTTAAAGGCGCGGTTCAAGGTGCTCTGGAGCCGCTCCAGTTGCAGCTGCGCGCGCTCTTCCGCCTCCAGACATTCTTCCCTGGCATTCCACACGGGCATCGCTCAGGCCCTCCCTTCATAAAATTCTCGATAGTCCTTGCCCAGGTAAGCACGCTTCACGTCCTGATCGGCCAGGAGATCGGCGGCCGCACCTTCAAGCACAATCTGTCCGTTTTCCAGGACATAGCCGCGGTCGGCAATCTGCAGCGCGGCGCGGGCGTTTTGTTCGATGAGGAGGATGGTCATGCCCTCCTGTTTGAGCTGCAGCAGGGTGTCCAGAATCAGGCGGACGAGGAAGGGGGCGAGCCCCATGGAGGGTTCGTCGAGGAGCAGGAGACGGGGGCGCGCCATGAGGGCCCGCCCGATGGCGAGCATCTGCTGCTCGCCGCCCGAGAGCGTGCCGGCGGGCTGTCCCACCCGCTCCCGCAGCACGGGAAAAAGGTCCATCACCCGCTCGAGGTCCTCGTCAATCCTTGCCTGCTGCTCGCGCCTCCGAAAACGCACATAGGCGCCCAGCCTGAGGTTATCGAGCACGCTCATGGGCGGAAACAGCATCCGCCCTTCGGGCACCAGGGACAGACCGCGCTGGACGATGGCAGGGGCTTTCAAGCCGCGCAGGGAGCTTTTGTCGAGCTGGATCTCGCCTTCCCACTGGGGCAGGAGTCCGCAGACCGCCTGGAGCAGCGTGCTCTTTCCGGCGCCGTTGGCGCCAATCAGGGCGACGAGCTCGCCCGGACGAACCGACAGGCTGACGCCGTTGATGGCGCGAATCTTGCCGTAGTAGCACTTGAGGTTGCGCACTCGCAGCACCTAGCCACCCCCTTTCGCTTCCTGATCGCTTCCCAGGTAAGCGTTGATCACCGCTTCATCAGCCTGGATCTCGCGAGGCGTCCCTTCGGCGAGTTTCTGCCCTTGGTGCAGGACGACGATGGTATCGGAAATCGTCATGGTCAAGTCCATATCATGTTC
>CAZDKX010000084.1:0-16139 GCA_964505935.1 uncultured Syntrophobacteraceae bacterium
AGCGTCATTCGCGGCTGGAAAGCCGCTCCCACAGGAATGAAACTTTCTATCCTAAGCTGGTATAAATACTCGGTTAGGGCGCTGGCCCCGCAGGTTTTAAGCGGGGAGCGACGGGTGCATAAAAATGAAAAGAACCTGGATTCCCGCCTCTAAAGTAAGGAAATGGGGAAATTGAGGGTCACCCGCACCTGCTGGACGGTTCTTCCCCCTTCCTCCCACAAATTGGCGTAGCGCACCCGCAGTGAACACCCCTCCAGGAATCCCCTGGCGAACCGGTATTGGACATCGGCATCGAGTTCCCGCTCATCGCGGAGGCCCTTTCCGGTCGCTGGGTCTTTGCGGCCATCGCCCATGACGTATAGCACATAGGTTGACAAGCCGGGAAGAAGACGTTTCCAGTCGTAAGATCCTTTGACCAGCAGGGCCTGCTCGCCGGCCCGGTTGTAGTCCCGGATCATCACGCTGGTCCACCCCGGATAGGAGCTCCAGGGGCTGCGAAGGTCCGCCCCGCTGCCATCCATGGTATAGGCCAAGCTGAGAATGCCGTTCCGATACCCGACTTCTCCCAGAAAGCCTATTTGATACGCGTAGAACGAGTCGCCCGTGAGGAGCTTGTCGCCCAGACTCTGCTGATGGGAAAACTGCGTACCGAAATAGAACCCCAGGTCATCGGTCACCTTCCATACATGTTTGGCTTCCGCGTAGAAGATATTCAGGATATCGGGGGTGTAGTATTCGATGGCGGCGATGGATGAGGGGCCATAATTGAAGCGCGCTCCTCCCATGCCGGTGCCCCTCCGGGCGGTGGCCCCGGCCGCCTCCGACATGTAGACAAACTCATCGCTGTCGCGCAGCTTGATTTTCGGAACGTAGCCCGCCACATACTGCACGCCCGGGCCGGCCTTGTCATCGCCAAAAGCCCCGCGCACTGTATAACCCTCGAAGGTGTTCGGCGTCATACGACTGTCATATCGATTGATATAGGGGTTGTCGTAGGTCTGACGGAAAAAGCGAAATTCGTTGCGTTCATACAGCTTGATCCTGCCGTAGAGCTGGCCGAGTACGGTGTAGCCTTCCTGACCCCTCGCCAGGAGCTTGGTGCCGTCTCGGTCGTCGGGGGCAAAAAGGGGCTGGGAGGTATAAACGGTGGCACTGACCCCGAGCAGGTCGCACAGCCAGCCGGAACTGTACTCCAGCCAGCCGCCCGCGGCCCAGGCTTCTTTGTAGGAGCGATCGAGGTCCTCCTGGAAGAAGTAGAAGGTGCGCAACTGCACGTTGAGGTCCGTGTCACGGATGAAAGGCGGCATATCCTTCAGCTTCTGCTTCAGCCAATCCGTGATGGGCGGAGGCTTCAGGCGCTCCAGGAAGCTCATTTCCATGGGGCTGACCGTTTCTTCCACAGTGGCCGGCGGCGGGAGCTCGAGGGTCGCTTCCGTGTCGGCCCGGCTCTCGCTCAAGCATGCCGCTATCATGAAGCTCAGTGCAAGAAGGATGATGCTGCACAACCAGATACGTCGATCGATCCCGTGTCGAACCATGCTTTCCCTCCCTTTGCTCCCGGCTGGTGCCCATCCCGAAAGGGCCTTCAGTGCTCCTCTCCCTTGATGCAGGCCTCGCTAACTTCGTCGACAGCTCGATTGAGGATGCGCCTTGGCGGAAGCTGTATCATTCGGGGTGAAGCGGTGTCTATTGGACTTTGGTCCAATTAGGGCCGTTGCTCATGTCCCCTGAGGACACCGGAAGACAAACAAAAAGGCTCGAGTCCCACTCGGCACTCGGGACTCATCACTCGCAACTTTTCGAAGCGGTAAGCGACAGTCGTTCCGTCACAGATCGGTTTCAAAGTGGACCCTGGCCGACGGTACCGAGCTCATGCCCGGAGAGAAACAGGAACGCTGCGTCAAAACCGCGGGAGAGGTCGTCTTATTTCCCCGATTGCGGCAACGGTCCCAGGAAATCAATCCGCGCCTGATTGGCCATGCGGACGAGCTCCCAGTAGGGTGGCCTGTAGCCGGACCTTGCCTGGAAGGCGGCTGCCCCGGTCCCCGGCGGAGTGGCGTTCGCCGGTGATCTCCAAGAAGTCCTGCGCATTGCCAAGCTCCTTTTCGGCGATGCGGCTGGCGGATGCCGCCATCGTTTTGGGTCGGGGGCTTCCACGCGGGACGGTTTGGGTGACTTGATAGACACTCCTGAGGACGCGGTATTGCTCTCCTCGGGAAGTTCCTTATCAATCAGGCTGAAGAGCTGTCTATTGGACCTTGGTCCAATGGCGGGCAAGAATGACGTCCGGAGCAGGCCCACCACCTGCCGGGATGGGTGCGGGTGCGAAATCCAGGGGACGGCTCGGTAACCATCCTCCGCCTCAGACTGGGGGGAGGAGTGCCATGGGATGATGGTCCCGTCATTCTGTGGAAAAGTAGTGAACTCCTGTGTTATTTTTAGGAAAGTACTTTTGGGATTTCTCGAGGGGAGCAAGAGGTTGGACGAAAGGACCGGGAAGACCGGGGAGTCTCTGTTGGCAAAAGACTGGAAAATCGTAAATTACCTCTCTCGCTCATTGCAGAGCGGCACTTCGAGGGGACGCGGCCGCTGCCATGAGAGACGCCCCTCAAACCTCAAGGAGGATAGTGGTCTAATTACTTTACCCTGCCGACAGGCAAGGAGGACCAGCCATGACGGAAGAAAAACCGGTGGTGTATGTGGTCGATGACGATCCCGCGGTGGGCAAAGCCCTGGAAAGGTTGATGCGATCGGCGGGCTACCAGGCCCGGACGTTCACTTCCGCCCTGGAGTTCATTGAAGCCGGAAAAGTGGAATCCCCGGCATGCCTCGTTCTCGATCTCAACATGCCGGGTCTCAATGGTCTTGAACTGCAGGAACATCTGTCCGACGAAGCGATATCGCTCCCCATCGTCTTCATCACCGGCTACGGAACAGTCCCCGACAGCGTCAAAGCCATGAAGGCTGGGGCCGTCGACTTCCTCCAGAAGCCATTCAGCGACGATGACCTTCTCAGTGCAATCTCTCGCGCCCTCGAAACCGACCGGCGGGCAAGACAGGATCAGGAGCGGCTGAAAGAGCTCAAGGAGCGGCTGGAGATGCTCACTCCCCGCGAACGCGAGGTATTCCGGCTGGTCGTGACCGGTATGCTGAACAAACAGATCGCCTTTCACCTGGGGACCGCCGAAAAGACCGTCAAGGTGCACCGGGCGCGCGTCATGGTCAAAATGGGCGCGCAATCCGTCGTGGACCTCGTTCGGTCCGCGGAAAGACTGAGCCTCGCATCCTCTTCGAGATGACCTCGTATTATTGGACTAAGGTCCAATATCTTTCCTTCATAAAAATGGTATATTGTACCGAGGAGGCAATTCATGAAAAAGAACCTTGAACTGTCAACCGATCATATCCGCAGAAACATGATCCTTGCAAAGGGCCAATCCGCGACTCTTCCCGAGGATGCACGCCTCGATCCCGCCGCCAGATTCGGGATCGAGCAACAGAACGCCGCCGATTACCTGGCGCTCTCCGGCAAATGCGCCGGGATCGGGAAATCAATCGAGAGGATCCGGTCCGAATATGCCGACGGGATGCGGCGCTCCGTAATTCCGGAAGATTTCAGAAGACTGAGCGACATATCCCGTTCACCGAATGCGCCCATCCTCTCAGCCTCTTCCGGAACTTTGCGGCACGCAAAACTTTTCCGAAACAGAGAGTTGCTGAAAGGGAAGAAAAAACAGGAATACTTCTCCCTTTTAAGGAAGAACGCACTGCGCCCCGAAGACGTTGCGCGAATGAGGAGCGATTGCGCACGACGAATCAGTCGTGTCGTAAGACCTTTCATGGCGGGCAGGGGCGGAGGATCGCCTTCTCCGCAAACCAGGGGAGGCGGGGAGACTCGCGGTACGGGATACGTCTGGGATTCCCTCTATTACAAACGGTCATTCTTCACCGAGATCCTTGATGACGGATCGGTATACCCCCTCCAAATGTCCCTTCCTGATCAGGGATGTGTCTGGGACTATCTGTCTTTCAAGAACCACAATCCGGGTGATTTCGATGCCGCTGCAGGCATTCTCCAGAATGAGATCGGTGATGTCTTCTGGATGGATCAAGGGGACAGAATCACCGTCGAATTGGATATGACGTGCATATCCGCTGGCGCATATATAAAGGGCGATGATGAATTCGGATTCAGTGGTTACCATATCGAACTGAACAGTAGCGTGTGCGTATCCGTGGCCGGTGTGACAAAAACGGAGCCTCTGTGGGATTACCGTGACAAACAAGGGCCCGGAATCACCATTGTCGACACGAACGGCACGGTGGAGGGCTTTCCGAAAGACGGAACGAAGAGCTTTGCATTCACCTTCGGCCCCGTTTCCAAATCGACACTCTGCGTGATCTGGGTCGGGCTGAGGGACAGTTACTACTGCTTTCAGAATGATTACGAAGTGGATTTGTTGATGGATAACATGTGGACCTTCAATGAGATACGAATTACCAAGCTCGTGTGAGCGATTGCCCGGCATCTGCGAAATCGGCTTGTTGCGGCTGTGGGCCGGCCGGCCGGGAGGGGACTGTTTATTTATCCCAGTGAATCTGCTGTGCTTCGAACTTTGAACCTTACAACGCCATTTCCGGGGACGAAAATGGTTTTTTAGCTCTCATAACCTCTATTCTTGGAACGTTTATCCTTTAAAAACTGGATACATAGCATGGCCCGACCCCATTCGACATTCGACATTCGACACGGGCGATGAAGTGTCTATTGGACCTTGGTCCAATGGCGGCAAAGAGCGAGACAGTATCCTACAGGGTAAGAAGTTGTTCTCTGAAATCACCATGAAAACCAATATAGTTCAATAGTGTGAAGGGATCGGGAAAAGGCCTTCGGCATCGATGGCGGGATAACCAGGGAATCAGACCCGCCTCACAAGGTTGCCAGGAAATCCGCGACGGTTTCAAGGATGATCGAAAAGGTCACCTCTGGTCGGAGCATTAGAGACCCAAAATGGTGAAGATCTCCGGTGAGGAGATGAGTGGCGCGGCAGGCGACTGCCGCCTGGAAGATGACGGCATCGTTGGCAGGGAGACCATTGGGAAAAGGGCGGCAGGGTCTGCAGTGACCAAAGTGATTCGACCGAGCAACGCTGGCAGGAGAGGGAGGGAATCGGGATATTTCGCGGCAAGGTTACGTTCGGCCTCTTCTCGTGCGGCGTCACTGGTGAAAAGCAGAAAATATCCCGCCGCGCCCAATTCGATGACGAATGCCGCCTTCCCCCGGGGGTTGTGCGCGGCGGTGAAAAGGACATTGGCATCGAGAAAGACGCGCATCACTTCCGCGCCGGCAACCGCTGTAGGACGCTCTGCCGTTCGGTGACGTCAAGGCGGTCCGCTTCATCCCAGGCTGACACCTGGGTATCGGTATACATCTCAACCTCCAGAACCATGGCAGGCTTGAGAACCAGCTCGTTGTCCCGCTCCTCCAAAATTACGGCGCCACCTTTCTTGATATCGAAGCGCTTGCACAAGTTCGCCGGCAGTGTCAACTGCCCACGGCTGGAGACGATTGGGGTTTGCCTCATGGCCGACACCTCCCGTAGTTGATGGTTTTCAGCTTAACCGAAATTCAGCAAGGGTTCAATTCGGGTTTTCCTGCATCAGCGCTCACTCGCCGCCACCAGCAGCCCCAGGGCCAGCCAGAACGCCTCCCGCAGCCGCCGCGCCAGGGAGAAAGCGGCTCCCGTGGTGGCTCCGAGGTTAAGAACCAGGGAGAGCAGAATCGTCCCCACATCCTGCACGCCGGCGGATAGCGGGATCATGAAGCCCAGGGCGGCAACCAGCACGGTCAGGGCATCCAGGCACAGGGCCAGACTCCAGTCAAGGGGATGGCCGGTGAGCCGGAAGAATAGATAGACTTCCACCCCGTGCGCCAGCCAGCTCACGAAGAACAGGAGAAAAGCCAGCAAGCCGCGCACGGGATGATCGCGGTAAAATCCCGAAAGCCAGGCATCGAGCTTGGCACACGCGGACTCTTTTTTCTGAGTTATCGAGGGGATTATTCCGATCGAGGCCTAGCAGACGACCAGGCGTCATTAGATGCGCGTGCTTGGCAGGTCGGTGCAGCCGGACTGCCTCTGCCAGAGGAAAAAGTGTGACGAAAGGGGGGAGTTCTCGCCGCTACCGAGGGATCTAACCACAGCTGCCCGTCAACAGCCATTGAAGAGATACCGAAGCCGCCCAGAAGCTCACCGCACTCTCTTGAATCGAGCTCTATCATCAGGCGCCGTGAGAGAATATATCATGAGTCTATCTCCAGTCACTTCATATTTATAAACTCTCTCAATACCATTACCGAGTTCCCATACAAATTTACTATCATCGATAATCCTATATCCATAAGTACCATCAGCATATAAAGTCCCATCCCCGGCAAATTTCAGTTCAGGTATGAAGCGAAAGCCGGAGATAGTAGTCTTGCTGTCAATGGGACGCCATTTACCAACCAAACCATCCCCGGCATAGGATGCTGAGGCGCTGGTCAGCAAAATCACCATGATACACAAAATCCTAAATAGCCGAGAGATCAACTTGCTCGCCATGTCCGTATCCTCCATGCCATGAGTAGGAATGCTATCGGGAGATACCTGAGCCTCTTGCAAAAGTCCGTCAGGGCGTCATTCCGGCAGGGTTTTTAGGCCGGAATCCAGGCTTTAAGGTTCCTGGACCCCGGCTTGAAGCATGCCGGGGTGACGGAATTTGAGACTTTTGCAAAAGGCTAACCTGGCCCACGTCTGCGAGTCCTCCCGGAAAACCGCTTCATCATAGCATCTTCATAGAGTACGGGCAAAAGCATAATTATGACCGAACCGCCCTGAAGGACGGCCAAACCCCGATGGTTACGGTCACAGACTGCGGAGCCGGCATCGACGAGCACAAGGTTGACCGTCTCTTTGAACCGTTCTGCACTACCAAACCTGAGGGCATGGGGATGGGGCTTGCCATCAGTCAAACCATCATCAAGGCCCATGGCGGCAGGATGGGGGCCAGGAAGAACTCCGAGGGCGGCGCCGCAACAACTGAAAGAGCTCAGGGAGCGCCTGAAGACACTCACGCCCCGCGAACACCGGGAGTTCCGGTGGGTGGTGACCGGCATGCTGAACAAGCAGATCGCTTTTCACCTCGGGACCGCCGAAAAAACGGTCAAGGTTCACCGGGCCCGCGTCATGGCCAAAATGGGCGCCCAATCCGTCGCCAACTTGGTGCGCTTCGCGGATAAACTGGGCCTTGTTTGCTCCCCGCCATGATCTCCTACAGCTGTAAAGATTACGGAAGAATCTAAGAAGACTATTTCTTCTTGGCCGCTTCCACGGAAATGGCCAGGGCTTCGGTATAGGTGATGATCACCTGATCGCCCACCTTAACGTTCTTCAGGTTCTTGGGGTCCCGGACTTTGACCTTCACGGAATTGCCCTCCGGTCCCTTGAGGATGACATAGGTCTTCTTTGGGTCGATGGCCTCGAGCGTGGTGGTTACCGTGACCTGATTGGCCACCACCCCTCCCGGCTTCGCCCCAGGTTCGGCCGTCGCCACGGCCCCGCTGGCCGTCACTCCACCCGGTTCCCCATGTTTTCTCACCTCAACGGCAATCGACTCATAGAACTTGGCCGTCACCACATCCCCAACCTTCAACTGCGGCAGGTTCTTGGCCTCGTCTCCGACTTTCAGGTCGAAGACGTTGCCCTTGGGGCCTTTGAGCGTCACCACGCGGGTGTTCAAATCGACGGCCAGGACCTCGGCGGTGACCGTAGCTACGTTTTCTTTCTTGATGGTAGGCTTCTTGGCTTCCTTGGCCATGGCCCCCGCGGCAAAAGACAAGCCAACCATCACGGTGAATGCAAAAACAACGAGCCTCTTCATAAAATCCCTCCTTTGTTGTAGTCCTTGAGGTCGAAAGGTTACCTTTCGCCTCTGCCCTTGTTGTTGGGTTTCGTGGTCACTCAACCCAACCTACACTCGCTTCTTCAACCGTTAACGATCAACGGCACCCTCAAAAGGCCTCGCTTCGGAGTCACATCTTCGTCAGCTTCAGGAAATGGCAGCGCCAGGGACCTAGGTCCACATACAGCCCAGGGTCGAGCATTTCGCTGCCGTCCCGCTCGAATTCCTCCCCGGAGAGCACATCGTTGAGCCGCCAGAAACGCGTGCCCACCTCATGCCAGGGGACCCGCACCAATCCCTGCGAGGGATAGTCCGACAAATTGACGACGATGAGATACCGTTCCGCGCCGTAGCGCCGGCACCAGGCCACCAGGTTGAGATGACTCTGGTTGTCCGGCCAACCATCGCGCTCGCACAGGTGCCACTCGCCCTCACGGAACGTTTCCGTATCGACAGCCTCGAGCAGCTTTCGGTAAAAGGCCTGGAGTGCCTCGTTCACCGGCTCTTCCGGGCGTCTCCCCAGAAACACGGGCAGCCTCACCTTCCGTCCTTCAAACTGTCCCTCATGGAGGAGTCGGGCACCGGCCAGCGTCATCACGGTCACGGCGGCCGCCCGATGCTTCTCCACCGAGAAGGTCGACGCGGCCCGCGGTTCATCATGGTTTTCGATGAACCGCACCAGCTTCCGCTGGTAGGCAAGATCGGCACAGAGATGGAGCCGTACGTTCTCCGCAGCCTCATGCTCCAGGCGGTCATAGAGCCGCTTGTCATAGCAGTAGTCGAAACCATGCAGCTGCAGTTCCCATTCAAGGTCCCAATAGGCCTCGGCGATGAATTTGACGGAGGGGTGGGTTCTTTTCACCGCCCAGATGAGCTCCGGCCAATATTCCGCCGCAGGTTTGGGTCCGGCCCGCCCCCCCCAGGTCCGCTCGAAGATCTGATTGATGAGCAGCATGGCCATGTCGCACCGCAATCCGTCGCACTGGGAAGCGATCTCCGTAACGGTCTCGATGGCCGCTCGGCGGCGTCCGGGATGGAAGGCATTGAGCTGGAGCACATCGGGCCAGGCAGGAAAGTAAGGGTCTTTCCCGCAGGCGATGATCTGCTCACCCACGCGCACAAAAGCGGCCGGGTTCTTCTCAAGATCCTCCGCCGTACCCCGGACGAAGTACTCTGGGTGTTCGAGCGTCCACGGGTGATCGGGTGCCACGTGGTTGGGGACGTAATCCAGGACCAGGCGCATGCCGCGCCCGGCCAGCTCTTCACGGGCCAGGGCCAGCCCCTCCCTGCCGCCGAGGTTAACGTCGACCAGATAACGCCGCACGCAGTAAGGCGAACCGACATTGTCCGGTTCCGTGAAGTCAGGAAGAGCCTGGCGGAAATCAGCCAGCAGGCCCTCGTTCTTCATGGAGATCTCAATGCCTGCCGGACTGCGTTCCCAAACCCCCATGAACCAGACGGCATCAAAACCGAAAGCGGCCAGAGCATCCCACTCTTCTGCCGGAACGGAAGCCAGGGTGATGGGGTGCCGGTATTTCTGACTGAGCTCCCGGAGCCAGACCCAGGTGTTGATTTCATAAATAAGCGGATGTTGCGGCCATGGTTTCATGGCTTCTCTCCTCATGCTTCCGAGGCCCCGGGGTCGAACGCCGCAGCCTTGCCGGTTTCGAGGGCCTTTTGGGGATCGAGGTAGCCGAAAAGCTGGATGAGCTTCGCCACGAGCCCCGTCCAGCCTGTCTGGTGGCTTGCCCCAAGGCCGGCACCGTTGTCGCCATGAAAGAATTCATAAAAGAGGAGGTGGTCCCGCCAGTGGGGGTCGTTCTGGAATTTCTCGGTGCCTCCGTACACCGGGCGCCGGCCCTGCTCGTCGCGAAGAAATATCCTCGTCAAACGGTTCGCAATCTCTTTGCTCACTTCAAAAAGGTTCATCAGCTTGCCGGAGCCGGTAGGGCACTCGATCTTGAAATGGTCGCCGTAGTAGAGATAGTAGCTCAGCAGCGCCCGGATAATCAGGACATTGACCGGCATCCAGATGGGCCCACGCCAGTTGGAGTTGCCGCCGAACATCCCGGAATCGGATTCAGCCGGAAGATAGGTGACTCGGAATTCTTCGCCGTGAACCCAGAAGCTGTAAGGGTGTTCCAGGTGGTAGCGGGACAGCGCCCGGATGCCGTAAGGGCTGAGAAACTCGTTCTCATCGAGCATCTTCGTCAGAATGCGCCGCAGCTTCTCCTCGTTGACCAGGGCAAAAATGCCCCGCTCCGCGACCCCCTGATGCCCCGGTCCGGTCGCATGGATATACTGAAGCAGTTCAGGCATCCGCTTCACCCGTTCCATGAAGTGTTCCGTGACGCGGGGCACTTTTTCCCGCTGCCACTTCTCGATGACCGTGGTTGCACAGAGCGGCAGGAGACCCACCATGGAGCGCACCTTGAGCCGCGTTGCGCTCCCGTCCGGGAGCCGCAGCAGGTCGTAGTAGAAGCCGTCCTCCTCATCCCACATGCCGTCCTCTCCCGGTCGGTTGATGGCGGCGGCGATCCACAGAAAGTGCTCGGCGAACTTCGTCGTCAGGTCCTCGAAGTCCGGATCGTGACCCGCCAGTTCGACGCTCAGCTCCATCATGTTCTGGCAGAAGAGCGACATCCAGGCGGTGCCGTCGGCCTGCTCGAGGTAGCCGCCGGTGGGCAGCGGGGCGCTCCGATCGAAGACCCCGATGTTGTCGAGGCCGAGAAAGCCTCCTTCAAAGACGTTCTTGCCGAACCGGTCCTTGCGGTTCACCCACCAGGTGAAGTTCAACATGAGCTTGGTGAAGGAGCGCTTCAGGAACTTGAAGTCGGCTTCCCCGCGCAGCGCCTGCTCGGTCCGGTGCAGGAAAAGGGTCGCCCAGGCGTGCACCGGCGGGTTGACGTCGCTGAAGTTCCATTCGTAGGCGGGGATCTGCCCGCTCGGGTGGAGGTAGATCTCACGGAGCATCAGGTTGAGCTGGTCCTTGGCGAAATCGGGGTCGACGATGGCGAGGGCGATGGTGTGGAAGGCGAGGTCCCAGGCGGCATACCAGGGGTATTCCCACTTGTCGGGCATGGAGATCACGTGGTCGTTGATCATGTGGAACCATTCCCGGTTCCGGAAGTTGCGGCTCTGCCGGTCGAGGGGGTGGGCGTGGTGCTCCTCCAGCCAATGGTCGGCATCGAAGAAGTAATGCTGCTTGCTCCAGAGCATGCCGGCCAGGGCCTGGCGCATCACATGCGCGGCGTCGGGTGAAATGGACGGAGGGGTCACGGAGCGGTAGAAGTCGTCGGCCTCGCGGAGCCGGGCGGCCAAGGTCTTGTCAAAGGTGGTTCCGAAGGGAAAACCGCCGGCTTTGGTTTTTGCTCCCTTCCCCGCAGGGGCCTGCTCAGTAAGACGCAACCTTACCGTTGCCGACTTTCCAGGGCCGATGCTCAGCCGGTAGTGAGCCGATACCTTCGTGCCGGTCTTCTCGGGATTGACCGCACCCTCCTGGCCATGGACCACGAAGTTGTTGATCCCGTCTTTGACGTACGGTCCGGCGTTCGGGTATTCGGGAAAGAGGCGTTCGTTGTTGGTTTCATTCTCAGTGAAGAGCAGAGGTACTTCGCCTTCGCAGTAGAGGGTATACGCCCCCAGTGCCTGATGGGCCGCCGCGACGGCCCTTGTGCCTGCGGGTCCCTCGATTTCCTTGAGCGTTGGTTTGGGCGAGGGGCCGGCCACCCATGGCGCCCAGTCATTGCGGAACCAGAGCGTCGGCAGGAGGTGCAGTTCGGCCGCTTCCGGCCCCCGGTTGACCGCGGTGATCTGCACCAGGATGTTTTCCGGACCATCCTTGGCATACTCAACGAAGACATCGAAGTAGCGGTCGTCCTCGAAGACCCCGGTGTCGAGCAGCTCGTATTCGAACTCGTGGCGGGAGCGATGACGGTTGGTATCCACCAGGTCCGCATAGGGGTAGGCGGCCTGGGGATACTTGTAGAGATACTTCATGTAGGAGTGGGTCGGGGTGCTGTCGAGATAAAAGTAGTACTCCTTGACGTCCTCGCCGTGATTCCCTTCGCTGTTGGTGAGTCCGAAGAGGCGCTCCTTGAGGATCGGGTCCCTGCCGTTCCACAAGGCGAGGGCGAAGCAGAGGCGCTGTTTGCTGTCGGATATGCCGGCAAGGCCGTCCTCCCCCCAGCGGTAGGCCCGGGAGCGGGCGTGATCGTGGGTGAAGTAGTTCCAGGCATCGCCGCCCTCGCTGTAGTCTTCGCGAACGGTTCCCCACTGCCGCTCGCTGAGATACGGTCCCCACGTTTTCCAGGGAACACCCTTTTCGCGAGCTTCATCCAGCCGCTTCTGTTCCTCGCCCTTTGCCAACGCTTTCATGCTCGCCTCCTTATGACGGTGGTTAGAGGACCCATTGCCGATCCCTTGAACCAAATTGGAATCCCGCCCGCGGTCATCCCTCTCCAATCAGGTTTGCTGTCGTCCCCGCACTCGGCGCCCGCAGGTTCTCAATCAGGATGTAGGTGCTCAACAGGAACACCCATAGGGGAAATGCCAGGCCCAACCAGTCGACAAAATGGCTGCTCACCAGGAGCAGAAGTGCCAGAGCATAGCCGGGGAGCGCTATCCAGGGCGGCAGGATGCGCGTGCGCATGCCTACCGTGGCAGTCGAAACCATGAACACTGCTGCCATCTTGAGCGCATAAATGTTCATGATCTGGGCGGTAATGGCACGGCCAAAGAGGTAGGCGCCGGACTCGATCACCTGCTTGGGCGCCGAGTTGAGGGCAAAGATTGTTGCCCCGGCGACGGCAGCTGCTGAAAAGAACATGGCGAGAAACAAAAGCCCGCTGCCCAGGAAGACCGTGGCAAAAAAGCGGTCCTCGTACGCACCCAGCCGGTCGCGAACCACGCCGATGAACCACAGGAAGGCAATACCGGCGAACGGTACCAGGTTCAGCGCCAGCACCACGGTATCCGCACTGGTGGGAGGCAATACCTGGTTCTCAGCAAAGGTCGCCTGAACTGAAATTCGGAGGAGGACCAGAGTGGCAGTCAGCAACACGGAAAAGAGAATCCCTGCGATTGCAGCGGCCCGGGGGGTCCTCAACCGTTCGCGGAGCGGAGGCGAACGCTGCATTATTTCTTGTTCCATGGAAGACACCTTCACGTTGCAATGGGTCCCTGGCACTTGCCGCGCAGGGGCTCTTTACGCTTACGTACTGACGCCACGGTGGTTGAGTAGGAAGAATGACGGAATTCCGCTGTTTGAAGGGTGCCTGCGTGACGGTGTCATTCTGCCTCACCAGGCGGAAGAATGTCTATTGGACTTTGGTCTAATGAAAAAAAAAGAATTAAGAGAATAAATGGCTCCTGTGATATGGGTCTTTGTATGTTTGGCCGTGAGCGGGCCAGGGAAGTCCGAGGCACCAGAACGGGAGGGATTGCCTTCAAAGGCTTTCCGGAAGCGCCTCGGCGCAGCACCCTTGGTGCACGGTAGTTTGTAGGATGAATGGAGCTTGCTATGTCGCCTGCCCGCCAGGTCGGAGGGATCCGGTTGCACCATCTGCTAGGGTTGTTCGCCTGCCTGGTGCTTCATCCCGGAGTCGGGTTGGGCCACGCTCAGACTCAGACTCACGCGGAAGTGGCTGCCAAAACCATCCTGGTCCTGCATGCCCACGAAAGCAACGCCCCCGTTTTCCGGGAAACCGATGAGGGAATCTCGGAAACATTGGAATCCGGCGGGGTATCAAGCCTGAATCAGTTTTTCGAGTTCCTGGAGCTGAGGCGGAACCCTGGCCCCGAGCACCGGAAACTTCTGGTCGAGCAAATGCGCATGCGCTACGGTCATCAAAAGCTCGACATGATCATCACCATGTACCCGGAAGCCCTGGAATTTGTGTTGAAGGATTGCAGGGATATCCTTCCCGATGTCCCCATCCTTGCCCTCTACCTGCCGCAGAGCTTCGAGATCCTGGAGACGGACCGCCTGATCATCGGGCATGCCCCCGCAGTGGATATCCTCGGCACCCTTGAGATTGCGCTGAAGCTGGTGCCGGGGGCAAAACGCGTCTATATCGTGAGCGGCGCCCACGAAGTGGACAGACGGTTCGAGGGTCAGGCCCACGGCATTTCCAGCCGATGGGAAGGACGGCTGGAGTTTCTCTCCTTGAGCCACCTGCCTTTCGAGCAAATGCTTGCCACGGTATCCAGCGTACCCCCGGACTCCATTATCCTTGAGTTGGTTTTGAGTCAGGACGTTTCCGGGAAAAGCTACACATCCCCGATCGTGGCCCAGCGGTTGAGCCAAGTTACCAGCGTTCCGATCTTCGGAGTCCTCGGCCCCATGGTGGGACGCGGGATTACCGGGGGCAGCCTCATCAGCTTCGAGCTTATTGGCGAAAAGGGGGGCCAACTCGCTCTGGAGATCCTCCAGGGCATCAAGACGCAGGATAATGTCCCGGCCTTGCTGGATGTTCCCCCCGTACCGATGTTCGACTGGCGGCAACTCAGGCGCTGGAATCTGAACGAAGACGCCCTGCCCGAGGGAAGCATCGTGATTAACCGTGAGGTCACGCTTTGGGAGTTCAGGTTTTACCTCATAGGCGCTCTGGCCTTCTTCGCGGCGCAGTCGGGTCTGATCGCGGGGCTTCTGATCAACAAACGCCGCCGAAGATCGGCTGAAGAGTCGTTGCGGCAGAAATCGGAGGAACTGACTCAATTCTTCAATCTCACCCTCGATCTATTGTGCATCGCGAACAGCGACGGCTATTTCCTGCGTTTGAACCCGGTCTGGGAAAGGACTCTGGGCTACAGCAGGGACGAACTCATGGAGAAACAGTTTCTTGATTTCGTTCACCCGGACGACCTGGAGCCTACCTTGAAGGTGCTTGCCACGCTGGCCTCTCAGCAGCAGGTGATCCATTTTGAAAACCGGTACCGCGCCAAGGACGGCTCGTATCGCTGGCTGGAATGGAGTTCAGCTCCGGCCGGCAACCTGATCTATGCGGCCGCACGGGATTTCACCGACCGGTTGCAGGCCGAGGCCGAGGGTCAGCGGCGGAGGGAGGAGCTTGCCCACGTGACCCGGATCGCCATGATGGGCGAATTGACCACCTCCCTGGCCCACGAGATCAACCAGCCCCTGACGGCGATCATGAGCAACGCCGGAGCAGCCCAGCGTTTTCTCTCGCAGGCCACGCCGGACCTCGGCGAGGTCCGCCAGATCCTCGACGACATCATCCAGGACAACCAGCGTGCAAGCCGGATAATCCGCAAAGTCCGGGCCCTGGTAAAGAAGGAAAAGCCGCATGAGGAACCTTTGGATCTCAACGGGCTGATTCAACAGGTTGTCGATCTCATTCGGGCCGATTCCCTTCTCCAGGGCCTGTCCATCGGCATGGATTTGAGCGGGGAACCGGCGACGGTCCACGGCGATGGCGTCCAGTTGCAGCAGGTAATCCTGAACCTGATTCTGAACGGGGCCGCAGCCATGAGGAATGCGCCTTTAGCCCAGCGGAAGATCATGGTCAGAACCGCCATGGCGGACAACGCAACGGTCAAGGCCTCGGTAACGGATTGGGGGGTGGGCATTGACGAAGACCATGTTGAGCGCCTTTTCGAGCCGTTTTACACGACCAAGCCCGAGGGTTTGGGCATGGGGCTTTCCATCAGTCAAACCATCATCAAGGCCCATGGCGGCATGATGGGAGCGCAAAACAACCCCGAAGGCGGCGCCACGTTCTGGTTCACCCTGCCCACTACCCATGCGGTTCGGCCGTGACAGGAGAAAAACCGGTGGCATGCATGGTCGGTGACGGTCATTCGCTGGGAAAAGCCCTCGGGCATCTTCTGTGATTCGCTCTCGTGTCATGGGCAAGATGGGAGCACCATCCCTGGCCGATTTGGGTCGGTGTGCTGTTGAATTGTTCCTCGGTCCTTCCCAGGATGCCTCCCTTTCCATTGGACAAAGGTCCAATGACCTTGTTGCGGTACACCGGACAAAGTCCGACGCAGGAGTGGCAACTTGGGAAAATCCACACGCTGGTACCACTCCTTCCGCCAAAATCGCCGCTACGGCTCCTCCTGCTGCAGCACAAAACCCCTGGGCGGAAGATGTCGCAGGGGGGTGAGGGGGCCTCGCCTGCATCACCGCTTCCCCTGGGCTGGCTCATCCGGCAGGCGTACGTTGACATGTCGCG
>CAZDKX010000085.1:0-16105 GCA_964505935.1 uncultured Syntrophobacteraceae bacterium
CTCATATAGGTGAGCGTATCGATCATCATAAGCTGCTCCTGGTGCCAAATCCTTGGTAAAGTTCCCATGATGCCAACCGGCATTGTCCCATTTCAGCTCATGCCCTGAGGACCAGGGGCAACACCATCCCAGAAGCCGAGAAACCCGGCCAGTCCAGGCCACCATAAACTTTCGTACCCTTCTTTATTCCACGACGACCATCGACGCAAGCTGAAAATAATCGATCACGGCGCATTCTCTGCCTTTGCCTCAAGGTAGACTGTCTTTACTATAATTTTAAATAATTTGCATGAATTTGTGCTAGATAAGGAAGATGAGTGAGTGATGTGAAAACCCCTTTAGCATGTTCCTGAGGGACACGATGGCGGGGCGGTTGTGGCGGAGGGTGCGCGGGGAAGGCCGAACATGGTACGACGCAAATGGGAAATCGCCGAAAAGACTAAACCCAAATCGATTGAAGAGGTGGTGGCGGTCCTTCTGAAAAACCGCAATGCGGGGCCTTCGTTCTTGAACGGCAGTTTGGGAGACCTGGAGCCCTGCCTGGCCATGAAGGGAATGGATGCAGGGGCGGCCCTGATGGTGCGGCATCTGGCCGCCGGCAACAAGATTGTGCTGGTCAGCGACTACGATTGCGACGGGGTGACCGCGGCCGCCCAGATGGCTCATTTTCTGCGGGACCTTGGCCATACCAACTACGATATTGTCATCCCCAGGCGAGCGGAAGGCTATGGCGTGCCGGAACGAGCGGTTTCTCAGCATCCCGATGCCGACCTCTTTGTGGCCATGGACTGCGGTACTCACGACATCCGAGCGGTGACGGCGGCGCGAGGACAGGGAGCCGATGTCATTGTGATCGATCATCATGAGGTTTCCGATCATGAGGTGGCTCCGGCGACGGTCCTGGTGAATCCCAAGCAGCCTTTGTCAGGTGCCGGTTTCAAGGACTTCAGTGCCGCCGGGCTGACGCTCCTCTTCCTGGCCCGCACGCGCCAGCTATCCGGAGACTTGAAAGTGACGGTTCCGCGACTGGGAGGGAAATATCTGACCCTGGCCACCATCGGCACGGTGGCGGATCTCATGCCCCTGGTTGACGCGAATCGCATCCTCACCCGGAGTGGCCTGGGCTGCATGAACACTGACCTCTATCTGCCGATCAGGGAGCTTTCGGAAAGGGCCGGCCTTGCCGGAAAAGCCATTACTGCAGGCCACATTGGCTTCAATCTGGCGCCGCGGATCAATGCTGCCGGTCGGATGGCCGATGCGAGTCTGGCCTTCGAGCTGCTCATGGCGGAGGAACGGCAGGAGGCTGGTCGTCTGGCTGCGGAACTGAACCAGCTGAACCTCAAAAGGCAACAGCAGGAGGAGCGCATCCTCCATCAGGTTCGCGCTCGTTATTCGCAGGAAATGTCGGGTCGGCGAACCTTGGTCATGGGTGATTCTGAATGGTCCCATGGCGTGGTGGGTATTATTGCCTCACGTGTCCAACAGGAGCTCCACTATGGTCCTGCGATCATCTTTGCCATCGATGATGAGACCGGTCTGGCCCGCGGTTCCGCACGCAGCATCCCCGGCCTGGATGTCTATGCGGCGCTGCAGTCCTGCCGGGAATTGCTGGTGAAATGGGGAGGGCACAAGATGGCAGCCGGCCTGACCGTGGCCCGAGAAAATCTGGAGAAATTTGCGGAACGCTTTGAAGCAATCGCCGGCATCCACCCGGAAGAGCTCTTTGTTCCCCGAGGCAGAGTGGATGTCGAGCTCGACCTGACGCTCGCCTCGGAGGACCTTTTCAGAGTGCTCAGGCAACTCGAACCGCACGGGGTGGGGAACCCTTTACCCACCTTTGCCGTGCGCCGGACCAAAGTCCAGGTACAGCGGTGCTTCGGTAAAGATAGCCGTCATCTCCAGCTGTTGCTGAATGGGCGGCTCCAGGGAGTCTTCTGGCAGGGAGGGGCCTATTTGCCGCAGGACTGGCGCAGTGGTGATCCTTTGGACGTCGTTTTCCAGCTTGGGTGGGATGATTTTCGCAACCGGTTGTCGTTGACGGTGAAAGACGTCGGCAAGATCAACACGCTCTGGAGTTGAAAACAGGGAGCTTGATGGTACGGATTTCAAGGATTCTTCGCCTTATCCTGCGCGACATGTCCTCCAGGATTCCTACCGCCTCGTCGCCCTGATCCTGATTCAAGAGATCCGCGCAGGCCACGATATCCATGGCCTTACCACTCCGGGCAAGCTCCTGGGCGCGGGTGCTGGCGCGTTTGAAATCGTTGACTACCTTGAATTCATCCGCTGGCAGGAAGCATTCCAGCTGTATCAAAGCGATTTCCAGGAAATTGCGCTTTTCAGAGTCAGGGTTCTCCCAGAGTTCTTCATAGATGGCTTTTCTGATTACTGCCTTCGGGTATGGCAGATCCGCCTCCCGTCCCACCGGGGATGGGGTCTTCTCCAATAATCTCCCGTATCTGGAGATAACCTCACAGCGCTCGTCAACACTCATCAGGCGAACCATGGCCGCATATTCCTGCTCTCTTTTCATCTCCTGCTCCTCCTGCCAGAACTCTTGCCCGGAGCATCAGCACGATTTCCCCCGAACCCTTCCGCTCGACAGCAGTTGGTCATACTGAGGACCGCCCCTTTAGAGCCGAGATTCGGGACAATTTCAGACTCTGTTGCGACGCTCTGGGCTGTGCGGGTCAGGTCAGGCTGCCGAGGTATTGAGCGAGGGCTGTTGAGTGTCTCGAAAATGAGCAGGCCACTGCGTCACCGAAGTCTCTTGAAGAACCAGGACCTCTGTGCGGGTGGTCCTTGAAATGGCCAATTTTCCCGCAGCCTGGTTCGATCCCGGCTTAACCCGAGGCCGAAAAGGCATGCCGTGGGGCAACATGCCGGAGAAAACGCTATCAATCATGACAATATCGCGAGGGCGGTAAATAGGGTAATCGCCCTATTTGTGGTAAAAAATGGCTGTATTTGAGAGGGGGGGTGGATTAGGGGTGAGAGAGAGTCAGGAAGGAGGAGGGGGGAACCTGACTCTCTCCGGAGGGGGAAAGATGGATATCTTCCCGCTTCAAATCATATCATCCAGGTCAAGAGGCTACTGTAATGAATCAGCGTCACACGATCCCATAGCTTCCCGGCAGGCGATCGATAAAGCAGGGAATATGTCGCCGAAATTCTGCCATTTCTGCAAAGTCAAGGCTGGCAGTGACGATCTCCTCCTTGGCGGCGGCCTCGGCCAGCACCTTTCCGGTCGGCGAGATGATGGCCGAAGCTCCCCCGTAGCGAGTGGTTCCTTCCATCCCGCAGCCGTTGCAGCCGATGACGAAGAGCTGGTTTTCAATGGCCCGGCTGCGCAACAACAATGACCAGTGTTCGACTCGAGGCACCGGCCAGAGTGCTGAAAGGCAGACGATCTCGGCGCCGTCCAGGGCCAGGCGGCGGATGAGTTCGGGAAAGCGCAGATCATAGCAGATGGCGATGCCGAGGCGGCCCGCACTGGTGTCGCAGACCAAAGGGGCCCTCCCCCGCTCGAAGTAGTCAGGTTCTCCGGTAAGCGAAAACAGATGCATTTTGCGGTATTTACCGGCAATTTCGCCGTTGGTGTCAACCACGTAACTGGCGTTGAAAATCTTGCTTCCCTCAGCTTCGGGCAGACTGCCGACCAGGGTCATCCGATACCGTGTTGCCCACTCCTTCAGCTGTGCCAGCACCTTCGGCGTATGGTCGGCCATTTTCTGCAGAGCCGGGTAGGGGAAGCCGCTGGTCCACATTTCAGGAAAAACCACCAGTTGACAATGGGCAGACTGCAGCCGGGGAAGACTTCCTGCCACCTTCTTGAGATTCTCCTCAGCTTCTCCCGGCACCACCTCCATCTGAAAACACCCTGCAATCAGTTCATTCATCGTTTAAGCCCCTCACCAGACGGTTCACTTGGTCTGCAAAGCAGACATCGGATGCGACTTCTTGTTGCTGCTGACGGCAATAAAATATATTAGTTTGCAATTGATTTACAGAAAAGTGAGCAAAGGGATGGATTGGGAGGGAGGGTTGCGCTATGGACGAAGGGTCGAACGAGAATAAGATTCGGTTGCTCAAGGAAAAACTTGCCCCGTGCGAGAGGGTTGCCGTGTTAACGGGTGCCGGCATTTCCGCGGAATCCGGGGTCCCCACCTTCAGAGGGCAGGGTGGGCTTTGGCACCAGTATCGCGCAACGGACCTGGCCACCCCCGAGGCCTTTGCGGAGAATCCCCGCTTGGTCTGGGAATTCTACAATTGGCGCCGCGAGGTCCTGGCTCCTCTCCACCCTAATCCCGGCCATCAGGCTCTCGTCGCGATGGAAAACCGTTTTGGGGATTTTGCCCTGATTACTCAGAATATCGATGGGCTGCACCAGACTGCCGGCAGCCGCAAGATGATCGAACTGCATGGCAATATCTGGTGGGTGCGCTGCACCGACTGCGGCAGGACGACCGAGGACCGTCGGGTGCCCCTCCCCGCATTGCCGGCCTGTGAATCGTGTGGCGGGCTGCTTCGGCCCAATGTCGTATGGTTCGGCGAGATGCTGGACCCGGAGATTCTGGATCGGGCGTACCGGAGCATTGAGGCCTGCCAGGCGATGCTGGTTATTGGCACTTCGGGAGTCGTGCAGCCAGCGGCCTCCATGGGAGCCGCCGCTCGCAGACGGGGCGCCTTTGTGGCGGAAATCAATCTGGAAGCAACGCCCTACACCGATGTCTATGATCTCAGCATTCTTGGGAAAGCAGGTGAAGTTCTGCCACGGATAGTGAGGGGTGAGGCGTGAAGAGTGAAGGGAAATGAAGATCCTTTTTGCTGCTGACACTCATGTTCATCCGGGGCATCTCGGGCGGTTGCTGAAAGCTGCGGAAGCGCTGCTTCCGGAGGTGGTGATCATCGGGGGGGATCTCATCCCCGACTGGAAAGGCTCCATTGCGGATTCCATCGAGCCCCATCGGCGCTGGGTGAGCAGCGTGCTGCTACCGCGCCTCCAGACGTTCCATGAAGTCTTTCCCCAAACGCCGGTGCTGCTCGACCTGGGCAACGATGATCTTGCTGCCGCAAGGCCTCTCATGGAAGCGCGGGATGGCATGGATTTCCACCTCCTTCACCAGCGTGTGGTGGAATTGACGGAAAGTCTCCTGATCGTCGGTTACATGACGGTCAATCCGACCCCTTTTGCCGTCAAGGATGCCGAGAAGCCGGATTGCCGCGACCACGACGGACTGTCGGGGCAGCGGGTGGTGAAATCAGGCTATGTCACCGCTTCAGGCCAGGCTCTCCCTCATGATTTGACGCCTTGGCAGGGCACCATCGAAGACGATCTCGACGCCCTTTCAGCCCTGCTCGAGAATCCTTTGCTGCATGACCGCGCTTTCATCTTCGTCTCTCATGCGCCCCCCCGGCAGACCGCGCTGGACCAGATGGCAACCGGCTTCCATGTGGGCAGCCTGGCAGTCAGACGCTTCATTGAACGCTGGGGTGCCACGGGCCGGCTGCTGGTATCGCTTCACGGCCATGTCCATGAAGCACCCTGGATGAGCGGGCGCATCGGGGACGAGGTGGGCGGCGTGCCCGTCTTCAATGCGGGCCAGCATTCTCAGCAGTTCCGGGCGCTCCTCCTGAATACCAATGCCGTTTCCCAGTCCGCACGTTTGGTTACGGTGACCCGCACCGGGGAGGTGAACCTTACGGTGGGGGCTGGAGTCTGGTGACCATTAGGTTGCATAAGGTGTTGAGAATAGTTAGAATAAAATCTGTTTTCAGCTTGCTGATGGGAACAATTTAGCTCAGGAGTAGAGACAATGTGGGACTACACCGACAAGGTCAGGGAGCACTTTTTGAATCCACGCAACGTGGGGGAGGTGGAGAATCCGGATGGAGTTGCCGAAGTCGGTTCCATTGCCTGTGGGGATGCGCTCAAACTGACTTTCAAGTTGGACGAGAATAAGCGGATCACGGAAGCCAAATTCAAGACCTTTGGCTGTGCCAGTGCCATTGCTTCCGCATCCGCCCTCACCGAAATGATCAAAGGGATGTCCGTCGAAGAAGCCGAGAAGATTACCAATCAGGACATTGCCAAGTATCTTGGCGGCCTTCCCGAGGAAAAGATGCACTGTTCGGTGATGGGGCGTGAGGCCCTGGAAGCGGCCATCGCCCATTACAAGGGCACTCCGGAAAAGGTCGTCGAAGGCCAGATTGTCTGTGAATGCTTCGGGGTCACCGACCGCGAAATCGAACGGGCCATTCGTGAGAATCACCTGACGTCGATCGAGGAAGTCACGAATTACACCAAGGCGGGAGGGGGATGCGGCAACTGTCACGGGTACATCCAGGAGATCCTGGACCGGGTGCGGGCAGAAATGGAAGCCGCTCCTTTGCCCAAACCCCGGCTCTCGAACATCCAAAAAATTAAAATGATTGAAGAAACCATCGAACGGGAAATCCGGCCATCGCTCAAGCACGACGGCGGTGATATTGAACTCATCGATGTCATCGGCAATCGGGTGATTGTGGCGGCAAGGGGCGCCTGTTCTTCTTGCCACGCTGCCAACCTGACCCTCAAAAACTTCGTCGAAATCAAACTCCGTGAACTGGTCTGGCCGGAACTGGTGGTCGAGGAGGATACCCCGTGAAAACCGTCTATCTTGACAACAATGCCACAACCATGGTTGCCCCGAAAGTGTTGGAAGTCATGCTGCCCTATTTTGGTGAACTCTACGGCAACCCCTCGAGCATGCACACCTTCGGGGGCCAGGTGGCGCGAAAGCTCCGTCAGGCTCGCGAGCAGGTGGCGGCGCTGCTCGGCACCACAACCGATGAAATCATCTTCACGAGTTGCGGTTCGGAAAGCGACAATGCCGCCATTCGTTCGGCCCTCATTTCCCAGTCCGGTAAGCGGCACATTGTGACCAGCCGCGTCGAGCATCCGGCGGTGAGAGCGTTGTGCGCCCAGCTGAAAAATGAAGGCTATCGGATAACCGAGTTGCCGGTTGACGGCGAAGGGCGACTCGATCTTGAGCAGTACCGCAGAAGCCTTAGCCAGGATACGGCCATCGTGAGCCTCATGTGGGCCAACAATGAGTCCGGTGTGCTTTTTCCCATCGAACAGGCAGCGGAGCTGGCCCGGGCCCGGGGCATCCTGTTCCACACCGATGCCGTTCAGGCTGTGGGGAAAATCCCCATCAATCTCGGTAAGAGCGCCATCGACATGCTGTCGATTTCGGGTCACAAGCTCCATGCCCCCAAGGGCATCGGCGTTCTCTATGTCCGCAGGGGTACGCGCTTTTCTCCTTTCCTGATCGGGGGACATCAGGAGAAGGGGCGCCGCGGCGGCACCGAAAACACGCCAAGCATCATCGGGTTGGGCAAGGCGTGTGAGCTGGCCGGGCAGAACATGGAAGCGGAAAATACCCGGGTCAAGCGCCTGCGCGATAAGCTCGAGAACGAGCTCCTGCGGCGGGTGCCCAACAGCCGGGTCAACGGCGACCGCGTGAACCGTCTGCCCAATACCTCGAACATCAGCTTCGAGTTTGTCGAAGGCGAGTCGATTTTGCTGATGATGGATGAATTCGGGATCTGTGCCTCTTCCGGCTCGGCCTGTACCTCCGGGTCGCTCCAGCCTTCCCACGTACTCCGCGCCATGGGAGTGCCCTTCACCATGGCTCATGGCTCCATCCGCTTTAGCCTCAGCGTTTACAACACCGAGGAGGAGATCGATTTCGTGATCGAGAAGCTGCCGCCCATCGTCGAAACGCTGCGGAACCTCTCCCCCTATTGGACGGGAAACCGGCAATGCGGCACGGCGTGAAGGCAATGGTGCTGCAGCAGAAAAAGGGGCCATGGACGACAAGACACTGATGGATCAATGCAAGACCGAGGTTGCCGCGAGCCGGCAATTCCGCGAGGAGATCCCCGGCGTGGTGGATCAGCTGGTCCATTCCTGCAGCCGGGAGAACTGCTTCGACCATGTCGGGCCGGAACCCATCCCTTCCCGGGATGCGGTCATCGATATTGTGCAGCGGATCTGCCGCATCCTCTACCCGGGGTATTTTATCCGCACCCGCCTCGAACAGTTCAATCTGAGCTATTACTTCGGGCAGGAGGCCACGGCGCTGTTCGAGCATCTTTCGCAGCAGATCACCGTGGCCCTGCGGCACGACTGCATTCGCCACCATCTCCCCTGTGTCCAATGTGAAGATCGAGGCCAGCGGGTTACGGTCGACTTCATGGGGCGGCTTCCCGCCCTGCGCGCGATGCTGGCTGCCGATGTGCGCGCGGCCTATGAAGGCGATCCGGCGGCCAAGAGCTACGACGAAGTGATTTTCAGCTATCCGGGACTCTTTGCCGTCACCGTCTATCGGGTAGCCCATGAGCTCTGGCACCAGGAGGTGCCTTTCCTTCCCCGCATCATGAGCGAATACGCACACAGCTTGACGGGCATCGATATCCATCCGGGGGCTCACATTGGGGAAAGCTTTTTCATCGACCACGGCACCGGGGTGGTGGTCGGCGAAACCGCCGAAATCGGCAACCGCGTGAGGCTCTATCAGGGCGTGACGCTGGGTGCGCTTTCCCTCCCCAAGGACGCCGGGGAGCGCTACCGGAACAAGAAGCGCCATCCGACCATTGAAGATGACGCCATCATCTATGCCGGGGCCACCATCCTGGGCGGCGAGACGGTGATCGGAGCGCGCTCGGTCATCGGCGGCAACGTCTGGCTGACCGAATCGGTGCCGCCCGACACCAAGGTCTTCCTGAAGACTCCGGAACTGGTCTTCAAGGCAAGCGGCGTTACCAGCGGCTGATGAGCGGCATGGGGTGATCGTCAGTGGCGGACTGACATGAACCAGGGGGCTTTGGAGGGTGGCTTGGGCCTGCATGCCGCACCGTCGGCAGGCAGTGCTATTTCAACTTCAGGGTTACGCCATTGCCTTTGGTTTTAGCGGGATCGGCTGTGCCGGAGAGGAAAGGTTCCAGGAGGAACATGCGCCTCGCCTCGATTTTACCGGTTTCCTGAAGGTATTCTTTCACCTTAAGCGCCCAATCGTAGGCCAGGGAGCGGACATCCTCGTCGGTTACCGCGATGGTTGACAGCAAACGGGCTTTCATGTCGTCTGCCGGGGTTTTCTTGAAGATCCTGATGCGGTCCAGGCCCTCTTTGGGGAATTCTGCGTCGTAGGCCATTTTGAGATACTTCTCGGCCTCATCCGGGGTGATGGTCACCTGGTCGAGGGCCACGGAGGCGCCGCCCCCCTTCATCATTTCCTTGAGCTTCTGCGCTTTGAGCTTGTCCCGGAAGAGCTGTTGCCGGAGGATCTCTTTGCCGCTCTTGCTTTGAATGGTCCCCTGGATGTCGACCTCGAGATTGGGGCGGTCCTGGAGCACCTTTGCCAGCGCTTCGAGCTTCTGCAAACCGGCTTCCGGGACCTTTCCGCTGGCGGGGTCCATGTCAATCCAGTCGATATTGTCCACCCCCTGGGGGAGCAGGGCCCCGAGAAGGGCGAAGGGGGCGGTGATCGCTTTCATGATGAGGTTCTTGAAAAAGGTCAGGATGGTACTGCCAAGGCTGAATTTGGGGTCATCCAGATCACCGCTTATCGGGATGCCCAGCTCGATCTGGCCATTGCGATCCTGAAGGAGCGAAATGGCGAATTTGACCGGCAGGGTCGTCGCCTCGGGGCTGTCTACCTTTTCCCCGAAGGTCAGCCGGTCGAGCACGATGTTGTTCTGAGCATCCAGTTTGGTTTTGGCCAGCAGGTATTTCAGCTCCAACTGGAGGTTGCCCTTATCGAGGGTATAGCCGACGTATTTACGGGCGTAGGGGTCCCAGCGGGTCATATCGATGTTCTTGAAGTTGACGCTCAGGTCGGCGAAGAGATTGTCGGGAAAGGGGCGGAGCTTGCCGGTGATCTCCAGGGGAGAGCTGCGGTAAAGCTTGCCGCGAAGGTTCACATCGGCGAGCATATCCTTCCTGGACGAAAGGCCGGAAATGGTGCCTCCCACGTCGAACATCTGGGCATGGACGTTGGGTTTGATCAGGTTGTCGGAAAACGAGATCGTCCCGTTCTGCAGGGCAATCTGGTCGATGGTGATCGCTGCCGGCTGTTCGGCTTTCCTTTCGGGGGGTGCCACCCGGCGCCCCCGCCGGGCGATTTCGGCTGGTTTCGCCGGGGCTTCCCGCTCTTTCGCAGCGGCCTTGTCCACCGTTCCCGGCGCCCTTGCTGATTCGCCGACTGTTCCCGCCGCTTTGGCCTGGGTTTCAGACCCCATCAGCTGCAGTATGTTGATTTTCCCTTCGGCGCTGATGGCGATCCGGGCGAAGAAGTTCTTCCAGTCGATCCGCTTGATCGAAGCCCTGACCGGGTTGTTGCCGGCATCCACCCCTTTCATCTCCAGGCTCTTCCAGCCCAGCAGGGGCTCCCCGGCAAGAGTGTCCGCCGAGGAGAAATCCGAAAGCAACACGTTTCCCACGTAAGAGGTGTTGAAGCTGCCGTCTCGGGGGATGGCCAGCAACACTTTTCCGCCCGCGGAAAGCTTGCCGGCCTTGATTTTGACTTTGATATCCGGGGGAAGATACGGCTGAACGGGCGGGAGCTCCAGATCTTTCAGCGAGAGGTTGAGGTCGGCGAAGAGGGGCGAGGGTTTCAGGTCGCCTTCCACCTGGAGCGACCCTCCTTCGTTTACCCGGCAGGAAAGCATGAAATGGGGCTTGGCTTCCTCATCGGCGGCGATATCTCGGCCCTCCAGCTTGAGCTGATCGAGCAGGAAGGTGCTGGGTTCAGGCATCATCCGGTCATCGAAGCGAATCGTATAGTCTTTTACGGCAAGTCTTTGCAGCAGGACTCTCCAGGGAGTTGGAGCGGTTCCCGGGCCTGCCCCGTTCGTCGGAGCTGAAACGGTTGGTTCCGGGGAGACGGGAATCAGCTGCTGGAGGTTGAAGGCCCCTTTGTCGTCACGGATGGTGGAAAGCTTTGCCATCTCGGAGGAAAGCTCAGCGATGATCACGGCTTTTTCCGCCAGATTCAGGGTGACCCCCCTGACCCGGAGATCGGGCAGTTCGAGGAAATTGCCGGTTTCATCCGGTTTCTTGAGCTTGAGGGCCGTCAGGGACGACGCCAGGTCGGTAATGTCAAAGGCCGCCTCCTGGCCCCTTGCGGCAATTCTCATGTTGGAGGTAACCCCCAGCTGTCCGTCCAGAATGTCAAAGAGGATCTCTTTCCGATAGTACGGTGCGTACTTGGCAAGCTTCAGGCCCGAAAGGTCAATCCTCCCCTCCCACAAAAGGGGGTCGGCGGTGAGCGAGCCTTCGATACCGATGGTCTCGTTGTCGCCGGTCCTGGAGGCGAACACCACGGCGGCCTTCGCTCCCGGCGCGTTGGTGAACCCCTTGATGCTCAGGTTGAGCCCTTCCAGCCCGGTGTGAAACGCCGGCTCGACTGCCTGGTCTGAGACCCCGATCCGGCCCTCAACAAGATCGATGCCATCAATGGCGACCCGAAAACCCTCTTTCTCCTTGCCGGCGCTATCCTCTTCCTGCTTGGTCCTGCCTGTCGTGACGAGCTTCTGCACATTCAGAATCCCGTCGGAGCCACGTGACAGCGTCAGGTCGGGGGCCTGAATCAAGATCCGGGAGAGATGCAGCTTGCCGTCGAGGGGTTCGAAAGACTCCAGGCCGATCTTGACCTGGGGGAGTTTGATCAGCTTGGCGTCATGGCGGTCGACGGCTTCAAAGTCGGTTAGCCCGGCTTCTCCGGAGATTTTGAGCACGGTCTCATTGTCGCCCTGCGCATAGGTCAGGCCGGCTCTGGCCTCGACCATCCCCGACCGCACCTTGAACTGGAATTCAGGTGGTAGATAGGCGACGTACTGCAGAAGATTAAGGGCCTGCAGCTCCATCTCGACAGCCCATTTGGGGCGGGCGATAAAAGGCTGGCCGCGGGCGAGCACGGAGAGAGGACTGTCATTGATCTGGGCCTTTATGGTCAAATCGACGGTTCCGTCCGCAGCCTCTCCAAGACTGGAAACCAGCGGCAGGTCGAGGCCAAGGTTGGCGATCCGCTCTCTCTCACCCCTGGCCTCGTCGTAATAATCTATCGTGCCGTTGGCGATCTGGATGTTGTGGACCGAGAATTTGATGATTCTTGGCTCGACAGGGGCTGTGCCCGACGATTGCAGGGAAGCGTTGCCCTCGGGCTTTGAGGCAGCATCGAGGGACTTCGCCGGCAAAGGCTCCGGAGCTTGTGACGGGGCTGCCAGGAGATCGGAGAAATTGAAGCGGCCATCAGCTTTACGCGATATGCCCACATAAGGCCCCTCGAGCCGCACTTCCCTCAGGATCGGGGCGCGTTCCACCAGCGAGCCCCCCTGCACCACGGCGGCTAGCTCCTCGAAGGCCAGGAAGATGTGGGTGCTGTTCTGATCCCCGGCAGTGGCATTCTGATCCCAGACCGTGAAGCCCTTGATGGCCAGGGCGAGTTCATAAGGGTTGACGATGACCCGTTCGATCGTCACCGGGCGGTGCAGGGCTGCGCTGAGATGCTTCTGCAGGAGGGATTTCATCACCCCGGGCAGGACCCAAAATCCCGCAACCGTGTAGGCGATCAGGAGGAGCGCCATGACTAGAAGAAATAGAAGGTAGTATTTGGCAGGTCTCTGGTCCCGATCGAATTTCATGCCGCAGGTTCCTCGTCCGGTAAAAGAAGTCGGCACATGGCTCTGAACCGCCGTTCGGGAAGAGTGGAGGGTTGCGATGAAATCCTGAGGGCAGACTTCCAGGCGGCTCCGTATCACCTGCAGTATGCCGGTTAATAGTGGAGGATGCAAGCGGGGATTGGTTATGCCGAAGACTGCGCGCTCATTGAACCGTTCTCCCCGCGAGCCGATTGTCAACGGAGAGGGTTCGTCAGGTGAAGGTGATACTCACGGAAATCGCGTTGACCTTTTAGGGCTGGTGCCCGTCCGGAAAGGCCCTGTTTCTGCCGGCGCTGTGGGGGCGAACTTTATGCCCACACGCTAACATTATGAAATCCCGAGCTCTCTCGGGGAGGGATAAACCCCTCCCCTCCGGCTGATTCTAAAATTCGGGGGTTTCCGGATGAAAACCAGCCGGCGGGCCAGGGGGACGACTGCCGTTTATTTGTCAGCGTACTGAAAAGGCTTTGTGGCGATGATCGCCGGCCAGACTGTTTCCAATGCGCCTTTTTGCCACTGCACCAAATAGGTGGGCAGGGTGTTCTGCTGCTTCTTGTTCCCGTATGAGGTGAACCTGACGGGACCAAAGGCGGTCATCATGTTCGTTTTCGCAAGAGCTTCGCGAAGGCCCTGCGGCGTAAGTTCCTTGGCCCTCTTGAGGGCGTCGGCAAGAACGTGAATGGAAGCATAGGCCTCGGCACCATGATAGTCGGGTTCGGTCCCATATAGTTTCAGATAGTTGTTGTAGTATTCCTTCGCTCCCGGATAGGGGACCTGAGGGGTCCAGAGAGTTGCGGAAAGCACGTTTTCGGCAGCTTCTCCGGCCAGTTCTTTGAATTCGGGCAAGGTGAAGCCAGCCCCGGCGCCCGCGAATACCCAGGGGGTGAAGTTCAGCTCTCTGGCTTGTTTCACAAGCAGGGCTGCTTCCTTGACGTAAGCAATCATGTAGACTACGTCGGGCTTGGCCGCCTTGGCCTTGGTGAGCAGCGGTTTTAGATCGGTAGTACCCGGCTCATAGCCTTCCTGCATGGTGATCTTCCACCCCGCTTCGGATGCCTGTTCGGAGAACTCGATGGCACCTGCTCGACCAAACAAGCCCTTGTCATGAATGATGGCTACGCTATTGGGCTTCATCACGTCCTGGAGAAAATCGACAAGCGTTTTCGAATACTCACTGACGGGTTGGTTGAGGCGGAACACATAGTCCCAGCCCATCTCGGTGATCATGTCCGCCGACCCAGTGGTGATGAGGAAAGGCACGTGACGGCGTTCCGCCACGGCTCCCAGCGCAAGAGTAACATCGGAGGAGTAACCGCCGGTCAAAGCGATTACTTTGTCCTGATCGATCAGTTTTTCGGCCGCTGAGCGACCCGTCTCCACTTTTGACCCATCATCGGCGAACATGAGCACAATCGGCCTGCCTCTTACCCCACCGGCGGCATTGATTTCGTCCAGCCCCATGGCAAGGGAATTCTTTTCAATCTGCCCAAATTTTGAGAGATCTCCGGTCAACGGGAGCACCACTCCCACCTTGATTGAAGGTTCGTCGGATCCGGCCGTCACGGCCGTTATCCCGGCTGCAAGGAGGATCGCCAAGGCTATGTTCGTGACCACTGCTAATTTCTTCATCTGACTCTCCTTTCGGATGGTTTTGCTCTGGAATTGCCACCATGGCCGTGATTCCAAACGACAGTCCATTCCAGCTCTACCCTTGCGCTAAACGCTCAGCAAGAATGCGCCGATCAGGTAACCGACCACGGTCGCGGTTCCGACCCCGATCAGGCCGGGGATCATGAAGCTGTGATTCAAAAGGTACTTGCCGATACGGGTGGTGCCGGTCCGGTCAAAATTGATGGCCGAAAGATCGCTTGGGTAGAAGCAAAAAAAGAAATAGGCATAACAAGCGGGAATCATGCCGATGAGAAGATTCATGGGAAGGGCGAGGGCCAGCCCGATGGGTACCATGATCAGCAAGGTTGCCGCCTGGCTTTTGACGAATGCCGAAACCGCGAACATTGCCACCGCAAAGAGCCAGGAGTAGTGGCTGACCATGGCCTGCATGTTCTCGACCAGGATTTTCTTGTTCGTCTCGATGAAGGTCTCACTCATCCAGGCGATACCCATGATCGCGATGACAGCCACCATGCCCGCTCTAAAGACGGAGGAAGCAGCGATTTCCGCCGCCTTGGCGCGTGAGTAGAGCATCGTGACCGCACCGGTGGTGAGCATGATGATCTGAACGATGATGGTCATGGACACCGGCTTATTGTCGACCACGGGAGCGAGCTTGAACATGGCGATCAAGACGATCGCCAGGACGCCCGCAAAAAAGAGCAACACGGACATCTTGGCCCTCAATGAGATGGCTTCGTCCAGAAGGGTTGCCCCTTCTTCCAACTGAGCCCGGAACAATGGGTCTTTCATCCGCTCCTTGAATTCGGGATCCTTGTCCAGGTCTTTGCCGCGTCTCAGGCTCCAGAGCGCCGCAAGAAAGACGCCAATGGCGGTGGCCGGGATGGTCACGCTGAGAATATTCAGGAGGGTGATGTTATGTCCCGCTTTGAGGGCCATGGCGAGGAAGCTCGTTACCGCTGCGGCGATCGGGCTCGCCGTGATGCCCATTTGAGAGGCAATGGAGGAGACTGCCATGGGGCGTTCTGGACGAATGCCGGTCTTATAGGCGACATCGGCAATGATCGGCTGCAGCATGTAGACGGCATGACCGGTCCCGACCGCCATAGTCAAAATATAGGTGCAGAATGGCGCCAGAAAGACAATGTACTTGGGGTGTTTGCGCAGCAGTCTCTCTGCCAGCTGAACCATATAAGTCAGGCCGCCGGCTGCGTGGAGGGTCGAAGACGCCGCCACTACCGCCAAGATGATGAGCATGACATCGATGGGCGGCGAGCCCGGTTTCATGCCGAAGGCAAAGGTGAAGACGGTTACGCCAGTGCCGCCGATCAGGCCGAGGCCGATCCCACCGACCCGAATACCGATGTAGATTGCCAGCAGAAGAACCGCAAACTCAATCCAGAACATCTTGACCCTCCTTCTCTTTTGGCAGCTCCGGGACCCTATGCCCCCTGTGAGAATGCCGTGGGTTGCTGGAGCACTTCAATCCTGCGAAAACCTCCGACCACCTTTTGAACATTTGAAACCGTTGCCATCTGCATGCGGAGGAACCATACCGTCGCGAAAATCACGTGTAAATATTTGGAACATTTATAGTTTTTTGTTCACTGTGGTAATTGTGGTCATTCTGTTCACGGGGTGCGGTAGGCACGAAGAGCACCAAGGACTGGAAATATAGAAAGCGATTTCTTCGTGCCCTCCGTGGTTGGAAAAAAGGAATTTCAGGGCGTTTTTAAGATGATTTCTTGGAAGGAATGGTGAAAGG
>CAZDKX010000086.1:0-15989 GCA_964505935.1 uncultured Syntrophobacteraceae bacterium
ATCGCTCCAGTGAGCCGTTGCCCAAAAAACCATCTTGTTTCATCACGAAACGCACGAAGGACGCGACATGATCTCTTCGTGTGACTTCGTGGATGAAGCAGTGGTCAGAAGGCATGCAGGTTATTCTTGAACAGCCCCTAAAAATAGAGGTCTCGGGAACCCTCCTCGATCAGCGCCAGCCGCTTTCCCGTCACCTGCCTCACCTTGGCGTTCGGGATCAACATGAGATGCTCCTTGATAGCCTCCTCGCCGATTGTTCTCGTTTCCGAACTGGCATAGTCAAGGAGGAATTCCTTGAAGGTGAGGATGGCGTTAGGCTGGCAGACGTCCTGGATTTGACCGGTTTTGGCCAGGGCCATGAAGCGGTCGCCCGTGCGGCCCTTGCGGTAGCAGGCGGTGCAAAAGCTGGGGATATAGCCGGACTTGCAGATGCTGGCGACGACCTCATCCAGGCTGCGGTGGTCTTCGATGTTGAATTGGCGTCGCTGTTCCGGACGATCTTCGTTGTTTTCCCGGCAATAGCCGCCGACCCCCGTGCAGGAACCCGCACTCAGCTGAGAGATCCCGACCGAGACGAGCTCGTCCCTGAAATCCGCGGTCTCCCGAGTGGAAAGAATCATCCCGGTGTAGGGCACAGCCAGCCGCAGGATGGCGATGATTTTCTTGAAATCGGCGTCGCCAACGAGGTGGGGAAAGGTTTCCAGGTTGACGCCACGGGCGGGTCGGAGGCGCGGTACGGAGATGGTGTGCGGTCCGACCCCGAACACCTCCTCCAGATGCAGGGCGTGCAGCAGGAGCGCAAGGATTTCGTATTTATAGTCGTAGAGCCCAAACAGCACGCCCGACCCGACGTCGTCGATCCCTCCCTCCATGGCCCGGTCGAAGGAGCAGGTATGCCAATCATAGTCTCTCTTGGGTCCGAAAGGATGCATTGCGGCATACGTCGGCCGATGGTAGGTTTCCTGGAACAGGATATACGTCCCGATTTTGGCTTCCTTCAGCCGCCGATAGGCCTCCACGGCGGTGGCGGCGATATTCACGTTGACCCGACGGATGTTGCCCTGTTTGACCTTCACCGAATAGATGGCGTCAATAGCGTCGAGGACATATTCGAGCGGGCATTCCTTGGGATGCTCGCCGCATTCGAGCGCGATGCGCTTGTGTCCCATTTCCTCGAGCACCGCCACCTCTCTTCTGATCTCATCCATGGTCAGGCGCCGCCGGTCAAACTCGTTATGGCGCCGATAGCCGCAGTAAACACAATTGTTCACGCAGTAGTCACTGATATACAGGGGCGCAAAGAACACCAGTCGCTTGCCGTAGATCTGTTCTTTGATGTCTTTGGCGGTCCGATAGACGATCTCCAGCAATTCGGCGTCTTCCACTTGCAGGAGCATTGCCACCTCCGCGGGGGTCAGCCCATCGGATAAAGCTGCTTTGTCGATAATCCGCGCCACGTCGTTGCGGGAGTAGGCGTCTTTTGCCGCCTCAAGCAACCTCACAATCTTCTCATGATCGATAAAATCAGCCTTGTTCGCAGCCATTTCAGTCTCTCCTCGTACGTTGATGGAATCAGAGCTGCCATCAGAGTCTCCTTATGGCTCCATGCCGGCTTTGCCTTGGTAGCTCGGGCTATTCAAGAGATTGCACACGGAGGTCATGTGCCGCATGACCATGTTGGTTTCATTCGAAAATATCGTCTCAGTCGCCGGCTGCGGCCGATTGCTCATCCAGCAGTCGCAGGGCGGCCGGGAAAGGCGCCAGCGCTCGACGCAAAATCCCGTGCATGCGGGCGATCAGCACGCCGTAGTTGACGATGGGGACGCCGGCACTGGTGGCTTGCAGGATGCGGTGGAGCATCTCCTTGCGGTTGATCATGCAGGCGCCGCAATGAACGATCAATTGATATTGTTCGAGATGTTCCGGCATCTCGATGCCGCTTGACCACTCGAAATGCAGTTCGCCGCCCACCTGCTGGCGCAGCCAGCGCGGAATCTTCACGGTGCCGATATCGTCCGCCACCCGATGGTGCGTACAGGCTTCGGCAATCAGGACTTTGTCCCCGGGCCGCAGCCGATCCACCGCCAGGGCGCCGGCGGTAAGCGTCTCCAGATTCCCTTTGTAGCGGGCGAAGAGAATGGAAAATGAGGTCATCATGACGTCTTTGGGGGTGTCGGCGTCCACTTTGAGGAAAGCCTGGGAATCGGTGACAACGATTTTTGGCTTTTCGGTGAGACCGGCCAACGCCTTCTTGATTTCGCGCTCCTTGACAACCAGGGCAATGGCGTCATGATCGAGGATATCCCGGATGGTCTGGACCTGGGGCAGGATGATCCTGCCTTTTGGGGCCGCCAGGTCGATGGGAACCACCAGCATCACGGTATCGCCGGGATTGATGAGGTCCCCGACGATGGTCGGCGCCGACCAGTCCTTGGGCGCCGAGCGGATGATGGCCTGTTTCAGGCTGTCGATGCCCTGGCGGGTGACGGCGCTCACGGGCAGCACCTTGATCCCCAGCGATTGCTCGAACTCAGCGGGATCGGCTTCCGGATTCAGGTCAACCTTGTTCAGCACTCCCACCACCGGCACCCCCTGCTTCCCGGCCTTTCGCACCAGATCGAACTCCCGCTCATCCAGCACCTGCCCCTCATTCAGGACCAGAATGATCAGGTCGGCCTGGTTGAGCACCCTCACGGTTTTCTTGATTCTGAGCGCTCCGAGTTCCCCAACGTCGTCGATCCCCGCCGTATCGATGATCACCACGGGGCCGACGGGGAGGATCTCCATGGATTTGAAAACCGGATCGGTGGTGGTCCCCGGCACGCTGGAGACGATGGCCACTTCCTGGTTGGTGAGGGCGTTGATGAGGCTCGATTTCCCGGTATTGCGCCTCCCGTAGATGGCTATATGCAAGCGGCTTCCCCGCGGGGTTTCGTTAAGACTGCCCTTCACTTCGATTTCCCCTTTTCTTCAGAAATTTTGCCCCGGCCACCCCGGGCCTGGTCAGCTGACCGGGCGTGAACACAGCGTTGAGCTCTTCTTCCGTAAACAAGCCCGACTCGAGCAGGACCTCCTTCAGCTGCTTCCCTTCGCGGAGAGCGAGTTTGGTCAGGTCGGCCGCGGCATCGTATCCCAGGTAAGGCGTCAGGGCCGTGATGAAGGCGTGGCTTTCTTCCAGCCACCGGCGGCAGCGGTCGGGGTTCGCCTGGATTCCCTGGATGCAATGCGTGGTGAAGAGGTTGACGACGTTGATGAGCATTTCCAGTGAGTGGAGCAGGTTGTGGGCGATAAGGGGGAGAAAAGCGTTCAATTCCAGTTGCCCGCCGGCCGCGGCGGCGGCGATCACCTGGTCGTTGCCCATCACTTGGAGCGCAACCTGAGTGACCATTTCCGGGATGACCGGATTCACCTTTCCCGGCATAATCGACGAACCGGCCTGCCGTTGCCGCAGCCTGATTTCAGCCAGCCCACCCAGCGGTCCCGAGGAAAGCAGCCGCAGGTCCCCGGCGATTTTGGCCAGGTTGACGGCGGCGGCTTTGAGAAGCCCCGAGACTTCCACGAAGACGTCGGCATTTTGGGTCAGATCGATGGTATTTTCAGCCCTGGCCAGCCCCAATCCGGTGATGGCCCGTAGCTCTTCCACAACGCTGTAGATGTAGCTCGGCTCCGCGTTGAGTCCGGTCCCCACGGCCGTGCCGCCCAGATTGACCTGGCGGAGCCGTTCCTCTACTTTGTAGAGCCGCCAGCGGTCGCGGGCGATGGCCTCGGCAAAGGCGCTGAATTCCTGCCCGAGCGTCACGGGCACGGCGTCCTGCATTTCGGTGCGGCCGACCTTCAACACCCCCGCAAACTCCGCCTCTTTTCTCTGCAGCTCGGTCTGAAGGGCCGCCAGGGAGTCGCTCAGCTCCAGCACCAAGCCGATGGCCGCCACGCGCAGTGCCGTAGGATAAACATCGTTGGTCGACTGCGACAGGTTCACGTGCCGCAGAGGGTCGACGAGGTCATAGTCGCCTTTGCGGCCGCCGACGATTTCAATGGCGCGGTTGGCGATGACCTCGTTGACGTTCATGTTGGTCGAGGTCCCGGCGCCTCCCTGGAGGGCATCCACCGGGAACTGGTCCGCCAGCTCGCCGTGGGCGATTTCGACTGCAGCCTCGATGATGGCCGTCCCGATCGACCGTTCCAGCAGCCCGGCGGTCATATTGGCCCGCGCCGCAGCCTCCTTCACTTGCGCCATAGCCTTGATGAGGGCGTTATGGACCGGTATTCCGGAAACCGCAAAATTGCTCACCGCCCTCACCGTGTGGATGCCGTAGCGGGCTTCCTGCGGTACCTTCGCTTCCCCCAGCAAATCCTTCTCTACGCGATATTCCATGTCCAGACTCCCATGGCAGCGATTCATTTGGTCAAGAGCGCCGTCTTGACCTTCACGCCCTGCAGCCGCCCCAGCTTCCCGGTCATGGCACCGATTTCGTCGGTGGAACCGTCGATGATGAGCGAAATCACCGAGAGATTGCGCTCCCGGTAGGGAATGCCGATGCGCCCCACGACGATATCCCGGTGTTCGCTGAGAATCGCGTTGATCGCATGAGCACTTTCCTTGCGCTCCACAAGAATGCCAACGACGCCGATGCGGTTATCCGTCATGCGTATCCCTCGACATAAAACAGCCCTCTTTCCGCCAGGCGAAAAAAGGGCTGATCGTGCTTGCTGCTTCCTTGAAATCAGGCCAATCCCTTTTTTCGCGGAACTCTGACTCCGACCCTCCAGGGGAGCCCCGGCCCCCCTGTCAGGAATGAGACCACTGCTACGTCTTGTTCACTCCCCTTGCCGTGTAATGGGTGTGGAGCAGTTCATGAGACTTGTGTCCCAGGGGTTCCTTCAGAAACTCGGCATAGAGCTCGTTTACCGCCGGGTTCTCGTGGGATTTTCGCAAGGCCATGCCCCGGTCTTCTACGTAGGTAGCATCGATTCGCTTCAGGCGAATTTCGGTGTCGGTGGGGATGGGGGAGCCGCCGCCGCCGATGCATCCGCCCGGACAGGCCATGATCTCGATGAAATGGTAGTCGGCTTCGCCCGTCCGGATCTTGTCGAGCACCTGGCGTGCGTTGCCGAGGCCATTGGTGATGGCGATCTTGACCGGCAGTTCACCCACCTGCACGGTCGCTTCCTTGACGCCGGTCAGGCCGCGGCAGTCCTTGAAATCGATAGCTTCGAGGGTCTGCCCGGTCACCACCTCGTAGACCGTCCGGAGAGCCGCCTCCATCACGCCGCCCGAAGCACCGAAGATCTCGCCCGCCCCCGTCGAGATCCCCAGCGGGGCGTCGTATTCCTCGGAAGGCAAATTGGCCATATCCAGCCCGGCCTGCTTGAACATGCGGCCCAACTCGCGGGAGGTGAGCACCACGTCCACATCCTGATAGCCGCTGCTCTTCATTTCCGGCCGCTGGCATTCGAATTTCTTGGCCGTGCACGGCATGATGGAGACCACGAAAACATCAGCCGGAGCCACCCCCGCTTTCTGAGCATAATAGGTCTTGGCCAGCGCGCCGAACATCTGCTGCGGGGACTTACAGGTGGAGAGATGGGGCAGCAGGTCCGGGTAGAAGTGTTCCGCAAACTTGATCCAGCCCGGGCTGCACGAGGTGATCATGGGCAGCGTGCCGCCCTTTGTGACGCGCTGCAGCAATTCGTTGCCTTCCTCGATGATGGTGAGATCGGCGGTGAAATCGGTGTCGAAGACCTTATGGAAACCGAGCCGCCGCAGGCCGGCCACCATTTGGCCGGTGACAATGCTGCCGGGGACGGCACCGATGGTTTCCCCCACCTGGACGCGGGTGGCGGGGGCCGTCTGGACCACCACGTGCTTTTTGGGATCCGCCAGGGCCGCCCAGACCTTTTGGGTATCGTCCACTTCATGGATGGCACCGGTCGGGCAGACGAGGGAACACTGACCGCACTGGACGCACTCCATGTTGGCCAGCCGTTCATTGAAGGCGGGCGCAATGAGGGTGTTGAAGCCCCGTTCCTCGGCAGTCAGCGCTCTTACCGTCTGGATATTCGAACAAACCGCAAGGCAACGGCGGCACAAGATGCACTTACGGGGATCCCGCACGATGGCCGGGGTGGAATCGTCAATCCCGTATTCGGTCTTGGCGCCTTCGAAGCGGATTTCCCGGATTCCGAATTCTTCCGCCAGGGTTTGCAGTTCACAGTTCTGATTGCGGATACAGGTGAGGCATTCCATGGGGTGATCGGAAAGGATCAATTCGAGCACGGTCTTGCGGGCTTTGATCACCGCCGGGGTGTTGGTGCGCACCACCATGCCTTCGGTGACCGGGGTCACGCAGGCCGCCATGAAGGTCCGGGCCCCCTGAACTTCCACCATACAGATCCGGCACGCCCCGATCACATTGATATCCTTGAGGTAACAGAGCGTCGGGACCTTGACTCCCACTTGCCTGGCGGCGTCAAGTATCGTGCTGCCTTCTTCCACCGCAACTTTTATGTTATCGATTGTCAATGTCGTCATCTGGCTTTCCCTCCAACATCCTGTGGGTGAGCATGGTTGCTTTCGAGTTCACTTCTGCAGCATGAACGAACGGGGTCATGGGCATCATCGACATCTTCATCCCATCAGGCTCCGTTCCCGTTCTCGAATTCGCAGACCTTGGCAACGCACACATGATCCTTGATGTGTTTTTCGTATTCGTCGCGGAAGTAGCGGATGGTGCTCAGGACGGGGTTGGGAGCGGTCTGGCCGAGCCCGCACAGAGCCGTGCTCTTGATGGTGGTGGCCAGCTCCTGGAGGAGCTCGATGTCGCCTTCCCGACCTTTGCCCGTGGTGATTCGCTCGAGGATTTCGTACATACGTTTGACGCCGATCCGGCAGGGCGAACACTTGCCGCAGGACTCATCGACGCAGAAGTCGAGGAAGAACTTGGCAATGTCCACCATGCAGGTGTCTTCGTCCATCACGATCATCCCGCCCGACCCCATGATCGCCCCGAGGGCACCGAGGGAGTCGTAATCGATGGGGGTGTCGAGATAAGCCGCAGGGATGCAGCCGCCCGAAGGCCCGCCCGTCTGGACGGCTTTGAACGCCTTCTTCCGGGGAATGCCGCCGCCGATCTCAAAAATGATCTCGCGCAGGGTAATCCCCATGGGCACTTCCACGATACCGGTATTGTTGATCCGTCCGGCCAGGGCAAAAACTTTGGTGCCCTTGCTCTTTTCCGTACCGATGGAGGCGTACCAGTCGGCACCTTTGAGGATGATGGGGGAGATATTCGCCCAGGTTTCCACATTGTTGATCACCGTGGGCTGCCCGAACACCCCGGCGATCGCGGGGAAGGGCGGTCGCGGACGAGGTTCGCCGCGGCGGCCCTCAATCGAGGTCAGCAGGGCGGTCTCCTCACCGCAGACAAAGGCACCCGCCCCGATGCGGATCTCGATGTCGAAATTGAAAGCGGAGCCGAAGATATTCTTGCCCAGCAATTCGTGCTCACGGGCCCTCTTGATGGCGTGACTGAGCCGCTCGATGGCCAGCGGATATTCCGCCCGTACATAGACGAAACCCTGTTCCGCGCCGATGGCATAACCGCAGATGGCCATGCCCTCGATGACGCTGTGGGGATCGCCCTCGAGTACGGAACGATCCATAAACGCTCCGGGGTCGCCTTCGTCTCCGTTACAGACCACGTACTTGGGAACTCCCTTGGCGGCAGCCGAAAAGGCCCACTTCATCCCGGTGGGAAAGCCGGCACCGCCCCTTCCGCGAATGCCTGCCTTCTTGACTTCTTCGATAACATCTTCGGGCGTCATATGCTTCAGGGCTTTACCCAACGCCAGGTAGCCGTCCCGGGCGATGTACTCCTCGATGGACAGCGGATCGATGTAAATGGTGTTGCGCAGCACGATCTTCTGCTGTTTCTTGAACAAATCGATGTCATGGACACGAGCTGTGGGTTCTTGGGCTCCCGGCGCCCGGTAGAGCAGTCGGGTTACGGGCCTGCCGTTGAGAATATGTTCTTCGACGATGGCATCCGCATCTTTGGGACGCAAGCGGCGGTAGAAAGTGGCGTCGGGATAGACGATGGCTACCGGCCCCATGTCGCAGGGCCCCATGCAACCGGTCAGGACGATCCTGACCGCATCCGCAATGCCGTGCCTGGCGAGGGACTCCTTCATGGCATCGACGACTTCACCGCATTTCGAAGAAATACACCCCTGCCCACCGCACATCATGACATGGGCCTTTTCCGTGGCCGATGGTTTCCCTTCCCGGATCTTGAGAACTTCCTGCATGCTCGTGCGAATCTTTTCGAGTTCCTCCAAAGACTTCATTCTCTTACTCCTCCTCTCCCGAACTTCAGCTTCCAACATGAGAACGAAAGCATCTTGGGAATATGGTGTCAGGGCACGGTTCGCTGCTAGGGATATTGCTCAATGACCTCTGGTACCTGATCGAATTCCAACCGCCCGTGAACGTCCTTGCCATCGATGATCATGGCCGGTGCCAACCCGCAGGCTCCGATGCAGCGCACGATTTCCACGGTGAAGCGGCTGTCCGGGGTGGTTTGACCCGGTTTCACGGCAAGCTTCTCACGGATGGCTTTCAAAACGATTTTGGTGCCCTTGACATAGCAGGCGGTGCCGGCACAAACGCTGATCTTGTGCCGTCCCCGGGGAATCAGGGAAAAGAATGCATAAAAGGTGGTGACGCCGAAGACGTCCTGGAGCGATACCCCGAGCCCATCCGCCACCTGAACCTGGGCCCACTTGGGCAGATAGCCGATGTGCTCCTGTGCCTTCGCCAATACTTGAATCAACCCGGACGGCTGTCCCCGATAGGGTTCGATGATTTTCGCCAGTCCTTCCATCAGTTGAGCATCTGTGCAACCACTCTGACAACTCTCCATGGCCCTTTTCTCTCCTCACCCGAAATGAGTGTGAATCAGCGGTTTCGTATGTTCTCAGCCTTGACCTTCACGTCATCACGAAGACTCAAGCGCGCATTACCCGACGTTCCCCTGGTTCCCAACCTGGAGTTTGGAAACCGAGGAAATGGCCCCAACGCATTGTGCACCTCCGGTTCTGGTCTCACCCCCTTCCCGCACTACCGTGAAACGCTCCCTCCAGACCACTCCGCTTACCGGTTGTCAGAAACCTTTGCCGCAAAAAGCACAAAAAAAGCCAAGGAGGCCATGACAGGGGCACGCCCCCCTCAGCCTTCTTGGCTTGGATTCGCTTCTGCAGCGGTTTGAATCAGTTATTGCCCAACTCGTGCAATTCCCTATTGCACGCCAGAGCGCTAGTTCTTTATCTCACAAGGACACGAAAGTCAAATGAGAAAAATACAGCGGGGTTCCACTGCTTCCGCATCCGTCAAACGTGCCTGGTGTGCGAAGATCCTTTGTATGGCATATCTCACCGCTCCAGATCCCCTCATTTTCGCTTTTGCCCTTTTCCCACCCGAGTGTTATTGGTGCCAGGTCAAATCTGATCCAGATTCGACGAAATCAAGCTGCTGATTCGGCCTGCGGTTCTGGCACTGCTGCGACCGTTGCTTCATGTGCCGGCGAAGCTCTCCTGCAAGCCTGCGTCATCACTCCGAATCTTTGTATCCCCTTGACGAACCTTGCCGGTTGCTATAGAGATTCGCGTCGAATCGCTGAATCCTGCAGCCTGCAGGAACGGGGGACCCGAGTTATTGGGGCGCATCGCCAGGCATGGCGTAGGGCAATCTCTTCGGCCCGAGCCCGTCAGCTAACCTCGTAGGCGTCGAAGGGGGGAAACCTTCCGAAGTTGGTCGGAGGCCCATCCTCCTATTTGAGACTTCGGGGGTTGAATATGCGCCGCTTTTGCTCCGGACAGCAAGATGTCCCAGAGCCACTCAAGGAATCCCGCTCGCGTCCAACAAATCTGAAACCATTCTTCAGATCAAGCCCTTTCGTCTGGCCGCTTTATCCTTGCCTTCGGTGCTCACCCCTATTTTCTCCATACCAGGTACACATGGGTAAAGAGCTTCCAGCCCGATGGCGGCCGGCAGCGCAGCTTCCCATGAATGTTTTGGAGGGCGTTTATGGGTTCCTCTTCCACCACAGTTGCGGAGCGGCCGCTTCCATCCGCCTTGACGGAAGCGGCCTTTTCCTCCGGGCCTGACCACCCGAACCAGCACCGCGATCTAAAGAAGAAGCTGATTCTCGCCCTGGGCGCCCTGGGAGTGGTGTATGGCGATATCGGCACCAGCCCTCTCTACACCGTCAAGGAATGCTTCCACGGTCCGCACGCCATGAGCATGACCACGGACAACATTCTGGGCGTTATGTCTCTGATCTTCTGGTCCCTGACAATGGTGGTTACCGTAAAGTACGTCATGTTCATCTTGAGGGCCGACAACCATGGAGAGGGTGGCATCTACGCCCTGGCCGCGTTGTTCCTGAGCAAGGGGCGAGAGAGCGTCTCTCCTCGCCTGGTGAACCTGCTGGTGTTGCTAGCCATCTTTGGCGCGGCCCTGCTTTATGGCGACGGCATCATTACCCCGGTCATCTCCGTGCTGTCCGCCGTGGAGGGCCTCAATGTGGCCACCACCGCCGCCGAACCTTTCGTCCTACCCCTGTCCTGTGCCGTCCTGGCAGGCCTGTTCATGTTTCAAAGCCAGGGCACCGAGCGTATCGGACGCGTCTTCGGCCCCATCATGCTGTTTTGGTTTGCCTCCATCGCCGTCCTGGGTCTGGCCCAGATCCTCCGCCGGCCCGAAATCCTGGCGGCCCTGGACCCCCGCTACGCCGTCTCCTTCTTTGCCGTCAACCGGCTGCACGGGGTGGTGGTGCTGGGCGCGGTCGTACTCTGTCTCACCGGAGGGGAGGCTCTGTATGCGGACCTGGGTCATTTTGGCCGTGGGCCTATTCGCCTCTCCTGGATCACGCTGGTCTTTCCCGCTCTCCTCTTGAACTACTTCGGCCAAACCGCCCTGCTCCTGGACAATCCCGAGGCTGCGGTCCACCCCTTTTATGGACTGGTTCCCCGAGGTCTCCTCTATCCCATGGTGGCCCTGGCCACCACCGCCACGGTCATTGCCTCCCAGGCGATGATCACGGGGGTCTATTCCTTGACGCAACAGGCCATCCAGATCGGCTACTGCCCCCGGCTGCGCATCGTCCACACTTCGGGCACTACCAAGGGCCAGATCTACATGCCCTGGGTCAACTCCGTGATGATGGTGGGCTGCCTGGGTTTGGCACTCGCCTTCAAAGAATCCAGCCGCCTGGCCGCCGCCTACGGCATTGCGGTCACCGGCACCATGGCCATCACCACCCTCATCTATTTTTTCGTCACCCGGTATGGCTGGGGCTGGCCGCTCTGGAAGTCTTTGTTGCCCTCGAGCATCTTTCTCTTTTTTGATCTTTCTTATTTTGGCGCCAATCTGCTCAAATTCTTTGACGGCGGTTGGTTTGCGGTGAGCGTCGCGGTCATCCTCTTCGTCATCATGGTCACCTGGCGGGACGGCCGGGTGGTGCTCAGGAAGAATTTCGAACAAGCCCACATCCCCCTTGAGGTACTCATTGCCGACATTACCAACTTCAAGCTGGTGCGCAGTCCCGGTACCGCTTTCTTTCTTTCGGTATCGCCAACAGGGACTCCCCTGGTCTTGCTCCATCTTCTTAAACATATCGAGGCCTTGCCGGAAAGGGTGTTCATCCTCTCCCTTGTCTCCACCGACACCCCCTATGTCCCGCGCGAGGAAAGACTCGAAATAACCGACAGAGGCCTTGGTTTTTGCCGCATTGTGGCCTCTTATGGCTTCATGGAGACTCCCAATATCCAGGAAGTCATCAGCCTGCTCAACGCCCACGGGCTGGATATCGATATCTTCACCACCTCCTTCTTTCTGGGCCGGGAATCTCTGCTGACTACCGGTTCAAGCAAGATGGCCCGTTGGCGCAAGGGGCTCTTTGCCCTGCTGTCTCGAAATGCCTGGAATGTCTCCAACTTCTTCGGCATTCCCCCCAACCGCGTGGTCGAACTGGCCAGCCAGGTAGAACTCTAGGACATCGCAACGCGAGTTGCCGAGCGGACTTACGGCACGAACTCCGTTCCCGCGCGGCCGGCGATCGCTTCTTCGATCTGCTCGATGGAGGCAATCACCGCCCGCGAACCTCCATGGTGAAGGAACTGCATGGCAGCCTCGACCTTCGGCCCCATGGTACCGGCGGGAAACTGGCCGGCCCGCAACTGAGCTTCTGCCTCCACGAGGTTCAACCGACGGAGAAACCGTTGGGACGAGCTGCCAAAATCGAGGGCCACCCCTTCGACGTCGGTAGCCATCAGGAATATGGTCACTCCCGCTTCCTCTGCCAGCCTGGCACTGGCCAGGTCCTTGTCGATGACCGCATCCACCCCCGAGAAGGCCCGGCCTTCGCGGATCACCGGGATACCGCCGCCGCCGCAGCAAATGACAATGAAACCCATTTCGATCAGGCGCTTGATCTCGCCTTTTTCCACGATGGTGACCGGCCGCGGAGAGGCCACCACCCGACGGTACCCTTTGGGGGTCAGGCGCACCGGGTAAGGCACGTTCGCTGCCGCCTCCGGCGACAGCACCGGACCGATGGGTTTCGACGGCTCCCTGAAGGCGGGATCGTTGACATCCACCACGACATAGCTGAGGAGGCTGACCAGCAGTTGCTCGGTCTGGATGCCCAAGGCCATCAACTCACTGTCCAGCGTGGACTCGATCATGTAGCCGATCTGCCCCTGCGTCTGGGAAACAAGAATCTCGAGCGGCAGCGGGGGCACCGCACTGCAGCACTCCTGCTGGAGCAGGAGGTTGCCCACCTGGGGGCCGTTGCCGTGGGTGATGATGATCCGGTAGCGCCGCGAAAGACGGGCAATTTGGCGGATGGGTACCCGCAGATTCTCGAACTGCTCAGGCACGGTGCCGCGCTGATGCTTACGGATCAGCGCATTGCCGCCCAGGGCCACCAGCAGGATCTCCCGCGCAGTTGAGTTGTTCATGGGGTACCGCTCCTTCAGAACCGGATTTTGTTGGCCTGTTTCAGGACCTGGAGCCGCCTCAGCAGGACTTCCCGGAGGGTCGGTTCTCCGTGGTCGCGGTAGTCGTAGCGAACCCGCAGGGCGGGCTTGTTGATGGAGACCAGACGCGTCAGCTGGATCGGCGTGGCAAACAACACCACATCGCAGTCCGCGGCGTTGATGGTCTGCTCCAGGTCGCGAATCTGACGGTCGCTGTACCCCATGGCGGGAAGCACCGGACCGATGTGAGGATATTCCCGGTAGGCCTGGGCGATGGAGCCGACGGCACTCCGTCTCGGGTCGACGATGCCCTTGGCGCCATAGATTTCGGCGGCGATCTTGGCGGCCCCAAAGGCCATTCCGCCGTGAGTGAGCGTGGGACCGTCCTCAACAACCAGCACCCGCTTGCCCTTGACCCAGTCGGCATTGCTGACCACGACGGGCGATTCCGCCATGAGGATTTCTGCCTGTGGAGCGATTTCGAGAATATTTCTTCGGGAAAGTGCCACATTGCCGACAGGGGCGGTATCCACCTTGTTGATGATCGCCACGTCGGCCATGAGCAGGTTGGTTTCGCCCGGGAAATATAGGCGCTCATGCCCCACCCGATGCGGATCAACCAGCACCAGGTGGATATCCGGAAAGTAGAAAGGGGTGTCATTGTTCCCGCCATCCCAGACGATCACATCCGCTTCCTGCTCGGCGGCGGTCAAAATGAGGCCGTAATCCACGCCGGCATAGACTGTCATGCCCTGATCGACCAGCGGCTCATACTCTTCCCGCTCTTCAATGGTACAATGGTGAGTTTCAAAATCCTGGTAAGCGGCGAAACGCTGCACCACCTGAGTGCGCAAATCCCCATACGGCATGGGATGACGGACAACAACCACCCGTTTTCCCATTTCCTTGAGGACCTGGGCCACCTTGCGGGTGGTCTGGGACTTGCCGCAACCGGTTCTGACCGCACAGACGGCGATGACCGGCTTGCGGGAACGGAGCATGGTGTAGGTCGCTCCGATGAGGACGAAGTCCGCCCCTTTGGCCATGGCCAGCGAAGCCTTGTGCATGACTTCCACGTGAGGCACATCGCTGTAGGAAAAGGCCACCAGATCCACCTTGTGCTGCTCGATCAGCTCCGGCAGCTCTTTTTCCGGATGGATGGGGATGCCGTCGGGGTAAAGATCGCCGGCCAGCTCCGGCGGATACACGCGGTTATCAATAGCCGGTATCTGGGCCGCCGTGAAGGCAACCACCTGATAGCGGAGGTTGCCCCGGAAGTAGACATTGAAATTGTGGAAGTCGCGCCCGGCGGCCCCCATAATGATGACTCGTTCCATGGCGGGTGCTCTCTTGAAAGAGTGCTGAGTGCTGTGCAGCAGGGGGAAATCTTTCCGTCGTTATGTCTGCTCGCGAGCCTGTGACCGATGGGGGCCTGGACTGCAAGGTTTCGCCGCGTCAGGGCTCGGTCAGGACCGCAGCAAGCCTTTCCATCGCCCAGTCGATGTCGGCTTTCCGGATGACGAGCGGGGGTGCCAGCCGGATCGTGTGCTCATGCGTTTCCTTACAGAGCAACCCCTTGGCCATGAGTTTCTCGCAGAAGCGCCGGGCGCCCCCCGCGTCGGCGAAGAGCTCCAAGCCGATCATCAAACCCTTGCCGCGCACCTCCTTGACGATGGGACTCCCGATCTGACGGAGGGCTGACAGGAAGTATTCCCCCATTTGGGCGGCGTTTTCGATCATGCCTTCCTCAACCAGCACTTTCAAGGCGGCGCGCGCCACGGCGCAGGCCAGGGGATTGCCGCCGAAAGTGCTGCCGTGCTCCCCGGGCCGCAGCACCCCGAGCACCTCGGTGTTGGAGAGCACCGCGGACACCGGGTAGAATCCGCCCGAGAGCGCCTTGCCGATGAGGGTCAGGTCCGATTCGATGCCCTCGTGCTGCTCGGCCAGGAGTTTTCCGGTACGGCCGAGGCCGGTCTGGATTTCATCCAGGATGAGGACCACCTTATGCTGCGTGCAAATCTCTCTCACTCGTCTCAGGTACCCGGCAGGAGGGATGATGACTCCGGCTTCCCCCTGGATGGGTTCCACCAGAAAAGCCACCGTATTCGGGGCAATGGCCTGTTCGAGCGCTTCGGCGTCCCCGAACGGGATGACCTTGAAGCCGGGGGTGAACGGGCCGAAGTCGCCCCGGGAGTGCTCATCGGTACTGAAACCGACGATGGTAATGGTTCTGCCGTGGAAGTTGTTGGCGCACACGATGATCTCAGCCTGATCCCGGGGCACCCCCTTGATGCGATAGCCCCATTTGCGGACCGACTTGATCACCGTCTCGACCGCTTCCGCACCACTGTTCATGGGCAGCACTTTGTGCGAAGCGGTCAGCTCACACAGCTCCTGGTAGAACGGCCCGAGCTGGTCATTGCGGAAGGCTCGGGAGGTGAGGGTCAGCCGGCCGGCCTGTTCGACCATGGCAGCCAGGATCTTCGGATGGCAGTGTCCCTGATTGACCGCCGAATAGGAGGAGAGGCAATCGAGATAGCGCCTGCCCGCCACGTCCCACACCCAGATGCCCGCACCCCGCTGCAGCACCACGTCAAGCGGTTGGTAGTTGTGAGCGCCGTAAGTGTTTTCCAGGTCGATATAGCCCTGTTGATCCATGGCTCTTCCATTCAAGACTTGGAAACCCTGTCCGGCTTAACCGCCGTGGCCAGCGTCCGAGTCCTCGGTGACAAGGCCCAGGGACTTCAGCTTCTCCAAAACCTGCAGTTTTTGGATTGGTTTCACCAGGTAGGCGCTGCACTTGTCCACCGCTGCCCGTACGATATGGTCGCGCTCGGTGAGGCCGGTTATCATGATGACCTTGGCACGGTTTTTCTCGGCAATGCCATATTTGTCTTCCAACTGGCGAATCATCCGCAAAGTCTCGTGCCCATCCATCACGGGCATCATGA
>CAZDKX010000087.1:0-15866 GCA_964505935.1 uncultured Syntrophobacteraceae bacterium
GGCAGCCCCAGATTTTCTGCGATGATGAGGGAGCGATCGGCGATGCCCGTCTCGAGTAATTGCCGGGCAATCCAGGCAGGCGTGCGCTGCGAGTCGGTCAGCAGCGCCACCTTGCTGGTCCCTCTGACGGTTCGCAGCCAATGGGCGGGATTGGACAGGCGTGAGCCGCCATGAAGGCTCAACACGGTCACATCGTCCCAGGCTTCCCCGAGTGCGGCAAACAGCGCTTGCACGCTCGTCGTATTGGGGAAGGCCAGCAGGCGTTCTTTCCCGAGGTACCTCGCCAATCGCCGTCCAATGCCGAAAAAAAGCGGGTCACCCGAAGCAAGTACTGCGACCCGCTTTTGTTCAGAGCGGTTCTTCAAAAGCTGGAGGAACTCATCGAGGGGTGCTCCCAAAGGGATCTTCTCGCCCGCAAACTCCGGAAACGCCTCGAGATGACGCCTGCCTCCCGCCAGGACTTCGGCCCGCTGAAGCCAGCGCAAGACCCGAGTGCTCAGATCTTCTCTTCCTTGCCCCAATCCTACCAGCACCACGATGGGGGGGCGCCAGTCATGCGGATTACGTTTGGCGGCTGTTTTCATGGGCCTTTCTGATCGATCAGCAGATTCCCGTCGTATCCGAAGATCAGGACTCGCACCTTCATTTCGTTCCCGGTAAGCCTTGAAGCCTGGGTGAGCACCCCGTGCGCCACGGCCCGGATCAGGTCTTCGGCGCGGTTGGCCACCAGCAGCTCTAGGGCCTCGCGGGCGGTGTTGGCGTGTATGAGCTGACGGCAGAACGCCGGGGCGTAGCTGGCGAGTTCCGCCTGGCGGGCCAGGGGCTCGAGGTCCAGCGGTACGGTATGAGCATGAGTGTAGGGATGTCCCTGAGCCATCTTCAGAGCCTTGCCAAAAAAGACACTCAATACCACCTCTTCGAACCTGCGCCGATGTCCTTCTTCGAGTGCAAAAGCAAAGAAATCGGCAATTTGTACAAATGCCTCCGGCGGCCAGTCCGGGAGGACTTGCCGGGCCAGCCGCTCGCTTTTCCCGCCGGTGCTGAGCAGGAGGCCCCTGCACCCGCTCGACGCTGCAACGGAGAGTGCCGCCTGAATGGTTTCCTGGTAGGCCTCATGAGAAAAAGGCGTGACCAGGCCGGTCGTCCCCAGAATAGAGATCCCTCCCATGATTCCCAGGCGGGGGTTGAGGGTGCGTTGAGCCAGTGCCTGTCCCCGGGGCACGCGGATTTCAACCTCTACCAGCAGGCCCTCCAAACAGCCGCCAGATTGAGTGAACGGCAGATGAACGGGGGCTTTGCCCTGGTGAGTAGCGACGTTCGCCGTCTGAGTCGGATTGAATCCGGCTGAACCCCAGAGCAGCAGCTCTTCGGTAAGATTCTCTGCCAGCATCCTCCGTGGCACCGGATTCACCGCCGGTTCCCCCATCGCCACCGGCAGCCCCGGCTTGGTAACGACGCCGACACCCTCGCCGGCCACCAGGGTGATGCCGGAGAGGCGGGCGGCATCCTCCGTTACAGTCCCCTCCTCTGCCATAACCGACCAGCACCTGACGCTCGCCTGAATGGCGGCGCCGTGCGTCACATCAGGGTCGTCGCCGCCGTCTTTGATGACTTCGGCCCGGACGCCCCGGCCGGTTTGTTGACTCTCGCTGATGAGGACCGGGAAAAATATCCCGTCTGGCAACCGAATGGCAATGCAGGCGGGGGCCTGCCCGGTGACCAGGTGGCGCAACGCCGCTCGAGCGGCGGCCGTGGCTGCGGTGCCGGTGCTGAAACCGCGCCGGAGCTTTCCTCTTACCCTGGCCATGAGCACCACCTTTGGCGAAACGGATGGCTGCGCCGGTGCGCGGACCGCGGAAGAACCCTCCAGATTGAGTCTCTGCCAATCATCAAAGCACCATCTTTTACCACGAAAAGCACCAGGGGTAGGAAGCGAATTCTTTGGGTGTCTCCAGCAGAACCGGCCTCCAGCCTGCCGCCTTCCGGGGTCTCGTCGAAAGCCCCGAACTGAGCGGTATCAAGAGGCGGATGGTCCAGCCAAGGGGAGCGTACGCGTAAACCCGCTCATCATCACCGGGCGATGCAAAGTGGAAGCAGGAAGTCATCAGCGACAGTTCTTTGTCGTAATGGGATCGATAGAAATGGCCCTCCTTCGCTGATACTCAAGGATCCTCCCTGCTACTCAGGGAAAGTGTTCCAACTGTCTTCTAGAAGTTCTCCGGGTACAGCACTCGTGCCAGCTCCTCCACGGCCTCCACGCATCGGGGACCCGGCCGTGAATAGAGGTATTCGTCAACTAAGATCACCTTGCCCTGCCGTACTGCTCGGAGTTGCGCAAAATGAGGCCGTTTGCCGGGGGGCAGAGGATTGTGGCTCATGGGACCCCGCTGCACCAGGTAGAAATCAGGATCAGCCACGAGCAGGGCTTCGAAGTTGTACTGCACAATAGCCCTTTCACTCTTGAGGACATTTTCGGCACCGGCAGCGGTCAAGATGTCCTGCACCATGGAGCCTCTGCCGGCAGCGGTGAGCGGCTCCGGGCGTACCTCAAAGAACACCTTGCGACCGTCTCTGACCTTGGGCAATCGTTCGCTGACGGTGGCCAGCCGCCTCTTCAGGCTGACCACCACCTCATGGGCCTGGTCGGATCGGCCCACCAGGACTCCCAGCCGTTCCATGACCGAAAAAACCTCTTCAAAGGTATTGGGAGCGAACACCGCAACGGGAATACCAGCGCTGTGGAGACGCTCCATTTCCGCCGTAACCTCCCAGCGGCTGGCACTCTGCACGACGAGGTCGGGCTTAAGGCCGATGATCATCTCCACATTGGGTCGCATATGCGTGCCTACCGACGGCAGTTTCACAATTTCGGCAGGGAATTGGTCGGCCTGGGTGCGGGCGGCGATTTCCTTGCCGGCACCGAGGGCATACAGCATTTCCGCAAAAGCCCCGTAAAGCGGGATAACCCGTTTCGCCGGTTGTGAAAGCGCAACCTCACGACCCAGGTCGTCCAGGATGGTAACCGCCTGCGCCCTTCCCGGCAGGATCATCGCCAGTCCTAGTATCAACCATAGCAGTCCCGGCAGTCTGCCGTAGCGAGAGTGCTGGGTGCTGGGTGCTGAGTGCTGAATCTGGCCCTCCGCTCCCCGCTTAAGACCTGCGGGGACAGGCTTCGAGGAGGCGACGGGCCACAATTGGACATTCGTTGGGGGGGCGCAGCGTTTGGGGGGTTGTGCGAGGGGCCCTTGCGGTCCTATTTTCCAGTTTCCAGTTTCCAATTTCAAATCTCCAGTTTCAGTAAAAGACGACCTGCCTTTTTCCGGCAGCCGGCACATCGTGGATCAAGACCCGCGTCTGGTAAACTTCTTCCAGGATTTCCGGAATCAATACCGCATTCGCTTCCCCATCCGCCACGACTACGCCGTCCTTGAGAAATATCAGCCGCTGGCAGAAGAGGGCGGCCAGATTGACATCGTGCAGCACCGCCAGGACGGTCAAGCCGGCTTCCAGGTGCAGCTTCTTCAGTACGTTGAAGATCTGCAATTTGCGATGGATATCCATCGCGGAAGTGGCCTCATCGAGGAGCAGGACGGTCCCTTGCTGCGCGAGCGTCTTGGCCATGACAACCCGCTGCTTTTCCCCACCGCTCACCGCCGTAATCAGTCGCTCAGCGAGAATTTCCGTATCGGTCAGCAGCATCGCCTCCCCAACGGCCCGCTCGTCCTCCGCACTGTCGAGCTGCCACCGCTTCTGATGGGGGTAGCGTCCCATCTTCACCACTTCTTCGCAGGTGAAAGGCAAGCGCACTTCTGCGTCCTGCATCACCACTGCCATGTGGCGCGCCCGCTCGCGGTGTTTGAGATGCTCCAGGGGGCCTCCCAGAAACTCGATAGATCCCCCCTGAAGGGGCATAACGCCGCTCAAGGCCAGAAGGAGCGTGGTTTTTCCCGAGCCGTTCGGCCCCAGAATGCCGAGAAATTCCCCTTTCTCGACGGAAAAGGAAATCCCTTTCAGAACCGGGTGGCCGGCATAGCCGCAGCAGAGGTTTTGCACCCGAATCATAGCTGCAGGTACTTCTTGCGATGGAGCAGGAGGTAGCAAAAGAAAGGCCCTCCGAGAATGGCCGTCACCACCCCCACGGGAAGCTCTTCGCCGGAGGCGAGCAGACTCCGGGCGAGGGTGTCGGCGATGAGCACCAGCAGTCCCCCCAACAGGAGTACCGCGGGAAGCAGACGGTGGTGTCGGGGACCAATGGCCAGACGCACCAAGTGGGGCACCACCAGCCCCACGAAGCCGATCACGCCACTCACCGCAACCGCCGCCGCCGTCACCAGCGAGGAGGCCAGCAGCAGGCAAAGGCGCATGCGCGGGACGTCCACTCCGAGATGCTGAGCCTGAACGTCTCCCAGGCTCAGCAAATCCAGTTCCCGCGCATACCGGAAAATCACTCCGGCGCCCAGCACCAGATAGGGGATGACGAGGAGCACATGAGTCCAGCTCTTGCCCGAGAGGCTTCCCATGATCCAGAAGACAATGGTTGAAACGGAATCTTCATTGAGGCTTTTGAGCAGGCTGATGCAGGCGGAAAGAAAGGTGGAGACAATGATGCCCGCCAGCACGAGGGTGGTGACATGGAGGCGCCCGTCCATTCGTCCTAGCAGGTAGACCAGGTAGAGGGCGGTGAGCGCCCCGGCAAAAGCCGCCACCGGCATTGAGCCGATCCCCAGGAGGGAAATGCCGCCAACGCCCGCAATGATCGCCAGAGAGGCACCAAAGGCCGCCCCCGTCGACACTCCCAGAGTAAAGGGGTCGGCCAGCGGGTTGAGAAGCACACCCTGGTAGACGGCCCCCGCAAGCGCCAGCGCACCCCCCACGGCCACGGCAAGCACAATCCTGGCCAGGCGCACATGGAGGACGATATAGCGGAGGGTATCATCGAGGTCGGTCGCCCAGGGGGCATGAAAGGGGGACAGCCACAGCTTCAAGATGGCTTGGTAGGAGACCTCAAGCGGCCCGATTCCGGAGGTGACAAACGCCGTCACGACAATCAGCAGGAGCAGCCCGAGCCACATTCTCAGACCTTTGCCTCGCCCTTTCCAGCTTCGAGTCCACGCTTCTTGACAATCATGAGGGAAAGGTAATGAGGCTGTTTGAGCTGTGAGAGGCGCTGGAAATCGTGCTCGATGACTTCGCCCTCGAGGCCGCAGCGGCTGATGAAGCAGCAGTTGCCCTGCAGCCCAGCGTCTTCGATCTGCTCCAGAATCTGGGGAAGCTGTTTGTAGGTCTTCATGAGCACCACGCTGTCGGAAACCTCGATCACTTCCTTCAGCCGGCCCGCGCCTTTGGCGCCGGAGATGATGGTCATGACCTCTTCGCCCTCGGCGAGAGGCAGGGCGGCACAGGCGGCGGCGGCCTGAAATGAAGTGACCCCGGGAACGACGCTGATGGTCACTTCGGGGAGGCAACGCCGGATCTTGCGCATCAGATAGATGAACGTGCTGAAGGTCAGGGGATCGCCCAGGGTCAGAAAGGCTACGTTCTTTCCCTGTCGAAGGACCTCGACCACCTTTTCGCAGTTGGCCAGCCATGCATCTTCCAGATGGTCGGGATCAAAGGTCATGGGAAAGGGAAGGTAATCCAGAGGAGTATCGACGGGAAGATGGTCGCGCACGATGTCCCGGGCCAGGCTGTAATCGTTCTTGGTCGATGCGGCGGCGAAAACATGTTCGACGCTTTTCAGAGCCTTGACGGCTTTGATGGTGAGCAGGTCCGGGTCGCCAGGTCCAACCCCAATCCCATAAAGTGTCCCAAGCATAGCATTTCACCCCAGTGTTTCGGCACAAGACCCGAAATCCGCCATGAATACCAACATCATGCCCGTGCGAGCTCCAAGAGGGCATGGACCATGGCCACCGCCACCGCACTCCCGCCCTTCCGTCCCAAAACAGTGATGGCGGGTTGATCTTTGAGCTCCCAGAGCGCTTCCTTGGATTCCGCCGCCTGCACAAAGCCCACGGGGACGCCAATGATCAGCGCCGGCCGCACGCCGTCCTGGCCGATGATCCGCAGGGCTTCAAACAGTGCGGTCGGGGAGTTGCCGATGGCCAAAATCCCCTCAGCCATCTGCTCTGCGTAATGCCGAAAAGCCGCCACCGACCGGGTTGTGCCCAGGGCTTCCGCCCATTGCTGGCTCTCCGGTTCGGCCGGCGGCGTCACCACGCGATTGCCAAACCAGTGCAAGCGCCAAGGCGCCAGGCCGATCTGAATCATCCGGGTGTCGCTGAAGATCGTGGCGCCGCGTCGCAAGGCCGCAACCCCCGCCGCAACCGCCTCTGGGTGAAAACGAATCAGGTTGCGGTAATCCAAATCTCCCGTGGTATGAATGGCCCGGCGGACGACCTGCCACTGGTCCTCAGGGTAGGGGTGGTCCCCAACCTCGGCGTCAATGATGTGAAAACTGCTTTCCTCGATGGCCCGACCGGCATGAACCAGGCCGGGACGGTCGATGCTCTCACTGTCTTGAGGATTCATGTCCCTCTTCCATAATCTCGGGTTCGCCGCTACCGTCGCGGCAGGCGCCGCCAACAAAAAAGTCCCTGAGCCCCCCACGGCGGGGCTGCAAGGACTGCACCCGGTTTACTTGATCCTTCTCGGCAGGGAAATCCCACGTTCCCCGGAATAATTCAGACTATCCGTCAATTGAGAAACCCTGTTGGCTCAGGCAGGTTTTCTGACTCACGGATTATGCTACTCGCCATCCCTTCCCATCATGCTCGATGCACAACAGTGGTCATCATGGCTTTCGTCCCCGTTTACAGCGGCGGGACCGCGACGGACTCACACCGTCTTCCCTTTTACCTCCGCTAGCCTGCGGATACCTGAACCCGTTCGTTATCAAAGAGCTGTTGCTTCCGAAACCCTACAGGCAATCCCTGCACCAGCCCGCCATCCTTGAAGGCAGGATGACGCAGCATGCCCCTCCCATAAACCCCGGCGACGCATGATCAAGTTCAACGGTGCCATGATCTTTATCCCAGTTGCCGGGTTACGTCAATCGCAATGGCATTTCACATGCTCATGCCCCCTCTGCCCGTTGACGTCCTGTAAGTCATCTTCCTTCTTCAAGGAATCCTTTCAGGCCGTTCAGAACTTCGGAAAACTTGTCCCTGTTGAAACGAATACCGAAAGCTGCGATGACCGAATGCCGCCGGAAGGGATCGATCTCGAACTGCCAGGGCTGAAGGGGGAGTGGCCGGCCTTGCTGCTTCAGGTAGGATTGAAAACGCTTAACCTCCGCCACGAGCCGGTCGTAGTCATCCTTGCCGTAGAAAGTGCCGTCGAATTCCCCGAAAGAGCAGTTGCCGAAGGAGAGCAGGCAGTCTCCCGTGGGACTTCCTGAAGTGACTTCGAGGGTGACCCGGAAATCCGGATAGGGGGCGAAAAAAGGGTCCAACTGGTAGAGTTCAATGAAATCACCTTCCGGGATACTCTGCTGAAGATCAAGGGGGCATCCGTGCCGACACTGATCCAGGAAGGTCCTGAGATAGCGGCAGAGCAGGTTGAAATCGTGTTGGGGGATGGCGATGCCGATGCTCACAATCCGTTGATGGCCGGGGCCCATGAACGGTTCTCCCTGGATCAGGCGGACTCGCTGGTGGAGGGGGGCATTGACCTGCTGGAGGTAGGTCAGAAACTGCCCGGCCATGATCTCCTTTTCGGCATAGTCGAGCGCTCCCGGGCCAATCTCGAGTTTATCAAGGTCCTGGCCGTATTCGAAATTGCTGGCGAGAATGAGGTGCTGATAATTACCCACCCGGACCACATGGAAGCCTTCCTCTTCAAAGTCGTGGACCATACTCATGGTGCGGTTCTTCAGGAAAATATCCCGGATCACATCGTTTTCCGTCTCGCCTCGGGCCCTGGCCTGCTCGACCATGATTTCGTGCACCCAGTGGGTGCGCCAAGTGGTGCAAAGCATGAGCGCCCTCAGCACCTTTCGCACTTCCTGATCCAGCTTGTTGCCGATATAGTTCATCTCGGGACCGAATTGGAAATCCTCAACGGCCACGTCTTTGAGTCGGAGAATGCGCTCTCGATCGGGCTCTGGAATGAACTGCAGATAGGCATTGAAGGTCTGCAGGAGTTCCGTCCGAGTAACGCCCGGTTCCTGGTCTCTGATTCGCCTTTGCAGGTCCTGGTAGCGGTCGAGCTCCAATTCCCAGCGATAATGAAGATCCAGCAACTCTTCGTATTCAAGCTGCGCGAAGGCGGCTTCGTCAAACTGCCTGCGCAGGTACTGCCAATCTACGTAAAGCTTCTTGTGTTCTTTGCGGTCCTCGAGATAATCGGTAGCTTCCGTGCAGCCGACAATCCCTCGTTCGCCGTCAACAAAGACCCTTTTTCCCACATAACCGGCGAGGATGCTCTCGGGATTGAGCGTCAGCATGCCGTCCTCGTAGAAGACCACCGGCCGGCCGCTGACATCTTCGAGGTTGATGAGGTAAGGCTTGCTGTAGGCCACTGCGGAGACCGCCTCGTGGCCGGTGATATTCCCTTCGTAACGGACAATCGCACGCACCAGCGGGTGATTGACCGCCTCCGTTTCCCCGAAGGGACGCCGGCCCAGCATGATGACGTCCTCGCCCCGATCGGCCAGAGCGATGGCGGCTTCAGTCCCGAACACCAGAATGCCGCTGTCCGCCGTGTCGGTAATGGGTTCCCCCCGCGCCAGTATTTCAAAGTCGTCGAAACCGCAGCGAAGGGTCTTCTCGGATTGTTCCAGGGCCGTATTGATAATCATGGAAGCCAGCTGGATGCTGGTTTTTCCCTCATCCACAAAGTCCCAAATGGACCGCAGGGCGGCATTCGAGGTCATGCGCAGGGGACGGCGCTGAAGCAGATAGAGCTTGTGATTTTCCACCGTGAATTCGATATCCAGCGGGCGCTTGGCACGGGCTTCAAAGACCTCCTTCACCGTCAGCAGTCGTTCATGGATGGCAGGGAACCGCTCCCGAAGGTCCTGAGTGTGAAGGAGCGGTTTTCTGAGCTTCCCGGAAACGATTTTGTCGCATTGGACTTTGGGGGCCCATTCGATGTGCGGAACATTTGCGCCGGTGCGCTGATCTCGGGTAAAGAGCACGCCGCTGAGGCAATTGCGGTCATCCCGGTTGCCGAAGACCATCTCCTGAATGACCACCGCCGTACCCATATCGTCGGATACTCCCCCTTCCTCGGCCAGTCGGCTGAGGCGAGCCTCAATGGCGGCCGGAGACATCCAGGAATCCAGGACCGCCTCAATGGCGTTGCGCAACTGGGTGGCAAGATTGGGTTCAAAGCCGGAGGGAAACTTGGGGTGTGAGACGTTGCTGAGAAGATCTTTGAACGCGTCGATCAATTCTCTCAAAAGCGGAACAGGAAGTGTGCCTTCATCGCCGGCGCCGTAACTCTTCAGAAGGTCGTAGAAATGATCATAATGAATGTTCAGGACCTCCTCCCCGTACATCCGGATCGCGGTGAGATAGGTCGTGAGGACAAAGCTCTCATTTTCCCCTCGGGCAATGAGCGAAGCGGCCACCTCGTCGTTGAGACCCACGTTGAGGATGGTGGAGAGTGCCCCGGGCATGGAGATGGGCGCCCCGCCTCGCACCGCGACGATCAGCGGCGCCGTGCCGCAGAGTTCTCCCAGGCGGCATCCCTTCCGTGCTTCCAGGGCCTGCAGTTCCTCGGAGATGGCTGCCCAATGCTCATCGGTCAGCCGATCGCCCGCCTGGTGATAGCGTCTCCAGAAGTCGGTGGTCAGAATGAACCCGTCCGGAATGGCAATGGCGTCTTCCATGCCGGGGAAGATTTCCCGCAGATGCCGGAAGTCATCCACCAGTTTCGCGCCCTTGGCGCCGAGTCGCTCGATCTGGGTGGCATCGGCCCGTTCAAAAGCGGTAATCAAACTATCTTTTGGCATGGATTCCCTCCTCGCGATCACATTGAGGCAAAACCGAGGTCTCGCCGAGATCATGGGGCAAAGCACTGCTCCCACGGGCCTGATCGACCTGAAGTCCCTCCGCCATGGGCCCTCATCATGATATTGACGAGGCATGGGACGCGATGAGATCTCCAAGGGGAAGGGCTCTCCCGAAAAAACAGCCGTCGAAATACCAGGGAGTTCCGCGGAGAGAAAGGTGGTCAATGGCGCTGAGAACCGGGAGAGGCTTCTACCATAATCGAAAAACCCGAGAGTGCCAACCGGGTTTTCGCGGCAAGGAGGGGAGGCTCGTCCGCAAGACCCGAAGACTCTTTGACATGCCGGTCCCGTTACCGATAGAATACGAGTCTGCAAATTGAAGTCCCATCCCATAAAGATGCTGTATTCAAAGGCTTTTGTGGTATCAGCCTTTATTTGACTTTCCTCATCATTACCCTCAAATGGATCTCATGAGTGGGGAATAGTGTGGGGAATGATGCCGTCCGTATCACGAAACCAGCCTGCTTCAGCACAACTTTTCGGTTCGTCAGCCAGAAGGTGCCGCACCCGCGCACGCAACTGGTCAGGTGAGGCCCTTTCCCGAACCCGTTCCGCTGGTGACGAGGTGGCTTTCCTCCTCACGTGCTTTTGCGACCGGCTCTACCGGATGTTGATAGCTGATGACATGACCGTGAAGAATGAAGATGCTCATCACTCTCTTCCTAATGGGCTTCCGAAAGAAGCCAGGCGGTAGCGGGCAGCCAGGTGATGCCTGACGGCAAGTCGGCAGGGGGCTCAAGTTCAAGGCTGATCAATTGAAGGGCAGCGTTGGGATGTTCGCCGCTCGCTTCCAGAAGCGCGCGGCGGCAAGTGGAGCTTCTCATTTGTTGGATGACGGAGGAAACCGTCGGCAAGAATCCTGATGCAGGCTTGGACTCCATCGCGCAGCCATCAGAAACTACGGAAGGCGGGGCAACCCGATCATCGAACCCTGCTTCTTGTGTTTCTGAGAGTTGGATTTCTGCTCATGGTTGGAAATAGGGTTGGAAAGGGAAATTTAGACAAAGAAAAAGGGACTCAAGATTTCGCTCAAGTCCCTGTTTTTCCCTGGCTCCCCGGGACGGACTCGAACCATCAACCTAGTGGTTAACAGCCACCCGCTCTGCCGATTGAGCTACCGGGGAAGGAAACCAAACGAGGAGCACTCTTTAACAGAGCGCTCCCCGTTTGTCAACAGCTTAAGATGAGTGGGGCAATTTCAGCCCCCAGCCATTTCTAGCTGCCATCAAGCCGGATGCTCATTTCCTGCTCGGGCTTTTCTTTTTCCTTCTTTTCGGTCACGCACCGCTTCAGCAGGGCTTCGTATTCCAGATCGACGCGGGCCTGAATTTTGGCAACTTCGGCTTCGGTCAGGTGGCGGAAGCGCCGCTGCGGTTTGAAGTACTCGCTCACCGGCTTCGGTTTGGCCACCTTGCGGGAGAGGAAGTATTCCCCGTCGATCACTTCGTACAGGGGGAAGACCTTGGACTGGGTGGCCAGCTTGGCCACTTCAAGCCCTTCCTCCAGGCCGCACCGCCACCCGGTGGGGCAGGGGGAGTAGAAGTGGATGTAAGCCGGACCGGGGACCAGGGAGGCCTTCTTCACCTTGTTCATGAGGTCAATCGGGTAGGCCGGGGAAGCCGTGGCCACATAAGGGGCGCCATGGGCGACGGCGATGGCTGCCACATTCTTCTTCCATGTCGACTGGCCGATGCTCTTCTTGCCCGCCGGCGAGGTGGTCGTGGCGGCCCCGTAAGGAGTCGACGAGGACCGCTGGATACCGGTATTCATGTACGCTTCGTTGTCGAAGCAGAAGTAGATCATGTTATGGCCGCGCTCGAGGGCGCCGCTCAGGGCCTGGAGACCAATGTCCGCAGTCGCGCCGTCCCCGCCCATGCCGATGAAGACCGTATTGGGCGAGTTGATGATGCCTTTGCGGTTCATGGCTTTAAAGGCCGATTCCACACCGCTGGCCACGGCGGCCGCATTTTCAAAGGCGACGTGAATCCAGGGCACCCGCCAGGCGCTCTGCGGGAAAGGAGAGGTGATGATTTCCATGCACCCCGTGGCGCTGCTGACGACAACATCGGTGCCCAGTGCCTTCATTGCCTGCCGCAGGGCCAACACTTCGCAACAGCCCTGGCATGCTCTGTGACCGGGCGACAACGGTTCGACCTCGGGCAAGTTCTTGAGGTTGAACCCCTTGAAATTCTTCAGAGCTTCAGATGCGATTCCCATTTATTCCCTCACATTGATGAATTCATAGGCTACGGGCACGCCATCGTCCTTGGACGCGGCAACCTGGTCGGCCATCTCGGTAAAGTTCTCCACGGATACGTCGCGACCACCCAGACCAACCAGGTAGTTTCTGACCTTCGGATAGTGCTTGCGATCATAGAAGATGGACTTGACTTCGATCGCCACCGGTCCGGAGACATAACCACCCGTGAAGGAGGAAACGCGGTCCAGAACGATCACGTTTTTGGCACCCTTGACGGCGGCAAAGAAATCGGCCACCGGGAACGGCCGGAAGAGACGCAGGCGGGCGACCCCAACCTTCTTGCCGGCGGCTCGCATGGCATCAACCGCAGTCATGGCGGTTTCGGAGATGCTGCCCATCATGACGAAAATGGTTTCAGCATCTTCGGTCTTGTAGGTTTCCACCGCTTTGTAGTGGCGCCCGAACTGCTTGCCGAATTCATCCCAGGCCTTGACGATATGAGGCAGGGTGTTCTTGAAGGCCTCATCCTGGGCTTTCCGGGCTTCCGTGTAGATTTCCACCACGCCCACGGGGCCGATGGTGACCGGCTTGGCCGGGTCGAGGCGGAGACTAGGCCTGTAAGGAGGCAGATACTTCTTCACCTCTTCCTTGTCCGGCAGCATCATGGGCTCGATCACGTGACTCAGGGTGAAGCCGTCCAGGTTGACCTGCACCGGGAAGAGCACATTGGGGTCCTCAGCCATGCGGAAGGCCTGGATGGTAAGGTCCACCAGTTCCTGGCCGTTTTCCGCAATGATTTGGATCCAGCCCGTATCGCGGGCATACATCAAGTCGCAGTGGTCGTTCCAAATGCTGATGGGGGCGCTCAAGGCGCGGTTGGCCACGGCCATGACGATGGGCAGGCGCAGGGCGGAGGCGATGTAGCAGAGCTCCGACATGAGCGCGTAGCCCTGGGCGCTGGTTGAGGTGAAGGTGCGGGCGCCGGCGGCGGAAGAGCCGATGCAGGCGCTCATGGCGCTGTGTTCGGATTCCACCGGCACGAACTCGGCATCCAGGTGACCGTCGGCGACCAGTTCCGAAAGGTGTTCGACGATATGAGTCTGAGGGGTGATGGGGTAGGCCGCAACGACGTCGACATCACACAGTCCCACCGCCTCAGCGCATGCTATAGAGACTTCCATACCAATTCGTTTGGACATGTTAGTCGACCTCCTGTACCATGGTAATCGCGTCTACCGGGCATTCCTTGGCGCAAATGCCGCAGCCCTTGCACCAGTAGTAGTTTTGAATGTAGTAGCCTTCAGCGTTCTTCTCGTAGACCATGTCCGGGCAGAAGATGTAGCATTGGCCGCATTTCGTGCATTTTTCCAGGTTCGTTTCAGGCCTCATGGACCGCCAGTCGCCGGTTTTGAGCTCAGCTGCATTGCCGGGCGTGGTGATGGCCATCCCCAAGTTCAATTCTTTCCAGCTCTTGATTCCCGTTTCCTTAGCCACTGTTTAACCCTCCATGACGGTTTCATCGAAGGCGCGTGCGCAAGACTTCACGTTCTTCTCGGCAATCGGTCCGAAGCGAACATCGATTGGGTGTTTCAAACCATCCATCGAGATCACGCTCGGCGCAACTTTGACGAAAGCCCCCAGCATGGTGGTGTTGGTGATGGGGACGCGCATGACTTCCATCGCGATCTTGCTGGCATCGACCACCGCGATCTTGGCCTTGATGCCGGTTTCCTTGCGGATTTCGGCGATGCTCTTGGTGGTATTGATGATGACTACACCACCTTTTTTCAGGCCGGCTTCCACATTGACCAGCTTTAAAAGGGTTGGGTCCAGAACGATGACGTAATCAGGGGAATAAACCTTTTCCCGCGTGGCAATCGGTTTATCGCTGACCCGCACAAATGCCATAACTGGGGCGCCTCGCCGCTCCGGGCCGAAACTCGGGAAAGCCTGTGCGTATTTCCCTTGCTCGATAGCAGCCAGGGCCGCGAGCTCGGCGGAGGTTACGGCCCCTTGGCCCCCGCGTCCATGAAAGCGTATCTCAACCATAGTCTGTCACTCCACCTTCAACGTTTCAACTCAACTCGCTCACCTCAAGAAGCCCGTAAGTTCCTCCATATTGAGCATACTCGCGGCGAACCCACCCAAGACACCGAAACTAAGCTATGATGGTATAGCAGTATTGTGCAAAAAAGGTCAAGGTGTTTTTTTTGACTTCTGGCTGGCTTAGGCTTTCGAGGAAATCGTGTGGAAAGATTGGCAGCATTTAGAAAAAAAATCACAAACTTTACGAGCAGGAGAGGGACCGGCGCGCTTTCGGTCATCCAAAGTTCAGCCTCCCTTTCATCGCCCGTTCGAGGGTGATGCGGTCGGTGTATTTGAGGTCCCCTCCCATGGGAATGCCGTAGGCGATGCGGGAGACCTTAACGGCACGATCCTTGAGCAGCTGGAGAAGATAATGGGCCGTCGCTTCGCCTTCGTTGCTGGGATTGGTGGCGATGATCACCTCCGTGATCGGTTCCGTCTCGAGGCGCTCCAGAAGCTCGCGAATCCGGATATCCTCGGGACCGATGCCGTCGAGGGGGGCCAATACCCCCTGCAGCACGTGATAGCGTCCCTTAAAAGCGCCCGACAGCTCGATGGCCAGCAGATCGGCCGTGCTCTCGACCACACAGAGTTCCCCCGTCTCCCGTCCCGGGTCGGCGCAGAGGCCGCACAGTTCACCGTCCGTGAAATGGAAGCAGCGGGGGCAGGTGCGCACGCGCTCGCGCAATTCCCGGATCCCCTGAGCCAGCTTTTCGGCGTCTTCCCGAGGGCACTGCAGCAGGAACATGGCAATGCGGGAGGCGCTCTTTTCACCAAGGCCGGGAAGCTTGCTGAGTCGCCGAATCAGGTCCGTGAGCAGAGGTGGATAGGCACTCATGGGTGCTCAGTTTGCCTCTAAGAGTTACGGGTTGCGAGTTGCGGGTTACGGGTTGCGAGAATGCCGTTCCGCTCCGTTTGCCCGGTCGCAGGGTTCCGAGGAGACAAACGGGGCTGGGCTTAAAACAATCCAGGAATCTTGAGTCCTGGGATATTCAACCCGCCGGCCAGTTTGCCCATCTCGCCCGCCGCCATTTCCTGGGATTTCCGCAAAGCATCGTTGACGGCCGCTACAATCAGGTCCTGCAGCATCTCAATGTCTCCCGGATCGACCACCTGCGGTTCCAGCTTGATACTGACCACTTCCTGCCGTCCGTTCATGACCACGGTGACCATCCCGCCGCCGGCCGTGGCTTCGACCGTCATGACCACCAGCTCTTCATGAATTTTCGCCATCTTTTCCTGCAGGGCCTTGACCTGCTGCATCGGATTGAACCCTTTTGCCATTTCTCCTCCTGGGATGGCACTCGGTAAAGCGCCACAAAACAAAGTGACCACCTTCTCACACGCCATTCCTATGAAAGCAGGACTTTCATAGAGCGGGGCGCAAGCCCCTTGCATGGGTGATTCCGGTGAAACCCGGAATCCGGAATCATGCCTGGATAACGGCTTCCGCCGCAGCCTCTTGCAAGAGTCTCGAATTCCGTCACCCCGGCATGCTTCTGGCCGGGGTGCAGGCACCTTAGAGCCTGGATCCCGGCCCAAAAACCCTGCCGGAATGACGCC
>CAZDKX010000088.1:0-15788 GCA_964505935.1 uncultured Syntrophobacteraceae bacterium
GGCCGTGCTTATCGAGAGCCCATTCGGTGTCCTGGGGATGGCCGTAGTGTTTTTCGAGTCTGAGGGAATACTCGGCCAGGGTCTTGATTTGCGCCTCGGAGAGGCACGGACGCTCGCGATCGGCTTCCGGGACCGGGATCTCCTCCAAACCGCCCTCGGGACGGCTCACCAACTGGACGGGCTTCGCGGGAATGCGGGTGTCGACAATGGTGAAATTTTCATCTTTGGCCACGGTGTATGTGTCCGGGGTGACGACGCCGTCCACGGCATACGGTCCAAGGCCCCACACGGCGTTGATGAGGATGTCTTCCTCGAGAAGATTGAAAGGATGATGGGAATAGGCCACGCCGCTGGCCACCGAGTCAATCATCTGGAGACAGGCGACGCTCATGGCGGCGCTCTCGTGGGGGATGCCTTTGCTCAGCCGATAAGAGATGGCGCGCGGCGTGAACAGGCTGGCCACAACAAACTTGTAAGTCCGGCCAAGCTTCTGGCGGGGGACATTGAGCACCGATAGGTACTGGCCGGCGAACGAGAGCTCACTGTCTTCGCCGATGGCGCTGCTCCGTAGGGAAACCTGGGGCGAGAAATCGTTATTGCCGACGGCTTTGAGGCGCTCGATCATCTGATCATAGGCGGCAATCATCGCGTCTTCGACCTCCCGGGGCAGGGGGGCCGCGATGATAAGGCGCTGGATTTCCTCGCTGGCGAGGGTGATCGTCTCCGGGATATTGGGGTCGATCTCCATCTTCACTTTGTTGATTTCATCGAGCAGGTCGTTGGCCCGGAGGAAGACATCGAAGGCATGGGTGGTGGTGGCGAAGCCTTCAGGGATGGGCAGTCCGATCCGGCTGAGCACTTCGCCGAGGTTGGCGCTCTTCCCGCCCACCCAGTCGACCATGTCCCGAGTGATTTGGGAGTAGGGAAGAATCATTTCCCGGATGGGGCTTTCCTTGCGCTTGTCCAGTTCACCTCTGATGGTCGAGTTGATCGCTTCGAGAACATTCAGGAGGGTCGGATAGCGGTCGCGCGAGAGGGCATTCAAGCTCTGGATCATGCGCATGGTGTGAAAGATGGCCCGCGCCGATTGCGAACGCACGTAGCTCATTCCGAAGACCCGGTGGCCCTGCAGCTTGTCTTCCATGTCCACCATGATTTTCGACAGTTCCGAATTCGAGTCGAGGAGTTCCTTAAAGCGTTCGTACTTGAAGCGGAAAGCATCGTACGCCTGGTCCCTGGAGGGTTGTCGGCTCCTGGGGCGAAACCATCGGAGGGGATTGAGCTTGTCGAGCATAGGATGGAAACTCCCTGCTTTCTCGTGATGGCAGCAGAAGCCGGCGCCGATTGGGGACTCGGCTGGGGCTTTTATGCCCGCTGCAAGGATATTAAACCATAAACGGGGCTCAATTGCGAATACGGACTTCAGGGGACATGAGGCGGACGGAAATTGGGAAAACGCTGTGGCATAATAAATATGGGGCAAGGGCAGTCGGGCGTCATGGAGGTATGAAATGGCTTGCACACCACAGGGCTTGCGGCTATGATGCCACCCGAATTTTCCCTGTCCTGCTGGCTGTGGTTGTCAACCTCCTTCTGTACCGATGCCGACCTACTCGACAGACCCGCGGATGTGGTACTTGCCCTCAGAGGCTCCCCTGCGGTGGCGGGGCAGCGGTCCCTTGCAGGAGCGCCGTCGCCGGCCTCAGTGGGCAGAGAGTCGGTCTCATGAGAGTGTGTCTATTAAGGGCTTGTCCACAAATAAGCCATCAGCCAGAGTCCCCCTTTGAGAAAGGGGGATCTAGGGGGATTTGGATAAGCACAACACCGAAAATCCCCCCTGCCCCCCTTTGTTAAAGGGGGGAAATGTTATTTGTGGATAAGTCCTGAGTCCACTCAACCCGTCACCCTTGCGCAAGCCGGGGTCCAGGAAAGCTCGCAAAACCTGGATTCCGACCTGCGCCGGAACGACGAAGGGGCGATGGATTACGGTTTGCTGAACACCCTCTGAGAGTAGCACGGGGGCGGATTTGAACCCTGGCTCCCCAACAGGACGGTGATCTTTTCGGGAGTCCCGTGCAGGCGGGATGGTGAGGCTTACGATGAACCGTGAAATCAACCTTGGCACTGAATCCGAGCAGCCCTCGGGGGAGTTGCACAAGAAATCCTATGCCGGCCTGTATCGACGCTTCATCCTGCTCACCCTGATCTGTTCCGTGCTGCCGCTGCTTCTGGTGGGGTGGTTTATCTATTCAAATTACTCAAATTTCGCCTATTCGCGCATGGAGGACTTTTTTTACCGCCGGGTAGAATATAACCGGAAGCTCATTGAGCTGTTTCTGAAGGAGCGCACTTCCGACCTGCAATTGACAGCCTCCACGCATTCGTTGGATTATCTCGGGACCCGTTCGAACCTTCAACGCGTGTTCGAGAATCTGAACCGGGAAGATTCCTACTTTACGGATCTCGGGCTCATCAATGATCAGGGGAAGCACGTGGCTTATGTGGGACTCTACGATTTGATGGATAAAGATTACTCACAAACGTTTTGGTTCAAGGCACTCATGGCCCAGGGGGGGTACTACGTCAGTGACATGTTTACGGGATATCGCAAGACCCCACACTTCATCATCGGCATCCTGTGGTTGGACGGCAACAGGAAGTGGATATTGCGCGCGACCCTGGAAAACGAGTTCCTGGACTCGCTCATCGGCAATGTCAAACTCGGTGAAACCGGCGAGGTGTTTATTCTAAACGGTGAAGGCGTCTATCAGACCAGCCCGCGTTTTACCGGCAAAATCATGGAGCAATCGCCCGTCCCCGTGGCGTCTTTTGCGGGGGAAGGGGGGGTTCGGATCCTGGAACCGCGGGTGGTCGGCACCTATCAGAAGCATCCGTCCCAGGTCGTGGGCTACGCGTGGCTCAAGGAACCCCACTGGGTGCTTGTGGTGAAGCAGGATTATGCCGAAGCCTTCAGCGATGTCAATCATGCCAACACCCTGGCCCTGGTCTTTCTGCACTTGAGCGTGCTGGCGATTCTCGTCGTCTCGTTCCTTATTACCAAGTATATGATCAAGATGATCCAGAAGCGGGATAAGGAGGCGGACTATCTGAACCAGCAGCTCATGCAGACGAGCAAACTGGCCTCGCTGGGTGAACTGGCCGCCGGGGTGGCGCACGAGATCAACAACCCGCTGGCGATCATTCTTACCGAAAGTCAGCTGGTTCGGGACGTGACCGGGGACTATCCGGACCTCAACAGCGAGTTTAAAGGCGAGCTGTCCGACTCCTTGACGCAGATCGAAGACCAGGTGCAGCGCTGCAATCAGATCACCCACAACCTGCTGCGGTTCTCCCGCCGCAGTCAAGCAGTCCCGGGGCTGGTGGACGTCAATGCCTGTCTCGAAGAAGTGGTGGCCCTGCTGGAAAAACGAGGCAAGACGAGCGGGGTGGAATTCGTGGTCGAGCTCGAAAAGGACCTACCGCAGCTCATGTCACACCCGTCGCAGCTCCAGCAGGTTTTTGTCAACCTCATTGCCAACGCCATTGACGCCCATGACGGCAAGCCCCACGGGACCATCCGGGTCCGCACCCGGACCGATGCCGAGCGGCAGGGTGCCGAGATCATCATTGCCGATACCGGTTCCGGCATTCCCAAAGCGATCATCGATAAAGTCTTCGATCCCTTTTTTACAACGAAGCCGGTGGGGAAAGGAACCGGGCTGGGGCTTTCCATCTCTTATAAGATTATCAAGGACCTTGGGGGAACGATTGCCGTCCAGAGCGAGGTAGGGAAGGGGACGGAATTCAAGATCTTCGTTCCCTTCGGGTCGCCAAAAACTGTCGAGGAACCCAAAGATGACTCCCAATGAAGAGACAGAGGTGAGAAAGGCAAAGGTATTATTGGTTGACGATGAGGTCGCCTTCACCACCAACATGTCGAAGATTCTGTCGCGCAGGGGCTATGAAGTCAGGGCCGTGAACGACGGTGAAAGTGCGGTCGAAGCCATCGAAGATGAGGAATATGACGTGGTCATCCTCGATTTGCGCATGCCGGGTATGGACGGGATGGCGGCGCTCAAGGTGATGAAGCGGAAACGACCGCTGCTCGAGGTGATCATCCTCACCGGCCACGGCTCGGTGGAATCGGGCATCCAGGGCATGAACCTGGGCGCCTTCGACTACGCCATGAAACCGATCCAGATCAGTGAGCTTCAGGAGAAGATTGAGGAAGCTTTCGCAAGAAAGCTGCTCCAGGAAAAACCCAGATGAAGAGGCAAAAGAGGTGAGCGCTGATGCCGGAAACAATACGCGTGCTGTTGATCGATGATGAACGGATGTTTGTCGAATCGCTGATCAAGGTTCTCAAGAGGCGGAACATTGCCGTCCAGAGCGCCCAAGAAGGGGGCGCCGGGGTCGAGTTGTTCGCCCAGGGGGGATATGATGTGGTCGTGCTGGACATGCGCATGCCCGGCATGGACGGCCTGGCCACCTTTAAGGCCATCAGAGACCGGGACCCGGCTACACCGGTGATTTTCCTCTCGGGCCATATGGATATCCATCAAGTATCGCAAGCTCTGAAAGACGGCTGTGCCGAGATTTTGCTCAAGCCCTGCCCGGTGGATCAGCTGGTTTCCAGCATCGAGGATGCCGCCGAGCGGAAGCGCTGCCTCATTGATGTGGCCGGGAAGAGCCCGGGTGCTCAGGGGGCATTAAGAAATAAGCCGGAATAAGTACCCCTCGTTCCCAAACTCCCGCTCGGGAACAAACGAACCTGCAACTCGCAACTTTTCGAGGCAGCAACCCGTCTCCCTCGGGGACACCCGAAGACGGATGAAAAGCTGCAGGGTGCCAAGCAGACCGACTCGGTTTTGAAAACCGAGTCGGTCTTTACGCATGGGGCGATCGTTGACTTTTCAAGACTTTTCAAAACTGTCACAAGGAGAGGCCTTTTTTGGGGTCCTCGTTGCCCCTCGTGTGACTTCCTGGAGAGTGAGCAGATCAGGATGAGTGCCGGTCCCTTTATGGCCCCTTGTTGATCTCTTCCAGGCCGTAATCACCCCGCAAAAAAGCATCCCGGTAGACGGTGACCGCCTCCTCGCTGACCATGGCGGCGTCCATCTGCCGGAAAAACTGGAAGAGCGATCCGATCATTTCCAACTGCTTCACGGTTTCCTCCTGAGTGGTCTTGGCCAAGCGGGCATTCACCCGATCCTGGTCGACCTTCACGGTGAAGCCGTATTCTTTGAGAATTTCGCCGATAGTCCGGACTCTGCGTTCCCGCCGTACAAAGTCCGCGGCTCCTCCATGAAATACCAGACTGATGTAGTTCTTGTTCTGAGTCAGGCCGCAATAGGTGTCCACCACGCTGAAGTGATAGCCGACCCGCGCGGCGTAGTTCAGATATTTGTCGGAGATGATGGCATAGCAGGGAGCCCGAAAGGACGCATCTTCCTCGGGACTGCTGGTGGCGTGGCGCATCATGATGGAGAAGAAGCCGCTCAGGTCCATGGGTCTCGCGCCAAACCGGGGGATCTTCTTGTGCATCATCCCGTCCAGCACGGCCTTGAGCGGCACCGACACGACCTGGGCGCGCTTGACCTTGCGCTGCGAAGGGGTCCCTTCAAGCCCGCCCCCGAGGTCGATAATGTAAAGATCAATGGGGAGAAAGACATCAAGGTGATAGCTGGCCGCGCGGAGGTCTCCCACATTGTCGCCCAGCATGAACATTTCCTGATAGGATTTCTCATGGACGTAGCGAGCGATGTCATGCAGGGTGAGGCAGCCTTCCGCGGCAAAGCGGGCGGAAGTCGGATTGGTGAGGTTCAGGGGCTTGATGAGCTCCACCGCTTTGGCAAGCAGCTGGTAGCCGGGGGTGAGTTTCCTCCTGTTGGAAAACGCTCCTTCTTCTCCCGCGGTGCTCAGCTTTTCCGCCAGCTCAGGAACTTCCCCCTCGTAAACGAACCCGCTGCCGGCATCAACGGTTACCAGGGTGCCGTTGGGAATGGACTGAACGGCTGTCTTCGTGTTGAGCAGAGTGGGGACTCGCAATTCCCGGGCGAGGGACGCCATATGCCCGGTCGTGCTCCCGGCATCGGTTACAATGGCCCTTGCCTTGGACATCAGGCGCACAAACCGTGGTGAAGATCGGCGCGCCACGAGTACGGCACCCTCCGGAAAGGTTTCCAGATCGCCGTCCGCGGACAGGTGGACGGCGGGGCCGATGCCGATGCCGGGGCAGCCGACTTCGCCGCCCTCAAGCAAAAGAGGATAGCCGGGAATCGGCTTCTCGGTACGACTCGACTGGGCCGAGAGGCCCAATGGCCTTGACTGCAGCAAAATGAGCCTCCTTTCCTTGCTGAGCGCCCATTCCAGGTCCTGGGTGCTGCCGAAATGGGCTTCCAGTTTCAGTGCCCACCTTGCCAGCCGGACAGCCTGCTCGTCGCTGATACAGGGCTGTTCGGCTTCCCCCGGCGCTAACTCCTCCTCTTCCAGGCCGGAGGTCGGGGAGAGGACCATGCGGGTTTGCTGCAATGAAGGGAATCGCTCGACGACGCCCGTGTCGAGATCGCGCAAGACCTCCAGCACTTCGGGCGAGGTGCGGCCGTCCACGAGCATGACCCCCACGCCCTTGACGGCGTGGATCAGGACCCTGCCGGAATCGGGCCGGTTGGGGTCGCGCGAAAAGACCACGCCGCTCGCCGCCGCATCCACCATGCCGATGCATCCGACCGCCATCTGCGCGGATTCACCCGGAATGCCGTGCAGGAACCGGTAATACATGGCTTCCGGGGAATAGAGACTGGCGGCCACCTGCAGATAGGCACGGCACAGTTCGTCCCGGCGAACATTGAGGACGGATAGGAATTGGCCGGCAAAGGAGAAGTCACTGTCCTCCCCAACGGCGCTCGAGCGGACGGCGACCGGCACTGCTTGCCCGGTGCGTTCAACGAGGCGGTCATAAGCGGCGAGGATTTCCTCCTGGAGCCTTGAAGGAATATTGAGATCCAGGATCAGGTTCTGCAGTTCCCGACTGATCTCATCAATGTCCTGGGCGGATTCGATCTCAAGGTGCCGAGTCTGGATCCAGGAACGAACGCCACCTTCCTCCACCAGCACCCGGAAGCCCTCCGTCGTTACCACAAAACCGTCCGGGGTCGGCAGCCCGAGACCATTGGCCACTTCGCTCAGGTTGGCCATCTTACCGCCGGCAAGCTCGGATTGCGCGGTGCCGAGCGCGGAGAGGTCCAGTACCAGATCACTCCCCAGAGACTCGGTAGCTTCCTCGATCAAGGCACTCACCGGGGCCGCGATCCGGTGGAAAGCTTTCCGCAGGGCTCCGTAACGTTCTCCCGCAATGACATTGATGCTCTCGACCATGGCATGAATATTGGTTAAGAGGCGCACGACCTTGTTCTTTACAAAAAGCCGGTCGATGAGTTCGGTGCTGTTCAGCTTTTCGTCAAGCTCGCCCAGGTTTTCCAGGAAGCTGTGGTTGGCCGAGAGGAGCTTCCGGAACTCGGTGTGGTAGAGTCTGAGCCTGGCGACTTGGGCCGCCTGGTCCACGTCCTGGCCTCGGAGAATGCCGATGACTTCCAGGAAATAGAGAAGGCCGGACCAGGCTTTTCGATACCAGGTGCGGCCATCTACTGCTTCAGCTTCAGTCGGTTTTGGGGATTCTGCGGATTCCATGGGTATGTTCTCGCGCTTTGATGTTGGGGCAGTATTTGTGACCCTGAGTACCGCTCCACAGCATAAAGTGACCAATATCCCCGGGCGTCATTCCGGCATGCTCTTAGCCGGAATCCACAAAGTGCCTGGATACCGGCTTCCGCCGGTATGACGAAAGAGGGGTGGACAGCTATTTGTCAGGACTTGATGCAAGAATGGTCGCTTCATCTCAAGGGGTGGAATGAAGGAACCTTATCTCAGAAGGAATTCTACACGAAGCCGGAAATCAGGAATAGAGGGTTTGATGTTGAGGAGGAGGGACAGAGAGGAGGCGCTTCCATGCAGAATCCCAGTGGCTCAATCTCTCACGATGCCGCACCTCCGGTGACCGTCGTTCTGCCGTGAGAGGCGGCGTCCCGGATGACATCCACCAACTTCATGACAGGAATGGGCTTCAGTAGATGCGCAAAGGCCCCGGCTTGCCCGGGGTCTTCTTTACCATCAAAGGCATAGTGTCCGGTGAGCATGATCACCTGGGTGGCGGGATGGAGCCGCTTGATCTCTCCGAGCACACTGATGCCGTCCATGCCGGGCATTTTGATGTCGAGCACCACCACGTCGAACTGTTGCTTGCTCATCATGGGCAAAACGGCCAGGCCGTCATCGGCGACTTCGACCTCGAATCCACGCCGCGACAGCACTTTGCGCATACTGGAGGTAAATTCGATCTCATCGTCTACAAGAAGGACTTTGATGCCTGCCATCACGATTTCAGTTTCTCCTGCAGGAACCGCACGAGGGCCTTGGCACTCTTCTTTCGCAGGACGTGGATGTTCATTGGTGCCATATCGGGATTGGAATTCGTGGATACGACCTCCATCCAGCGGCTGGGAAGGAGCAGGGCGTGCAGGATACCGAGCGCTCCGAATCCCATCAGAAAGGGACCGGTGATGTCGAGCCAGGGGGCGAAGACGGCGGCAATGCCGGCGAAGACTGCGCCAACGCCGGCTTCGGCCCACCTGATCTCACGATGGACCTTGAGTGCCGCCATGCGCTTATAAGAGAGTGCGTCCACCGTGGTCTGATCCCGCCTGTCACCTGTCGGGGGCTGGGTGAGAATCACTGTGGAGCGTACGCGGAACAACCGGCGGTCGGTGGCAAACAGGCTGGTGGCGAATTGCTCCGGTTCGCGCATCACGGATTTGGTGAGCTTCAGATGCGAGAGGATCGTGTGATGCTCCAGTTCGATCCTCTCTCCATCGGCCATCCGGTCCCTCACGAGGGCTCGGTAGAGCTCCACTGTTTTGTCGGCGAGCTGAGCCTGGAACTTCCTTTCCGTCAGATCGCCGATCTGTCGTTTCTCGTAAAGCGCTAAGATCCTCTTGCGCAGGGGCCCGAGATCCGTCGCCATCGCTTGCACGTTAATCAATCATCATAAGGGTATTCACCGGGGGTGCACTTGTCGGCATGGAGACCCGGCATCATCTTGGTGATAAGTGCCACGGCGATGACGAACACCACCACGAAGGTCATGAAGTAATCCGGTTCGATGAAGATGGAGTCATAGACCAGAAACGCCATGAAGCCGTAGAGGACCAAGTTGATGAAAATTTGCATGGTTTACTCCCCCTTTATATCACGCCGCGGAGCCATATCATGTAAATCGCCGCCGCAATCCCCAGGGAAATGGCGAGCAGCAAGATCCAATAGCCGAACATCGAATCCCAGAACCACCTCATTATGCTTTACCTCCTTACCTCAGTTGTTAGAGAGAAAGACTATTCCTTGACCACCAAAGACGGAATCCACTCCGGGACCGGCTTGCCGTGACGGTAGCGCACGGCGAAGATAACGAGACTCATGATGAAGAAGCACAGGAAGAACATCTCACCCAGGGTGAAGACCACCGCAAAGAATGAAAGGATCTCATATTGCTGACCGGTGAGCATGTGAATGAGTCGCAGCACTGCTCCCGTGGTAGCCAGAATCAGCGAGTAGCTGAGGATGTAGCGGATGGCGGGACCGCGCACGTAGGAGGTGGCGATACTGCCGAACTGAGCCCCGACCATGGCGCCGACGATCATGAACAGTACCGCAATCATGTCCACGTTGCCCATTTGGGTGTGCCGCATGGCGCCGTAGCCGCCGGAGACTGCGATCTCGAGCAGGTCGGTACCCACCGCGATGTGGGTGGTCGCACCCACAATGTAGACCAGCGCCGGGACACGCACGAAACCGCCGCCAACCCCCAGGAAGCCGGCGAGCACCCCTGTGGCAATACCGACCAGGACAATCACCCACATGGAGATGACCAGGCGGGCGGTGCGGCACCGGACGATGGGATAGAGCGGGATGCTTTGAAACCATCGGGGAATGTTGCTGACCATAACCTCACGGCCGGCCTCGATGCCCGCCTCGGCATCCTTGCGAATCTTTCTCTGCGCCTTGGCGGTTTCGAGTTGGGTGTAGACGAAGATGCCCGTCATGACGATTACGGAGCAGGCCAGGAGCAGGATGCCGGCGATCCCCAGGGCCTTGGCCCAGTTGAGCAGCCGGACGCCGATTTCAACGCCCAGCATGGTGCCGCCCACCATGGCCAGGCCCAGGACCCAGTCGATGTTGCCCATCTGCCGGTGCCGGACGGTAGCGATGACCGATTTCCCCGCGATGTGCGTCATATCAATGCCCGAGGCCATGTAGCCCGGAAAACCGAAGACGATGAGAGCGGGTGTCACCATGTAGCCGCCGCCCACCCCGATGAACCCGCCGACAATGCCCACGGTGAAACCCGTGAGGATCAGCAGGAAGAAGGGACTTGAAATTCCCGCTATTGCAAAATCAAACATGGTCAACTCCTTCACTAAAATTGCAGGCAAATGGTCCTAGTGGCCATGGTGAACGATCTTGGTGAGTTTCAGGCCGAACATGTCGGTCAGTCCCTCGGCGCTGTACCCGAGGCAAATCCCGAGTGCCAGAATCCAGGCCACGTTCCAGACTCCCGACCAGGGATTGGTCTCGATGCCCTTGTGTTTGTAGGTGTCTTTGTACTTGAAGCCCCGGGCCTCCTTGATCTGGCTGGGGACCATCACGACGAGCTTGTCGCCCTCAAGCTTGACGCGTTTGCCTTCCTCGATGTCTTTCTTGCTGATGATGCCGGTGGTGTTGATGGGCAACCGGTCACCCTTTTTGACGGCGACAGCCTGCAACCCTTGGATGGGATCAAATTTGCCGATCTCGAGGGTCATGGGCTTCTCTTTGGTCGCGGCCAGGAAGCTGTTGGCGTTGACGGCATAGCCGTCGCTCTTGGCCTTGTAGTAGTACCATTCAATCATGCGCCCCGAGGTGTACTCGTATGCGCAATAACCGACCAACAACAGTGCCAGAACACCCCAGAAGATAAGCTTAATGGCTCCGCGCTTTCTTTGATCATCTGCCATGCGGATAACCTCCCGTTCGATTAAAATCCTTGTCCGAATTTAAAAATTGCCTCAGCCACTTGGATGACCTCTTACCCTTTCTGTCTCCTCCTGTTTCGTGAATGAAGGCGCAAGCTCAGGCGCTTGCTCTCCTTCCGAGTTAACTCCGGATTTCTTTGACAGGTGCTCCCTGAACCGTTAAAGCCCCCCATCGATGGCACGAGCTTTTCCGGGCAACCACAGCTTGAGCAATACCACAGTGCCTGCGCGCGAGCAGCATGAGAGCATGAGCGCCGCTTTGATTTTCAACCAACCACGTCGGGACATCCTTCAAAACCCCCTGCCGGCATCATCGGTCCACTGACAAGGGTTCCGGAGCAGACTTTGACAGAACTCCGCTCTTGATGAGGGAGGACTCGGTTTGGGCGGCCGGCACCCGTGAAACGAAAACAGCTTCAGCGCGCGGCTTAGATGACAGCGCACCATTCCCCCGGAATAGAGACCCTTCTTCCATGGAACCGCTCGTGTTCGAAAAAATCTCCTCATTTCAGCTTGATAGACATTACTGAACGCTCCACTCATTCGGTATGGTTCCCCACCTGAGGGAATATAGCCCAAGCGTCGCGAGCCCGGCCCATGCAGCGGTGAGACCCGCCTCCACTGCCACGGTCAACTGGACTTTAGCTGCCTTCATGAATAAACCATTCAGGGCGAATGAGAGAATTGGCGATTTACGTCCGCGTGCGCGAAAGTACAAGAACTTTAATTGCTTGTCAAGCGCTCAGTTCCAGCGAGAAGACGTTGAGAATCCGATGAATTGTCGTCTCTCATTTTTCTATTTCGCACCTTAGGCCTTTTGCGGTATAAAATTAAGGTCACTCTGTGATTCCCTGTTAGCCAGTTCTACAGTTCTGAAGCACCAAAATTCCCGTCGTTCCTGTGGTTTTGAATAGCTGATCGGCAAGGCTCGGAGAGAGCAAGACGACGCATGTGCAAGCAATGAGGCTCGAGGAAATGAGCACCAATCCTGACACAACCCTTGTGCAAAGCCATGGCCGAACCGCTCCCGCTTCGCTGCCCGAAGGGCTTGATCTGAGTTTCTTCCGGCAATGTTTTGATGACTTTCCGGACTTGGTCATGGTTGCCGATCTTGAAGGCGCCATCCTCTTTCTGAACCGAGCCGGTGAGCTGCTGACGGGGCGTGCAGCCGAGGCGGGCGATCTCTCGGTTTATTCTGAAATTCTCTGGGTGGAGGGCCACGCCGGGCCGAGGTCGCTCGTTGAGCTGTGCCTCGCCAACGGCATTCTGGAGGGCGCTGCCGTGCACCTCAGAAAGGGCTCGGGCGAATGGTTGCCCCATTCCCTGACGGCTCAACTGATCCGTGATCGAGAAGGCAGGCCGGTGGGGATTGTGGCCATTGTCAGGAGCGCGCATACCGGGATTGCCAACCGAGACAGTGCGGTGGCCGGCTCCATTGTCCCGAGCATCATCAAAAACTTCCCCATGCCCTTTTTTACCGTCAATACGGACCTGACGGTCACCTATATGAACGCCCAGTTGGAAGGCCTCACCGGGTACCGGGCGGACGAGGTGGTCAACAAGATGACCTGCGCCGAGCTGTTGCGGACTCCTCAATGCCACACGCCCCACTGCTCCATCAAACAGGCCATGAAATACCGCAAACCCCTTGCGGGGCTGCGTCGCAGCGTCCTCGATCGAGAAGGCCGACGCATCCCGGTGGCGCTTCACGCTTCCATGATCACCGACGCCGACCAGAACGTCATCGGCGGCTTTGAGGCCATCCGGGATATCACGTCGGTGGTGGAAGCGGAAGAGAAGTTCCGGATGATCACGGAGATCAATCAGCAGGGCATCTTGATGGCCGATGGAAACCGCCGGGTGGTTTTTGCCAATTCCAAGATGGGGGAAATCTTCGAACAGCCCAAGGACGAACTGATCGGGAAGCCCATCTGGGAGCTGCTTCCCGCCCAGCATTTGAGTATCATTGATGATCTGGCGCAAAGGATTGACCAGGAACACCCCCAGCAGATGCTTTACTGTTGCACCATCCAGCCCGGCAGTACGTCGTCACCGGAGTATCGAGCCTTCGAAACCTGCATCATCGTTTCGCGTGTCAGCAAAGACGTGTTGACCTATGTTTTCTATCGCGATCTGACCAAGGATATTGAGGTCGAGCGCCAGTTGCACCACGCCGTCAGCTTTCTCAACAACATCATCATGAGTTCCGCGGATGGGATCGTCGTGGTGGATACCAACGGGAAAGTTCTGATCTTCAATGAAGGGGCGGAACGGATCCTGGGCTATAAGGCGGAAGAAATCCTGGGGAAGCCCATCGCGTCGACGAGGATTTACAGTCCTGAAGTGGCAAGAGAGATCATGCGGCGGATGCGCAGCGGCGAATACGGCCCTCCCGGAAAACTCGCCTCACTGCGGGTAACCCTCGTGAGAAAAGACGGTGACGAGGTGCCGGTGAGTTTCTCGGCGGCGATCATCAAGAAGGACGATCGGGAAATCGGCAGCGTGGGAATCTTTTCGGACCTTCGAGAACGGTTGCGGATCCGCCGGGAACTCGAGGAGGCCAAGATCCAACTGATGCAGGCCGAAAAGATTGCGTCGGTGGGAAGGCTGGCGGCGGGGGTAGCCCATGAAATCAACAACCCCCTCTCGGGCATTCTGCTGTATGCCGACATCCTCATGAACGACCTCGCCGACAATCCGCAGTGGAGCGCCGATCTCAAGGAAATCATCGATCAGACCCTCCGCTGCAAGCATATCGTCACCCGCCTGCTGGAATTCAGCCGCCAGTCCGTAGGCCAGCGGGTGCCGTTCGAGATCAATGAAATCATTGATCGCTCAGTGGAATTGCTCGCTCGCCAGGCCCTGTTCAAGGATGTCGAGTTCACCATCGATCTTCAGCGCGATATTCCCCAGATGACGGGTGATCCCGGGCAGCTCCAGCAGGTCTTTACCAACCTCATCATCAACGCCGGCAGCGCCATGAACGGGAAAGGCCGAATCATCATCACCAGCAGGTTCGATCCGGACTGCGAAGAAGTCAGTCTGCAGTTCGCCGATACCGGGCCGGGGATTTCGCCCGAAGTGCAGGACAAGATTTTCGAGCCTTTTTTCACGACGAAACGGCCCGGCGAGGGTACCGGCCTGGGGCTGTCCGTGGCTTACGGTATCATTCAGTCACATGGCGGCACCATTGAAGTCAGGAACGCGCATGACGGCGGCGCGCTCTTCACCATCATGCTCCCGCTGGAATCTCCCGAGAGCGCAGGTGATTTCCTGTGTTGAAACAGCGGCACAGCGGCTGAAGGCTGAACTCATGCAAACAATTCTCGTGGTCGATGATGAAAAGGTCATACGAGACGGTTGCAGTCGTCTTTTGAGCCGGGAAGGTTACGGCGTCCTGACGGCCGTGAACGGCCAGGAGGCCCTGGAGACGCTCGCCAGGGAAGCGGTGGACTTGATCCTTTGTGATCTCGTGATGCCGGTGATGGGGGCCTTCGAGGTGCTCGAGGTGGTCAAGGTCACCTATCCGGACCTTCCCTTCATCATCATCACCGGCCACGGTACGGTCTCCAACGCCGTGGAAGCGATGAAGATGGGCGCTTATGACTTCATCACCAAGCCGTTCCGCGCCGACCACATGGCCCTGGTCCTCAAGCGAGCACTCGAGAAGCAAACTCTGGAACGCCGGGCGCGGCAGCTGCAGGAGGCTCAGGCCCAAAATCTCTACGATCTCGCCATGGAAAAAAGCCGCATCCGCTCCATCATCAACTGCATGGCGGACGGGGTGATGGTCACCAACCGGGAACTGGAGATTGTGCTCCACAACCCGGCCCTCATGAGGTTGCTTGAGCTTCCTGCCGCCCTCGATGCCCCCACCGCCCTCGATGCTTGTGTGCCCGATGAGGACCTGGAGCGAGGCCTCAGGACGATCCTCGAAGCGGGGCAGCAGGAGGCCGGCCTCATTTCGCGGCAAATACAAAAGGGAAGCAAGACCATCCAGGCGCTGTCGGCCCCGGTGCCCGGCATGAACGGCCAGCTCCTCGGGACCGTCACCGTGTTCCAGGATATCACCCGCTTCAAACAGCTGGACGAGATGAAGTCCAGTTTTGTCCAGATGGTCTCCCACGAATTGCGCTCCCCCCTGGCTTCCATCAAACAGCTCCTGACGGTCGTGCTCGACGGTCTGGCCGGAGGCCTTGCCGAGAAGCAAAGAGACCTGCTCGGCCGTTCACAGCTCAAGATTCAGGGCTTGCTGGACCTCATCAATGACCTGCTGGATGTGGCCAAAATCGAGAGTGGTCATGCCTTTCAACAGCAGGTGCCGCTTCAGCTGGGGGAAGTGATCGAGCAGACGGTGGCCCTGCTGCGGCCGCGGGCGGAGAGCCAGGGAGTAACTCTGCGGGTGGCGCTCCCTCCCCAATTGCCCCTCATCCACGCCGATCGCCGCTGCATGGAAGAGCTCCTCACGAATCTCGTCAGCAACGCCATCCATTATTCACCCGATGGCGGGGAGGTGATGGTGGCGGCGGTTTCCCATGGAGAATACCTCGAAATGCAGGTGCGGGATACCGGCGTGGGGATTGACGCCGAGGAGCTTCCCAAGATATTCGACAAGTTCTATCGCGTCAAACACCCCAAAACCCGGCAGGTGGTCGGGACCGGTCT
>CAZDKX010000089.1:0-15763 GCA_964505935.1 uncultured Syntrophobacteraceae bacterium
AACAGCTCGTCCCGAAAATCCGGATGAGCAAGGCTGATCATCGCCACCGCCCGCTCCTGAAGGCTTTTGCCAAAAAGGTTGACCGCTCCGAATTCACTCACCACATAGTATACATCGCTTCGTGGAATGACCACGGCGGTGTTTTCCAGCATGGGCATGACCCTGCTGATCTTGCCGTCCCGTGACGTCGACGGCACCAGGACAATGGACTTGCCTCCGGGGGAGTGCGCGGCCCCGCGCACGAAATCAAGGGTCCCAGTCACTCCCGAAAAATGGTTCTGGGGGCGGGCGTCGGCAGCGACTTGGCCGGTCAGGTCCATGATGGTGGCCACTTGAATGGAGATCATCTTATTGTGCCGGGCAATGATCGAAGTGTTGTTCACGTAGTCCGAAGGGTGAAACTCGATACTCGGATTGTCGTGAAGGAACTCGTAGAGGTTCGTCGTCCCAATAGCGCTGCTGGCGACGCATTTCCCGTCGTTCCAGCCTTTCTTGCGGTTGTTGATGACGCCTTTGGCCACCAGTTGCATCATCCCATCGGTCATGAAGCGTGAGTGGACGCCGAGGTCGTTCTTCTCGGAGAGGGCATGGAGGATGGCATTGGCGGTTGCGCCCAAGCCGAGATGGAGGGTTGAGCCGTCTTCGATGAGTTTGGTGAGGTGTCCGGCAATCAAGCGGGCGGCCTCAAACGGAGGGTGTGGTTCAATGGTCAGCAGGTCTTCCTCATGCTCAACGACGAGGTCCACATCGTTGACATGGATGAAACTCTGGCCCATCACTCTCGGCATCCTGGGGTTCACCTGGGCAACCACCAGATCAGCCGACAGGGTGGCGGCCATGGTGATATCCACGGAGATGCCGAGGCTCATCCAGCCGAAATCGTCGGGAGGGGAGACCTGAATGAGCGCCACGTGAATGGGAATCTGCCGGGTCTGAAAAAGGCGCGGCACATCTGAGAGATTGATGGGCGTGAAGAATCGCCGGCTATTGGCAAGAGGCTCGAATATCGTCGATCCTGAATAGAAGGACCTTATGGTGAAGCTGTGTCGGGAAGCCTCGCTGGCGATCAGGGTAAGCGGTGCGGTCTCGACGCTCAACAGCCTCACGACCTCGAGGTCGGTGAAGCTGGGGGCCTGGGCCGCCAGTTCCTGAATCAGGTGTTGCGGTTCGCCGCAGGCCGTGCCAATGAAAATTCTCTGGCCGGCCTTGATTGCCGCGATCGCCTGCCTGGCTGAACGCCGCTTCTTGACATAATCATCCGCCCAATAGCTCGTAATCATAAGCCGTTTATCCTCTTATTGGGGCAACTTGTTGTCGGGTAAATCGGTTCCTCGCTTGCAAGAAGGTGATGGACGGTTTGGTTTCCTCCGGAATGCGTTGGGGGCGGGATCGGGCGGTGAGTGCTCATGAGCATTGGCGGATCGTTGGACCCTCCCAGAGACCTGCATCAGGACGTGATTGCCAGGAGCTTCTCGAATTTCTCCCCCGGTCATTATACTCACTGGGCGGCGTATTTCCACTGCAATTGTTGCAGGGACAGGGGATATCGGGTTTCGAATGCCGGGTGTGCTCTGGCGGAGGCTGGCTTCCAAGAATACTGACGGTGAGATGGATGCTGCCACGAGGGCACGTGATCATTGCCCGGATTTGCGACAACTACTGGGAAGAGGTTTACTTTGGGTGCGGCTCGGGTATATACGAAAGATCGCGTGGCAGCTCCGCCAAAGAAGTCGCCAACAAGGGGGAAGGGATGGTCATCAAAGAGAAATGCCTGGTCATGGTCATCGTGATAACCCTCCTAGCAGGGGCCGGGGTGTTCCACGAGAAGATCTGGGGGGAGAAGCCAACGGGACCCGCAGTGACCCCTTTTGTGGTACCATACTTCGCTCCGCCGAATCGCCTCGATCTCTGTGGCGAAGCTGTGCCGCTGGAGGTCCAGGAGGTGAAGGAACGGCTTGACCGGGAGTTCACCATCATCGTTCACAGTCATGCCCAGGTCTATCTCTGGTTGAAACGCATGCAGCGCTTTTTCCCATGGCTGGAAACAGAGATCAGCCGCAATGGCCTGCCTGATGATCTGAAATATGTGGCCGTGGCCGAAAGCGATCTTCAGCTTTCAGCATCTTCTCCCGCAGGCGCGGTTGGGCCGTGGCAGTTTATCCGGAGCACCGGGATGAATTACGGCCTGGTGCAGTCGGACTCGCTTGATGAGCGGCGCGACTTCGAACGATCGACGCAATGTGCGTTCCGGTATTTGCGGGACTTGCGAGGGATGTTTCAGAGTTGGACCCTTGCCATTGCTGCCTACAATTGTGGGGAAAGACGGGTGCAAGATGAAAGCAGACGCCAGAAAGTGAACGATTATTACGCGATGAAGTTGCCCCTCGAGACGGAACGCTACATTTTCAGGATCCTGGCGATCAAGGAGGTGCTCCGTCACGCTGCGAAATATGGATATGTTCTCCCGGAGGGTGCTGGCTATCCTGAAGTGGCGGTTGACCGGGTCGACGTTGCCGCCCCCTGTGACCTGCCGGTCCAGGCCGTGGCGGAACTTGCCGGAATCACCTACCGGGATTTCAAGAACCTCAATCCCGCCCTCACCACCCACAAACTTCCCCAGGGTGCGCACACCCTCAAGATTCCCGTGAATAAGGGCCAGGAATTCAGCACGCGATTCGAAACCTTCAAGGCTGGATACCAGCCCAGGACCATTTCGCATAAGGTTGCTAAGGGAGAGACACTAAGCGGGATTGCCGAGCACTTTGGCGTCACGGTTGCGGAGCTGCAGCAAGGGAACGGCCTCCAGGGAGATACTGTCCGGCCAGGGCAGGTGCTCAAGATCATCCGGCCATGACAGGTGATGGGTAATGGGGATGGAAACGAAGTGCTTGACAATGGTGGCGGGGAGATTTACCATACCACTCCCATAAGACATTAAAAATTCACTATTTTTTGGTGGACGATGGATGTTTATGAACAGGTGGCGGAACGGATCAGGCGAAGCCGATATGCGATCGCCTTGACAGGGGCGGGTATCTCGGTTGAGAGCGGCATTCCCGATTTTCGCAGCTCAGACGGGTTGTGGTCGAAATATGATCCTCTGGAATATGCCTATATCGAGTCCTTTCGAGCCAATCCGGCGAAGGTCTGGAGAATGTTGGTGGAGCTTGACACCGTTTTGCTGAAGGCCAAACCTAACGGGGCGCATCTGTCGCTGGCCGAACTGGAGAAGCGGGGCATGCTGCGGGTTGTGGTCACGCAAAATATAGACAGTCTTCACCAGCGGGCAGGCAGCAAGGTCGTGGTGGAATTTCACGGCAACAACCGCACCCTGCGGTGCGATGCGTGCGGGTGGCGGGTCCCACGGGAAGCCGTTTCGCTGGCCAGTCTGCCCCCGATGTGTTCTTGTGGAACGGCTTTGCGTCCAGATCTGGTTTTCTTCGGTGAGGCTATTCCCACTGATGCCTATAACCAGGCGCTGGCGGCGGCCGAAAAGTGTGATTTCATGGTGATTGTCGGGACATCAGCCTCTGTGGCTCCGGCCTCTCACCTTCCCTTGCTTGCCAAGCGAAGGGGGGCCTTTCTGCTTGAGATCAATCCCAGAGCATCGGAACTGTCCCATCATATGACGGACCTGCGCATTGCTGAACCTGCCGGTGTTGCCTTGCCCGCCATATTGACGGCAATCGATAACAATGATCTTTCCTAGGGACTACCTGTGATGTCATGTGCACTCTCATTCCTGGCGACGTTTGCCTATGCGGCTCCTGAAGCGGTGAACGCTCCTTATCAGCGAGGCGGTAACGGAATTCTGGAGATGGTCAGCCATGCCGGCCCCATGGTAAAATTTGTGCTGGCGGCCCTGCTCCTTCTCTCGATCGCCTGCTGGTGTGTGATTTTATTGAAGACGAGGCTGCTCCGGAGGGCCAAGAAGGAGTCCGTGCAATTCATCGATCTCTTTCGACAGCGAAAGAACTACGCCGTCCTGTACCGGGACAGCGAACTCCTTGAAGACAGCCATCTGGCCCAGTTGTTCCGGGTGGGTTATTTGGAATTGAACCGTCTCAGCAAATCGCTCGAGACCAAGAATATTCAGGAATTGAAGGTCAATCCCGAGGTGCTGCTCGAAAACGTGGAACGTGCCATTCAGGGTGGCACAATGGCAGAACGACAGCGGTTTGAGCGGTTTCTGCCGCTATTGGCCACCACCGGCAGCACGGCGCCTTTTATCGGCCTGTTCGGTACGGTCTGGGGGATCATGACCAGCTTTCAGGACATTGGCCTCAAAGGCGCCGCGAACTTGGCAGTGGTTGCCCCGGGTATCTCGGAAGCCCTGGTGGCCACGGCCATGGGCCTTGCAGCCGCCATCCCGGCGGTGGTTGCCTATAATCATTTTTCCAATCACATCCGCATGATCGAAAATGAAATGAGCCACTTTTCGGTGGATTTTCTGAATATGCTCAAACGCGACCTGATGCGTCGGGGGCGACAGGACGAGAGCCTCGCGGAGCCGGCACGGGTGGCGGCCGTGTCCGAGCTCTAGCGCGACCATACGGGAATTACTGCCTTTCACCGCAATGCTCGGAGCACGGTCTGTTGCTGGCTATCGGAAGAGGAAGTTTCTGGTTTCCGCGGCGTGCTCGACGGTGAGAGTTCGCTCGATGGAGGTTGATCATGGGAATGGCGACGGGTGGTGGCGGCCAGAACGGCAAGATGGTCTCGGAGATCAATGTTACTCCTTTCGTGGACGTAATGCTGGTACTCCTCATCATTTTCATGGTAACCGCCCCCATGATGACCCAGGGAATTGACGTGAATCTGCCTCAGGCTTCGGCACCGGCCATCCCGGCCGAAGAGGAGCGGTTGATGGTGACGGTCACTCAGGATCGCAAGGTTTTTATCAACGAGTACCCGGTCGATCTGGATGGGCTGGGGCCCAAACTTTCATCCATCTACCAGAACCGGGGCAATCGTCAGGGCGTCTTTTTGAGGGCTGACGAGACCATTCCCTATGGGTTTGTCGTTCAGGTTATGGGGATCATTCGGGGAGTCGGAATCGATCAGATCGGGATGGTGACCGACCCGCTCAAGAATCCCGCAAAGCGCCCCACACCATAGCGATTCCGCGGATCCGTTTGGAAGCAAGGTATCGAGGACCTTTCCTTTGGAATCCTTAACCTTATCACCACGCAAGCTGTCCCGGGAGGATGTATGGAGCGGTATTGGGGGATCGGTTCTGGTCCATGCCCTCATCTTTGCCGTGGCGATCGTTGGCCCGTTGACCAGCTCGAAAAAGATTGCGGTCAGCGCATCCTGGACGGTTGACCTGGTAAGTATGGAGGACCTGGGACTTGGCAGCGAAGCGGCGCCCAAGGCCGCATCTCCCAAGGGCACCGCTGCAGTGAAAAGTCAGGAAGGGCAGAAGGGGGAGAGCGCCGGGCGCCAGAAAGCTGGTCCGCTCGTACCGGTCAAACGGCTGCAAATGAACCAACCCGCGGCCAAAGACAATGTTGAAATCAAGAAGCTCGAGACACCGGACATCCCGAAGTTTGCGAGCAGTACTCAGAGTGCGGCAGCGGTGGAGAAGAGCCTCGATAAGTTGATTCCCAAACCAAAGCCGAAGGAGCAACGGGCAGCGTCCGCTCCGGAAGCGCGGGAGGAAGGCGGGAAGAGTACTCCCGCGTCCCCAGGCCCACCCCAAAAGACGGCACAGGGGGGGACGGACGGGGGACGGACGGGTGATAAGGCCACGGCTGGGTCCCGTGACGGGGTGGCTAAAGGGGAAGGGAAAAGCGGTTCGGCCGCAGGCCCCCCTGGCAGCGCTGATGGAGCCCAGGTCGGACTGGCTCGCCGACTTTATTATACGGAGATCTGGAATGCCATTCGGAGGCAGTGGGTCTTGCCCGAGTATCTCAAGGCGCAGCATCTCGAGACGATCTTGGCGGTGGTGATCAGGCGGGACGGGAAAGTCCTTGATCTGCGAGTGGAGAAAAGCTCCGGCAATGAGGCCTATGATGAATCGGCCCGGCGAGCGGTGCGCAAAGCCGATCCGCTGCCGGCTTTTCCGGCAATTTACAGTCCCGCTCAGGAAGAAATCGCGCTTCGTTTTCGTCCTGAAGACCTTTCGTGAGTGAGGGGTGAGGAGTAAGGAGTAGGGAGTAAGGAGTAAGGAGTGAGGAGTAGGGAGTGAGGAGTAGGGAGTAAGGAGTAGGGAGTAGGGAATAAAGAGTAAGGAGTGAGGAGTGAGGAATGAGGAGAAAGGGGTGAGGAGTGAGGTGTAGCAGGATGGTCTTCCTAAGCAAGAGCGGTTGTTTTGGTTTCTCTCCCCTCAATCAGGATGCGGGTTCTGACGGATTTACTCTTCATCCCTCACGCCTCACGCCTCACGCCTCACCGTTTATCCGGCGGGTTGCCATTCTGCTATTGAGCGTCATGATCTCCGTGTGGGTTGGGCCAGTCTGGGCACAGCGAGTCACGATCGATATCACCCAGCCAAGCTTTGAAAGAATCCCTATCGCCGTTCCTGATTTCAAACGCCTGGCCCCTGAACAAACGCAACTGGCCCGGGAAATGCGGGAAACGCTCGCCAATGATTTGGATTATTCAGGGGTTTTTCGTGCTCTCGATCCCAAGGGATTCCTCGAAGACCCCCAGGCGATGGGGCTCACGGCAGCGGATATCAAGTTTCCCGAATGGCGCAGAATCGGAGCTGATTTTCTGGTGCGCGGAGCCTATCAGATTCAGGGTTCCACTGTGAGGATGGAAGGCCGCCTGTTCGATACGATCAGTTCCCGGATGATATTGGGCAAGGTCTACGAAGGCGACACGCGGAACTGGCGGCTGATGGTCCATCGGCTTGCCGATGAGATCCTCTATGCCCTAACCGGGGAGCGGGGGGTGTTCGACAGCAAAATCGCCTACGTCCAGGCTCAGGGCAAGGCGAAAGAGATTTATGTAGTCGATTTCGATGGCAGCAATCCCATTCAGCTCACTCGTGATAACAGTCTCAACCTTTCGCCGGCTTGGAACTCGAGTGTTACCCAGCTGGCCTATGTGAGTTACAAGGACGGTGGCACCAAGGTTTATACCGTGAATGTGATGGATGGCTCTCAACGGCTTGTGTGCGGCTACCCGGGTCTCAATATCTCTCCCGCCTGGCGACCTGGCGGCAGCGAACTGGCGGTGACCCTCTCCAAGGATGGTAATCCCAGCATTTACCTGGTGTCCTCGGGAGGAGGCGTGATCCAGAAACTGGTCCAAGGCTGGTCCATCAATGTGTCTCCGGGCTGGTCACCGGATGGAAGGCGGCTGGCCTACGTTTCCGATGAAACGGGAAATCCCCAGATTTACGTTCTTGACGTGGGCAGTGGTGCGAAGCGCCGCATCACCTTCAGCGGGAACTACAACACGGCACCTTCCTGGAGTCCGAAAGGTGATTTGATTGCGTTTACCAGTCTGAGCGGAGGGCGACACAATATCGCCGTCATTCGTCCGGATGGGAGTGATTTGCGCCAGCTGACCCGCGGTGAGGGCAGTAATGAGGACCCCACCTGGTCTCCCGACGGGCGCATGATCGCGTTCACCTCAACCCGTGGGGGCAGCCCCGCCATTTGGGTGCTCCAAATCAATGGGAATGGAGTTAGACGTCTTACGCAGAGCGGGGGTGGCCAGGAGCTCCCCGACTGGTCGCCGCGTATGGGAGGTAAGTAGGCTGGAATTGCGGGTTTGATATTCCGGACTTCGGGTGGTGAAGGGAGGAGGCGGAGAGCGGGGAGCTGAAAGGTCCGAGCCATGAGCTTTTGGTGTTAACCTGTACGGGAATGAGGAGGATGCACATGAGGTGTCGTTCGCTTGTTGGGCTTTTATTGGTGCTCACGCTGATGGCCGGTGGGTTTGGCTGCGCAAAGAGTACGGTGCCGCCTCAACCGGGTTATGGTCCTGGTGGTGGGATGGGAGCTGAAGGAGCTGGCACCGGAGCGGGGTTTGGGGGTACGGGAGGAGCGGGCTTGGAGGAGGCTCGATGGCGGGAGCTGGGACTGAGCTCGGAAACAGAAAAGGCGGAATTCCTGGCCAAAGCGCAGGGCTTTGAAAACGAAGACATTTATTTTGATTATGACGCATATACTCTGAGTGAACCGGCAAAGCGAACCCTCGATGGCAAAGTGGCTTTCCTCAAACGTTATCCGAAAGCGAAAGTGACGATTGAGGGCCATTGCGACGAGCGGGGAACCACGGAATACAACCTGGCTCTCGGGGAGCGGCGGGCCAACAGTGCCCTTCAATATCTCAATAATTCGGGCGTGGGCCGGACAAACCTCACCACCATCAGCTACGGCAAGGAACGTCCCCTTGCGACCGGGCATGATGAAGCAGCCTGGGCGAAGAACCGAAGAGCTCACTTTGTCCTGAACTACTGAGGAGCGCACCAACTGCTCAGGTCATCAGAAGACCGGCCTTGAGCCCTGGCATGCTCCGGCAGCCTCGCGGACAAGGTGAGACCAATCCTCGGCTTCCCGGCATCAGAGATTGAAACATGAAATCTAGAGGAGAACAGTCTGTGACAACTGGAAATGGCTCGACGAAGTCAAGCTTCTGGACGGTGCCGGCAATGTTGATAGTCCTCTTGTTGCACACGGGATGCGCTTCGACCTCGATCCATGAAATGAATGCGATTCAACAGAACATTGCCATGCTGCATGAACGGGTGCAGGCCCTGGAACGGCGCGTTGAAAGCGGGGATGGCCAGTCGCAGAAAAGGGCCGATCTCTATTCCCGGCTGGAAGAACTGCAGGTCAAGATGGGAGCTTTGAACGGGCGCATCGAAGAGCAGAACCACAAGATCGAACAGCTCGGTCGTACTGCCGCTCAGCCACCGCCGGCGGCAGCTTCAGCGACAGCCCAGCCTTCGCCCCCTCCGGCAGCCACGCCATCTGCTCCCCAGGGGTCACCGCCCGTTAAGCCTGCCTCCGAGCCACAACCGAGCATCACCATCCCGGAAAAAGTTGACCAGGAGAAAACACAGTTCGACAAGGCCTCGCAAGCATTTCAACAGGGACAGTTCGACACCGCAAGGAAGGAATACCAGGCGTTCCTCGCCAGATATCCCAAATCTCCCCTTGCCGACGGCGCTGTCTACTCGATTGGTGAGTGCTATTTTTCGGAAAAACGTTATCAGGATGCCGTCGAGTATTATCAACAGGTCGTGGAGCGCTATCCCAAGGGAAGCAAAGTCCCTCAGGCCCTGCTCAAGCAGGGGACGGCCTTCCAGCAAATGGGTGATGCCACGGCGGCCAGGATTCTCTATGAACGGCTGGTGGAAAGATATCCTGATACGCCTCAAGCCCAGGCAGCGCAGAAGAAATTGAAACAACTTCAGTGATGGAAGGGATAGCGCCCGAGGTGTGAACCTTCATTCCCCGAAGAACGAACCAAGGTTCGGTAGAGTGGTTACAAGACGCGACAAACAGGGTGCGGGCAAAGAAGATTATCCAGCCTTATCGAGAATGGAAGCAAGTGTATCCTGAGGCGCCGGTGATAAGAAAGGGGTGTTTTCATGCACGATGCTTCCTGCGGTCCGGTTTTGTCCTTCTGGTGCTGGTGTTGCAGGTGCCGATCGCTTTAGCGAGCGAAGAACAAGCCGTGCAGAGTGCACCCCCTGAGGTGCGCTTCATCAAGTTTCAGGGAGCGCAGACCCTTTCTCCGAGCGATCTAAAGAACATTCTCAAGACCAGGGAGAAGTTCCTCAGTTTGTTCAGCAGCGCTCCCCTGGACGAAGCCGTGCTTGTCGAAGATCTGGAAAGAATCAAGACCTACTACCGGAGTCAAGGTTTCTATCATACTCAGGTTGAATCCTACAGGGCTATCCCGCTCCTGGGCAGCGAGGTTCTGCTGGAGATTCAAGTGGAGGAAGGACCCCCCATGATGGTCTCCACCTTGACCCTGGAAGTGGATCGGAAATCATCCGGCCCCTGGCACCAGGAACTGCTCAAGGTCATGCCCCTGCATCCCGGCGACCGGTTCAGCACCCCTGCGTATCAGGATATCGAAAAGGCTGCTCTGCGTTATCTGTCGGAATGGGGTTATCCCAAGGCCCGGGTGGACCTCAAAGCCCAGCTGGACAAGCAGACGAACCTCGCCGAGATCTTTGTCGCCGTTGATATTGGCCCGGCCTGTTTTTTTGGCCCGGTTACCGTGGAGGGGAATGAGAATGTTGAAAGCCGGGTGATCCTTCGGGAAGTGACCTTCTGTCCGGGTGATCGCTTCAATGGGACAAAGATTCGAGAGACGCAGCAGCGCCTTTTCGGGCTCGACCTGCTCCAGTTTGTTGACGTGACCGTCGGGAACATGGATGGCAACAGCACCATGCTGCCCATTCGTATTCTCGTGAAGGAGACCAGGAAACAAACCATCAGGGTCGGATTTGGCTATGGCACGGTAGAAGAATTTCGTGGCCAGTTGCAGTGGGAGGTCCGCAATTTCCTGGGGGACGGCCGGCGTCTACAGGTCAATGCCAAAGTCAGCTCGCTGGTCCAGTTGCTGGCAAGTCAATTCCTTCAGCCCTACTTCCTTTCACCGCAGAGTTATCTCACCGTCGATGGCGGAATCCAGCACGAAGACCAGGTTTCCTTCGAGAACCAGAAAGAATATGTTGTGCCGGTATTCAATTATAAGTGGAGCGAAAAGCTGTCATCTTATCTTGGATATGATATGCAGGCGAACCGACTCCTCGACGTGAAGGTGCAGCCTAAGGTAGAGGGCCCCGAGGACCGGGAGAATGAGGATTACTTTGTATCATCGCTGCTTGTCGGCAATAGTTGGGAACATGTGGACATTCCGGCGAACCCCCGTCAGGGCTTGCGCTTTTTCCAGACGCTGGAATGGGCTTCGGGGAGGCTGGGGTCCCAGGTGGATTTTGTCAAGCTGATTCTGGAGGGCAGGGGCTATGTGCCCCTCAGCAGATACGGGGTGCTTGCCGGGAGATTCAAATGGGGGGGGATTCAATCCACCGAGAAGACAGATTACCTTCCCATCTTCAAACGGTTTTTTGCAGGAGGGCCTGACAGCGTCCGGGGCTATCCCTATCAGAAGCTCGGCCCCATGGATCAAAACGGCAACCCGATCGGGGGTATGACCCTGGTTGAAGGCAGCCTGGAATGGCGATTCCCGATCAGAAAGTCGTTTGAGGGGGTCCTTTTTGCGGATTTCGGCAATGTCTTTGAACGAAGCTATGAAATCCTCTGGAGCAACCTCCGTTACACGGCTGGCTGTGGAGTTCGCTACCTGACGCTGGTTGGTCCTTTAAGGCTGGATTTCGGCTATCAGCTCAATCCTCCGGAAAAGAGCTCCTTCAACCCGTATCAGATCTATTTCAGTATCGGTCAGGCTTTTTAGGTTCTGGCCGGTTCCCTGGTGACAGCCAGCTGCCTGGAAGTAAATAATGGAAAATTCATCCAAACTCTATAATTTTATTGAGTATAACAAAATCTCTATGAAACTGGAAAGGGTTGCCAGGAATCCGATCCTTGCCGAAAACAGCCAGGATGAAGGGCTTGGGCATTATCGATGTCAATTATTGAGTCCCGGTAAGCGGTTGGCGGTCTATCTATCCATCCGCGCCGAAGACCAGCTCTTGACCCTTTCTGATGTGCTGTTCCTCCTGGCGCTCGATGCCACCGGGTGTGGGATGATGGGCGGATTTGACACTTATCGCGACAAATGGAACGGAATGTTCGGCGGCATGGGGTGCAAGCCCCAAGAGATCGAATTCTTTTGGGAAGAACTTGAGGGTCGGTGCCGTCAGACTGAAGCCTTGCAGGAATTCCTCGGAGAATCTGCTTACGAAGAACTGCTCTCGCTGTTTGGCCTGGAAGAAGACCGCCAGGCAGCAACGCCTTGACACGCTTGCCTCAGGGGTGGCCGGAAAGCAGGCTGGCGTCTTCGGCCAACGATGTTCAGGAGCAGCAGGAAAAGACGGTTGTGGAATGCCGCAGCGCGCTCACGCTGCGAAGTGATGCCGCTATCCATGATGGCCGCCTCCTGTCAATTTGATGAACTGCGTCTCGAAGACAGATAGTTGCGGAGGCTGTACTGGGAATTGTTGATGCCCAATTTCTTCCGAATGTTTTTTCGGTGAGTTCTCACCGTGTTGTATGAAATGTGCAAATGCGCCGCAATGTCTTCAGTGCTCAAGCCGCTTTTGATAAGCGATGCAACCCGCAATTCCGCAAAAGACAGTGACGAGGCCAATTTCGCGTCGGGGCTGAAGCCCGAAGTCAGGTCTTCCATCTGCCGGACAAGCAGGTCAAGCCTGAATCTGCAGGGGGAACACTGTTCGTCCCGGTGGAGCTTTTCGATGATGGGGTGGAGATGCGACTTGATCCTAACGGCCACCCGCTTTTCGATCTCCTCGCGCTCCCGTTCAATGTTTTGTGCCAATAGCGACAAGGCCCGATTCGTTTCGATCAGCCTGCTGTTCAAGGCCTCAAGACGTTCCTTGTTGACCAGCAGTTCAGCTTTCTTTTCTTCGAGGTCGTTGATGAGGGTCTTGACTTTGCGGTCGGCTTCCCGGGCTTTAACGGCCCGGTTGAGCGTGTGAGAAAGGTGTTCCACCCCGAAAGGTTTTTCCAGGAAGTCGAAGGCGCCGAGCCTCATGGCCTGGACGGTCATTTCCTTATCGGCGTAACCACTCATGACGATAATCAGGGTGTCGGGAGAGTATTTCCGGACCGCCGGTATCAGGTCCAGGCCGTTCCCATCTGCCAGAAGCACATCGAGGAACAGGATGTCGTAGCGTGTATCCTTAATGCAGTTGAGAGCGGCCTGCAGACTCGTGACGCTTTCCGTTTTCATCCCCAAAGCGGATATGATGCTTTCCATCGTCGTGCAGATGGCCTGCTCATCATCCAGGATGAAAATAGCGATGTTCTCCGTCAGTTCCGGGCTACCGCCATTCAAAACCTTGTTTACAGAGATCATGAAGCTCTTCTTTCGTGAGCAGAAATTGAACGTTATCGCTGCAAACGAGCATTGAAAAGAATACATGCCGGGGAAAACATTGACCCCGCCAGCGGATCATCCCCAACAACCCAGGCAGAGTTCCCGAACCGGCATGCAATGGATGCTGTCTCAAAGCCTTGAAGAAGAGTTACCACGCCGCCCATCCTTTACCTTGCTTGATTGAATTTGCTATCATTCTGCCAAACAAATGGCAAGGATGAATTTGCCCATTGCCAAAGTTCCTGCCACCAGGCGCCCTCCCGCGGGAGTCGGTTCGCAAACCAGCGCGTTTTCTTATTGTCTTGACGATCGATAGTGTGATTAAATATCAAGTGGATTCGCAACTCAATCTTACCCGATCCGGTTCTTGCTATTGGGACTTGACTCACAGGCTGGGAAGCCAAATGGCCACCATTCTTATCATCGAAGAAGATGCAACTTGGAGGAAACACCTCACCAAAGCGCTTGCGCCAACCCACCGGTTGACATTTTGCAAAAATCCTGCCGAATCCATGCTGCCTCTGCGAAAGGCTGCCTACGACATTGTCATTTGCGATTTGTCGGCGATCCGGGGCAGTGCTGTCGAGGTTGTTCAGGACCTGATCCAGGAGACCCCTCAAGCCCGATTCATGGTCACCAGTCACGAAGAAAAGGCGGAATTGATTGTCCAGCTCATACGCCTGGGTGTCTTTGATTTTATCAGCAAACCCTATTCCGCGGATAGAATTAGACTGGCAGTCAGCCAGGCCATGGAGAACCGAAGCCTGAAGAATGAGATCGACTACCTGCGGAGGCAGCAGGACATTGTCTATGATTTCAGCAGGATTATTGCCGTCAGTCCCTCCATGCAGAAAGTCATTGCTGCCATGAGAAAGCTCGCCAACACGGATTCAACCGTCCTGGTGACCGGGGAAACCGGCACGGGCAAGAGCATCCTTTCCGGCAGCATGCATTTTAACAGCACGCGACGCGACAAGCCTTTCGTCAAGATAACCTGTGCCAATATCCCGGAAACCCTGCTGGAAAGCGAACTTTTTGGACATGAAAAAGGATCTTTCACGGGGGCCAACAAGACACGAGTGGGTCGGTTGGAGCAGGCCAACGGGGGCACGGTCTTCCTGGATGAGATTGGGGAGCTGAGCCCTGCCCTCCAGGCAAAGCTATTGCAGGTGCTCGAGGATAAATCATTCGAGCGGGTGGGAGGAAATCGCACCATCCATTCCGATATCCGAATCATTACGGCCACCAATAGGAATCTTGAAGAACAGGTGGCTGAAAAGACCTTCCGAGAGGACCTCTATTATCGAATCAATGTTTTGCGGGTGCATTTGCCGCCCCTGCGGGAGCGTCCCGATTGCATCGAACCACTCGCCTACTACCTGCTGGAAAAGATTTGCCGCTCGGTAAAGAAACATGTGGACGGCTTCTCTCTTGAAGTCATCAGTCTGTTCAAGGCTTATCCATGGCCTGGCAATATTCGGGAATTATCAAACGTCATCGAGCGCGCGGTGATCATTGAAGACGGTCCCATCATTCAAAGGGACAGCGTGGCCCTTTCGGAGCCCGGTGCCATGCGTCGCAGTGGATTCCGGGCACCGTCTTCGCTGGAATTGAACAATAACGAGAGGAGCCTGATTCTCCAGGCACTCGAGGAAAGCCTCTGGATTCAGCGGGACGCCGCCGCTCGGCTGGGTATTACCCCACGCATTCTCAATTACAAAGTGAAGAAATTCGGTATCACCCACCCCCGGTGGCGCAAGAACAAATAGCCCGCACCCCGCCTTCGAACTGAATGGAGGCAGCTGCTATTTCTTGAGGGTGACTTTGATGTCCTGATTCTCTCCGTGCAGGTGCAAAGCATTCTTGATTGACTTTGGCAAGGAAGAATGGGTGCATAGTTGCACCATCTCGACGATGAATTTCCGGAGCACGCCTTTGAACTCCGCGGGCATCGATTCATCGACCATCCAGGAATCGATATCACCCACTACCTTGATTTCATAGGGAACGCTCTCCTGATCGTTGACCATGCCGCTTGGGAACATGATATCGATGTAGCCGAAAGGTGTGAGTACATGCTTTTCCGTTTCACCGGAAATGCTGGTCTCCGATGACAGGACCAGACACGGAATGGAAAGGGAGATCTTGTCCAATTTCAGCTCCTATGCCAGGGGAAATCCCAAGACCAAAAGTGGTCGCATTGCCCAGATAGCAATTATGGTACCAACGGTGTAAATTTTTGTCACAGCCGTCGCAGCCTCTCCCTCGCGGCGGGCTGAGTATCGATTTTCTGCCCACCTCATAGTCCAGGCGCCCAACCCCAAAACCTTACCCAGGTTGGCCAATTACCAATTACGGTATTGCATTCCACATTTCGTTGTCACCCGTGAACCTTGGTGCCCAGTCCGCTGAAGTGGGCATGATGGCCCTTCGGACGTGAGGCGGGAACGGCAGGGACTCCAAGTTGACAGCGGCGGATGATGACCCCGAAAAGGAGTCTAAACAGCTGACTGCGTCAGCCTTCGTCTCCATTCGCCGGTGACAGGGCGATTTGAGTCTCTGTTGGCGCCCACTCCGGGAGACCTTCAAGAGATGAAGAATCAGCTTCCGTTGACCTTCTTGACTCCCTTCGCCAGGTCCGGTTTCATCATGGCATTCTCCTTGCAAACCATCTGGCTCGAAGTCGCGGTTGCGGCAGTCAGTGTATTCAAAAGCTCGAAAAAGGCAAACCACTCGAAAGGGTGGGACGCAAAGCCACTGGCCTAAA
>CAZDKX010000090.1:0-15761 GCA_964505935.1 uncultured Syntrophobacteraceae bacterium
TGGTTTGAAAAAGACTGCAATAACTGCGACGTAATTTTTGACAGCCTCTGCTGTGAACCCTGGCCGGACCTGGCGACCAGCGGGAGTTGTTGGACGCGCTGGCAGAGAGGTTGAGGTTTCATCCATGATCTTCATTCCCAAAGAACAGAAGTTTTTCGATCATTTTGAAGAATTGGCGGACACCATCGAGAGGGGTGGGCAACTCTTCCTCGAGATCTTGAACAACTTCGAACACTCGGAAGCGAAGCTTGCGACCCTCAAGGAAATCGAGCACCAAGCCGATCAAATCACCCACATCATCTATGCCAAGCTGCACAAAACGTACATCACGCCAATCGATCGGGAAGACATTCATGCCCTGGCCAACAAGATGGACAGCATTCTCGACATCGTCGAGGGCGCCGCGGTGCGGCTGTATCTTTATGGGATGAAAAAGCCGGGCCAGGAAGTCATTGAGCTCGCCATGATCCTGAACAATGCCATTGGTGTCGTGAACAAGGTCATACACGGACTACGCCACCGCAAGAATTCCGCCATGATCATCGAGGCCTGTGTGCAGATTCATACCATCGAAAATGAAGGGGATTACCTGCTTCACCAGTGCATCGCCCGGCTCTTTCAGAACGAGAAAGACCCGTTCGAGCTGATCAAGACGAAAGAACTCTATGAAATGGTGGAGGACGCGATTGATACCTGTGAGGATGTCACCAATATTGTGGAAGGAATCGTCCTGAAAAATGGATAGCCACTCCCTGTTCTTCACCGTTTTTCTCATTCTCATTGCCCTGGGATTTGATTTCATCAACGGGTTTCACGATTCTGCCAATTCCATTGCCACCGTTGTCTCCACGCGGGTGCTCTCTCCACGCTACGCTGTTCTGTGGGCGGCGTTCTTCAATTTTGTGGCGATGTTTCTGATTGCCGCGCCTGTGGCCAAGACCATTGGGACCGGCATCATTCGGCCGCAAATCATTGACAATATACTCATCCTCTCGGTGCTGCTGGCGGCGATTATTTGGAACCTCATCACCTGGTGGTTTGGTCTGCCGAGCAGCTCCTCTCATGCTTTGATTGGTGGCATGGTTGGGGCGGGGGTCGTAAAAGGGGGTACGGAGGTACTGGTTTGGCATGGTATCACCAAGACTACCATCTTCATCGTCTTATCTCCCACCATTGGCTTGATGCTGGGGCTGACCTTCATGATCGTGGTGCTCAATCTCAGCAGGAGGAGTACGGTTCGTCAGGCGGACCAAGTCTTTCGTAAATTGCAGCTCTTTTCGGCAGCAGCCTACAGCATCGGTCACGGTATGAACGATGCCCAGAAAACCATGGGCATCATCGCCATCGTCCTGTTCAGCGGGGGCTATCTGGGGTCCACCTTTCATATTCCCCTGTGGGTTGTCTTCAGCTGCCACCTCTTCATTGCGCTCGGTACCCTGGCGGGAGGCTGGCGGATTGTGAAAACCCTGGGCACGAAGATTACCAAGCTCCAGCCCATCGGTGGTTTTTGCGCGGAAACCGCCGCGGCCGTTTCCATCATCGGCGCATCTTTCGCGGGCATCCCCGTGAGCACCACCCATACCATCACCGGGGCCGTGATGGGGGTGGGGGCCACGAAAAGGCTTACCGCCGTGCGCTGGGGGGTGGCGGCGTCGATCATTTGGGCCTGGGTGCTCACCATTCCCGTATCGGCGGCGATTTCCGCAGGGCTATTCCTGGTGGCCAAAATGGTGTTTGCGATTGATTCACCGTGACGGTGGGGGGGCATGGGGATGTTTGCGTTGTCCGGGGACCAGGAGGCAGCAACACAGGCTGATCAGCGAAGCCGCCAGAGCCGACCAGAAGACCATCCTTACCCCTTTTTCCACCGCTCCCTGCAGCAGTTGCCGCACTGCCAGCGGGAGACCGGCCTGGATTTCCGTCTGGAACAGACCCTCGAAGTTGGCGCTCAGGTTCTGCGCAAGCGATGAAACAAGGGGGGCGTACTCGGGCGACCCCGTAAGCGCTTCCAGGCCCTTGGCAAGATAAGCCGTGGCAAGACTTCCCGAAATACCGATGCCGATCGTTCCGCCAAGGGTGCGGGCAAACTGCTGAGAAGAAGTGGCGACCCCCAGATGCCTGGCGTCGAGGCTGTTTTGGACGATGAGCAGGGTAGCCACCGAGACGATGCCGATGCCGATCCCGGCCAATCCCAGGGTGGCGGAAAAAACCGGCAGGGAAGTGGTGGCGGAGTAGCTTACGGTCAGCCCTCCCGCCACCATCAACAGGATCGAGCCGCAGATACCGTATGCTTTCTCTTGTCCTCGTTTGACCGTTTGGCCGCAGAGCAGGGCCCCTACCGACCATCCGAGGCTGAGTGGCACCATGGCCACTCCCAGTTCCGCAGGACTTCTGCCCAGGACCCCCTGGATAAAGAGCGGGCTGAAAGCGGAGAGGGAAAAGATGGCGGCGCAGCTGAAGAAGGCCGAGCCGTTGGCGAGGCTGAATTCACGGTTGCCGAAGAACTCCAGAGCCAGGATGGGCTCTTTAGCCCGTTTTTCAGCCAGACAGAAGCCGATTCCCGCAGCCAGGGTCAGCAGTGCCAGTCCGGTGGTTTTCCAGGAACACCAGGGAACGGTGCGTCCTCCCACCAGAAAGAGGGTGAGGAAAGCCAGGACCGCTACGGAAAGGGTGAGGGCGCCAAGGATATCCAGCGAGGGATCGGGGCGCTTGGTGCGAGCCTCTTTCAGGTAGAGAAGAATCCCTACGAGCGCCATACACCCGAGGGGCAAATTCAGGTAGAAGATCCAGCGCCAGGACAGCGCGCTGACGATGAAACCGCCAAGCGCCGGACCCAGAATGCTCGCCACCCCCCAGACGAAACTGATCAGCCCCATCATCTTGGCTCGCTTTTCCGGGGCCGCAATGTCGGCAACCACGATGTAGGCCAGCGCGAACGTCCCACCGGCCCCAAGGCCCTGAATCGTGCGGGAGATGATGAGCTGCGTCATGTTCTGGGCTGCCCCCCCCAGCAGGGAGCTCAGCACAAAGGTGGCGAGGGCGACGATATAGAGTCGCTTGCTGCTGTATAGGTCAGAGAGCTTGCCGAAGATGGGGAGCGCGATCGCTCGCGCCAGGAGATAGGAGGAAAAAACCCAGCTGTAAAGGTGCAGACCGCCTAGGTCGGCGACGATGGTGGGCATGGCGGCCCCGACCACGAGGGCATCCATGGCCCCAAGAAAAAGGGCCAGCAGCGCCGCTGCGACCACCACCAGCCTGGTTTTGTCACCTTTACCCGGGGCCGGACGGGGGGCCGCGTGCGCGCTATCCGAGATCGACATTTCGTCCAACAGGGTCTCTTCACCTTTCTTCGCAGGATGAGGAGCGCACTGTATCCCATGGTCTTTTGAGTGCCAACACCAAATTCCGCCGCCGCGGCAACCCTGCTCGGAAGGTCATCCTGGCGAGCTGATTTCGAAGACCGACTCGGTTTCGAAAACCGAGTCGGTCTGGTCGATGCCGTACCCGTTTTATCTTCCCCGATATTCCCAGGGGATATGAGCAACTGCTCTCTTAAGGCAAGCGATGGGAACGACCCCTGCCATGCGGGTCACACCGTTGGTGAAAAGGCTTGAGAAACAAGGAGGAGCCCGGCAGGCGGTCTTTGAGTTCCCGCCCGCCGGGTCGTGGAGATCCCCTGATAAGGAGTGAATTCAGTTCAGGGAGCTATTTCTTTTTGCTGAAGATGTTGCCGAACAGATGCTGAACGGCGCTGAAGCCCAGTTTGCGGCGCAGCATGCCGAGCTGATCCTGCAGCGGGAGCTTCTTCGGACAGACATCTTCGCAGCCGAGGAGGCCCAGGCAGCCGAAGATGCCGTCATCGGTGCCCACCACCTCGAAGTACTCATTTTGCGTTCTCTGGTCGCGGGGATCCAGCATGAACCGGGCGATACGATTGAACGCCGTGGCTCCCATGAACTTGTCCGGGACCATGTTGGCCTTACCGCAAGCCGCCACGCAGCAGCCACACTCGATGCACCGTTCGAGCTCGTAGATCTCGTCGGCCAGAGCGTTGTCCATGCGCTCTTCCTGAGCTGCCGGGTCAAGGACTTTGTCGCTATGGATCCAGGACTCGACCTTGGTGTTCATATCCCGGAACCAAGTGCCGGTATCCACGGAAAGATCTCCAATCAGCTTGAACACCGGCATGGGGAGCACGGTGATCTCGTCAGGCAGCTTCTTGGTCTTGGTGTGGCAGGCGAGGTCCGGTCTCCCGTTGATCAACATCGCACACTGACCACAGATGCCGGCGCGGCACATGAAGTCAAACATCAGGCTGGGATCTTGCTCCTCGCGAATGCGGTTGAGAGCAATGAAGAGCGTCATGGCCTCGGTCTCTTCGAGCCGGAACGTCTCCATGTGAGGAACGGAAGCAGGATCCTCGGGATTGTATCTGAATATATTAAATTTTAGCTGTCTTCCCATTTAGAGCACCTCTCAATCTCCAGGTTATCCGGTTATTTCTTCCCGGTAATTTCAGGATCCTCGCATTCAATTCTCTTGTCCTCGCCATAGCCTCGATAGCCGGGAGGAAGCTCCCAAACCTTGGAAGGCCGCTCGTAGTTCAGCGTGGGCAAGGTGTCGCCCTCTTTCCAGCTGGCCAGAGTCCGCAAGAGCCAATCGCGATCGTTTCTTTCCGGGAAGTCCTCGCGAGAATGGGCGCCTCTGCTTTCGGTGCGTTGGAGTGCCGCGTAGGCGGTACAGAGGGCCAGACGAATCTGACCGGGAAGTTTCAGGGCAAAAGCCAGTTCCGGACTCCAGCCGACACTGCTGGAACGAAGTCCGATATTCTTGGAACGTTCGTAGACTTCCTGCAGACCTTCGACGGCCTTCGTCAGATCTCCGGCATTGCGGAAGATACCCACGTAATCGTACGTCAGATCCTGCATCTTGTTGCGCAGTTCGTAACAGTTCTCTTTACCGGTGCTGGCCTTCAGCGCAGCGATCCGCCCTTCCTGCTTCTTGACTTCAGCGTCGATCACCGCGGTGTTGAGCTTGACGGAATAGCCTTCAAGAAATTCGCAGATCTTGCCACCAACGATTCTTCCTGCAACCACGGTTTCCGCCAAGGAGTTACCGCCCAGGCGGTTGAACCCGTGCATATCCCAACAGGCCGCTTCACCCGCGGCATACAAGCCCTTCAGCCCATAAGCGGCGCCGTCTTTGTTGGTCCGCACGCCGCCCATGCTGTAATGGTGAGCCGGCCGAACGGGGATCAGCTGGGTGATGGGATCACGATCCAGAAATTCGTTGCAGATTTCCTCGACGTCGCGGAGCTTGGTCTTGATATGTTTGGCGCCGAGATGGCGAATATCGAGCCACAGATGATCGCCGTAGGGGCTCTTCACGCCTTTGCCCAGGCGAATGTGGTGGGTCATCCAGCGGGAGACGACGTCGCGGGATGCCAATTCCTGTTTGCCCGGTTCATAAATGTGCATGAACCGTTCCTCGTTGACGTCGAGCAGGGTCCCGCCATCACCGCGGCAGCCTTCGGTCACCAGAATATTGGTCGGTACGATCCCGGTGGGATGGAACTGAACCGCCTCCGGATTCCCGATGGGAACCATGCCGGTGTCCAGGGCAGTGATAGCGCCGGTGCCGTCACAAATCACGGCATTGGTAGTTTCGCGGAAGAGCCGGCCGTAACCGCCGGTAGCAATCAGGGTGGCCTTGGCGATGTAAGCACGAAGCTTGCCGGTTTTGAGATCTCTCGCTACCACGCCCATACAGGTTTCACCGTCATGAATCAAGGATAGGACGTCCATGCGATCATGCACCGGCACCCCATGCTTGGTGACCTGGTAGTCCATGGTGAACAGGAGGGTGTGGCCGGTCCCGTCAGAGGTGTAGCAGGTGCGCCATTTGGCGGTGCCGCCAAAGTCACGGGCCGTAATCAACCCTTCGTTTTCTTTCTTTTCAACTTTCTCGAATTCCTGCCCGCCTTTGAAATAGGTGCTCTTGCCCGGTACGACACGGTTCCACGGAACACCCCAGGCGCACATCTCGCGAACGGCCAGCGGGGCCGTCTCAGCAAACAGCCGTGCAACTTCCTGGTCGCATCCCCAGTCAGAACCCTTGACGGTGTCGGCAAAATGGACATCCGGGTTATCCCCTTCGCCCTTGGCAGCGTTGCCGAGCGACGCCTGCATACCGCCCTGGGCTGCCGAAGAGTGCGAACGCTTCGCATGGACGAGGCTCAGACAGATAACCTTATACCCTTTGGACGCTGCCTCGATGGCCACCCGCTCTCCAGCCAGGCCTGCCCCGACGCATAATACATCAGCATAAAATGTATCCAATTTGCGCTCCTTACTTGTGTGGAATGTCTGGGTTCAGCATGAAAGTTTGGTCCGGAGTTACGATGAAATAGAACATGATCAAAGTAACCAAGCCGATCCCAATCATCACCAGCGACAGCTTATTCTCAAGGCCATGGAAATACTCACGATTCGACCGCTTGATCCATCCCCATTTGACCCCGATGCGATAAGCGCCGATGCCTACGTGCAATTCGATGCAGGGCAGCAGAATGAGATAGAGCAGCAACCACCAGCCGGTCTGAATGCGCGCGGCACTCTTGGCGGCCGTAATCGGCAAGGTGGTCAACACCGAGTACATGTGGATGGCCCCAAGAAGCAGGATGATAAAGGCCGTCGCCGCCTGAATGACCCACAGCCACGTATCCATGTGGTTGAACCGTTTCGTGTGAGTCCACATGGCCTTCTGTTCTTCCGCCCGGAAGGGGAACTTGCGGGCTGCCATCAGAAAGTGAAAGACCATCACCAGGAAAATGGCCGGACCACCAATTTGAGCCATGTAGGTGACTTCAAAGAAATTGGCGATGAAGTTCATCACCCGCCCGCCGCCAAAGTCCAGGTTGACGCTGGCTACCAGGATCATATGCGCCCACATGAACAGTACGAGCGCCACCCCGGTGGCCATCTGCAGGAAGTCATACACGGCATCGTTTCGTACAGGTTCCTTCGCTTGAACTACAGTCTGGGTGTACATTGTTCCTCCTCTAGTCTACTGAATAACCGTTCCGCAACCAGCTCTGAAATGCGCTTTCTCTGAGAATGAGACCACCTCCTGTGCCAAATGGTTTTTACCTTCAGGCTCTGCCGAGCCGCCCGATACACAATCACCCACGCAACACGCTACGTTATTTGTTTCACAAAATTTTTTGCGCTTGTATCACCCCCAATGCGTGAGATATGGCCTTTTCATAATGAATGTCTCAGGTTGGTAGGAACTCTCCTTTTCCGACCAAGGCATCTTAGGGCACTTCGTCCAAAACGTAAAGTACTTTTTTCACATTCTTGGATCAGTTTGAGGACGATCCTGCTAGGCTCCGGATAAGGGAGCAAGGAGATTCCGCACGTTTCCTGCAAGGATGGCCTCTTTTTCAGAGTCAGAAAGGCCCAGTCGGGCGATTTGCCGGTACTGCCCCACGGGGTCGCCGAAGGGAAAATCGGACCCGAACATGATCCTGCTGTACCCGTAGTGCTCAACGTATGCCGTGATCACTGAGGGCGAAACCAGGGAGGTGTCGGTGAAGATATTGGGCCGCTCCCAGATGCCGGCACGGCAAAAGCGCTCGAAGCCCCCATTGAGGAGCCCGCAGTGAGGGATGATGATCTTCAGGTCGGGTGCCATTTCGTCAATAAAAGCGAGCGAATGGGACCACTCCTCTTCCAGGCAGACAGGCAGGTTGCGTTGACGAATGGCAGCCAGGGCAAGCCGGCATCTGGGGTCCTGGTAGTGGTAGGGTGGCTCATTGCCGTGACGGTGCCATTTGATACCCCGGTGAGCGGGCATCAGCTGTTCCACCGCGAAATCGTTCCAGATGAAGAAGAAGGGAAAGATCGTCAACCCCCACCCCTCGAGGGACAGGAGGTAATGGTTCGCCTTCCGCCTTTGCTCCTGCCACTGGGGCGAATCCTCGAAGGCTGGATCATAGCGGTCATAGATCTCACTGACCGGGGGGAACATGACCACCCCGTGGATGTCACTGCCTTTGACCGCGGCATGGTAATCTTCGATGGCCTGAGGTGGATAGGTGTCGCCCTTGCCGCAATGGGCGTGTGCGTCAATCACGGCGAACCGCATGGATGGTCCTTTTCGTGTTGATCGATGCCTGACCGGACCCTCATGCAGGGAAACGCTTCATGGCCAAGCTTGTCAAGAAGTGCGCAAAAATGCCATAATAGCTTGCCAAAGCCGGCCCCGAAGCGGTTACACCGGGAGGAAAATATGCCGACAACCATCAGCTCGCTGTCAATTCCGGAGAGAAGTTCCTCAATCGCTGCCTTTCTGAACCCCTGGAACTGGGTTGCCCTGATCTATGCCGGCCACGTCTTCGGGGCCTTGGTCGCCGCGCAGCTTTTTGAGGTCAGTATAGCCAAAATGGCGCTGCCCATCGGCTTTCTGGTTCTAGGATTCGCCATTGCGGTCGGCTTCCGGTGGTATGATCCCGCTTCTCGGGTCGGATGCTGGAAATGGTGGCTGCCGGTGGCCGTCTACGCGTTGGTGGTCTTCCTTTTGTCCGACCGCTCATACCCGGAAGCACGCACGGTTGTGGATACCAAGGTGTTCCATCCCGTGGAGTACCTGACGCTGGGGCTCTTTCTTTCCGGGGCCTGGCATGGCCTCGCGAAAAAGCTTGGTACGCCGTGGTTCATCTTCGCGGTCCAACTGTCCGGAACGGCGTATGCCTTCTCCGACGAATGGCATCAAGCCTACATTCCGGGCCGCACCTCAACCTTTACCGATGTGCTCATCGATGCCGCAGGGGTGGCTCTGGGATTGGCAGTATTCCTGCTGGCCAGATTCATCGCCCAAAACATCGCACGCGAGCGTCCTGTGCTGCGTGCCGACCTAGCAGAATAGGTTGAGTGGCACGAGGACTCCGCTGAAAACCCGGATGAGCACGGCAAAGCCATCCTGCCCAACCCTGGGAACCCCGAATTTCTTTACCCATCACACTCCGCAGTTCGGACTATTATCAGAAAGCCCAGGCCTCGTCAAAAAAACATGTGAGAATTCCCCCGCTTCCCGGAAAAAACCTTACGTCCGGTCTCGCCGTGTCCCAGGGGTGCTCCGGGTGAACCCGAAAACGGTATGTTCCTTCACGAGCCCTTCCGAGTGGTTTTGCCGGAAAGGCCCGGCAATCATGAAAGGGTCCTGCCCGTGCCGAGTACCCAGAGCCGGTAGCATCCGGTCTTGTCTTGCCGGAGGTCGTGTCTTAAACTTCCTGCGTTCCTCCAGGTTTATGTCCCTGGCGGGAGTTTATGGCGAGGCTGGAAGCTGCTTGGGGAGGGTGGAGTGTTGCCCGGTCCCGAGGAAAGGCTGCTGGAGGCAAGTCAGGTTTGAGAGGAGTATCGCATGAGCCGGGTCGCATTCGTCAAAACCCAGGACCGAAAACAGGGTGTGAAAGCCGTTCTCGGAGGGTTGGAGGTCAATCCGGTCCGAGGCAGGGAGGTGTTGATCAAGCCCAATTTCAACACGGCCGACCGCTGTCCGGGCTCTACCCACAACGACACGCTCGTTGCCCTGGTGGAGGAGCTCTGGGCAATGGGGGCCACGTCGATCAGCGTTGGCGAGCGAAGCTATCCGCCGACGAGGCAAGTGATGGAGGAGAAAGGGATCATTCCTTTGCTGCGGGAACGGGACGTTACCATCCTCAACTTCGATGACCTGAAATCCTCGGACTGGATCGAATGCCGGCCTGAGGACAGTCACTGGCCGCAAGGCTTTCGCATTGCCCGCCCCATTCTCGAAAGCGAGTGCCTCATTTCCACCTGCTGCCTCAAGACCCACCAGTATGGGGGCGTCTTCACTCTGTCGCTCAAACTCCACGTGGGAGTCGTGCCCACGTCACGCCATGGCTTCAATTACATGAGCCTCCTCCATGGTTCAACCCATCAGCGCAAGATGATCGCGGAGATTAACGCTCCTTTCCAGCCGCAGATCGTCCTCCTGGACGGGGTGGAAGCCTTCGTGGACGGCGGCCCCATGACCGGGAAACGGGCCCGGGGGGACGTTTTCCTGGCCGCATCCGACCGGGTGGCCGTCGATGCCGTGGGGGTGGCTCTCTTAAAGCTGCTGGGGAGCAATCCCGCCATCATGAATCGGAAGATCTTCGCGCAGGAGCAGCTTGCCCGGGCGGCGGAGCTTGGCCTGGGCGCCGCCTCGCCCGCCGACATCGAGCTGCTTCCGGTTGACGAGGCCAGCCGGGAAGCCGGTACGGCGGTGCGCAAGGTCCTGGATGAGGGTTGAACGCAACCCCAATATCCTTGTGTCCTAGAAATCATAAATATGGAGCACAAGGTCGCTTCTGGTGACAACGCCAACCACTCTGCCGTTCTCGACCACGGGGAGGATGCCGGTGTCGGCTTCCGTCATAAGCCGCAAAGCCTCCCTGGGAAGATCATCCGGGTGAATCAGGGGAATGTTGGTCCGCATGAAGGCCTTAACCGGCGCCTTCAATTGGATCGCCGTCTTTGCTTTTCGACATTCCTCCCTTGAGACCATGCCGCTGAATTGCCCTTCGTCCATAACCAGCACCGTACGGGAGCGTGCCCGCTCAACCATGGCGCATGCGTCCCGGACCGCCGTGGTTGACGGAACTGCCGCTTCAGGCTGGGACATGATGTTGCGAACCCAGATGCGGGGTTTATTCAACTGGTCGGCAAGAAGCTCCATGACCTTATTGCGCACCGCTTCAGCGTCTTCCGACTTTACCATGGCGGACCCCGCCCCGGCGTGGCCTCCTCCGCCCAGCTTTCGCATGATCTCCCCAACATCGATCTCCTGAGCTCCGGCGCAGCCAATGACCATGCAGCGATCAGCAGAGGTGGCGAAGATCCCAATCGCTGCATCCAGGCCCATAATATCCTTATAGCGGGAAACCACCGAGGAAAGCATGGACAAGCCGCTGTCAATCGGCACCAGCAGGACGTTCACTTCATATCCTCCGAAGGGGGACGAGTCGGAAGCATCGAGCATTCTCGCCAGGACTTCCGTATGACCGTCGTCAAAGGACATCAACAGGTAAGATGCCGCCACGTTGAGGTCGGCCCCGTTTTCCAGCAGAAACCCGGCGGCATGGGCATCCTCGGCAGTGGTGGAAGGGTAGGCAAGATTCCCCGTGTCTTCGTAAATGCCCATGAGAAAAAGCGTGGCGTGTATCGGCGAAAAAACGCAGTCCCGCCTCTTCATCTCGCGTAGCATCAGAGTAATGGTGGCCCCCGCCGGTTCCTGGCACTTCCAGGAGGGCTCGATATTCCCCCCTTGCAGGTGATGATCCCAGAGCAGGATGGAAAGGTTGTCCTGTTGCTCCAGCGGTGCCAACTGCTCCAAGCGACGCCAGTTGTTGGTATCCACGACGATCAGCCCGGTGATGCCCTCCAGGTCCATTTCCCTGATGGAGCAGAGCTTGAAGACGTCTCGGTGGAGCGCCAGGAATTGCTTCACATTGGGTCGCAGTTTCGTTGGCAGCACCCCGGTTGCGGCAGGGTACAAGTGCGTGGCGGCTACCAGGGACGCCAGAGCATCAAAGTCCGTATTGGTATGGGTGACGGCTATTTGCATTCCCCGATCCCTCTTCTGTGGCAATGTCCGCCGGCGTTACTGAATCTTCGGCATGAGGGCCCACTTGATGAACCAGGCAGGTTGATCCGCTTCCCTGTCGAGACAAACGATGCCGCCGTTCTGGAACTTGAACACCAAGCGCTCGCTGGAACCCGTGATGAGGGTTGACGTCAGCCGTTCCATGAACGGCAGGTGGCCGACGAGCATCAGATTCTCCGTGCAGTCCAGGGCGGCGGCAATCGGCCCCAGTTCGTCCAGGGGATTCAGCCCGGTGCGCTCCTGAACGCCCTTGTCGGGCTGCAGGGCGGCGGCGAAGATCTCAGCCGTCTGCCGTGCCCGTTTCTTCCCGCTGTGAGCAATGCAGGTGGGCCGGATCCCGTAGCCTTTGGCTACCCCCGCGATGCGTTCCGTGTCGGCAATCCCTTCTTCCGAAAGCCCCTGTTCGGGATCTTGCTCTTTGGCTAGACTCTTGCCGTGCTGAACCAGAAAAAGTGCCATCGTCCCTGCTCCTTTCTGAAGGAATCATGCTGGGTGCCGAGTAGCAGCGTGCGATCCCAGCTCCTTACTGGCCACGGACCGAGTTGATGTGACACGTCCGATCGGATGTGCGCTGGATAGCCATAAGGCGGGAGTCTACCTTCCTATGAGGTCGCGGGCCGTGTAGCTCACTGCGGGCCGGCAGTGTACGATAGTGCCTTCGAACCCCGGTGCCCCCCGCTGCACGTCAATGGAGGCGATCACGAGGACCCCGGCATTGTCCGCAATGGCCTGCACCAGTTGTCGGCCCGGGCTGTTCGGGCTAGAAGTCCCGGGCACACACGCCGTCCCCAGAGGGCGCCATCTCCACTCGCACCAAACGTCGGTGGCACTCGCTACTCCACACCCGTGTATCTCTATCCTGGGGTGTGCCCCGACCCAACTCCCCCGCAAATGCTGAAAGGGAATCGTATCGCGCGGCACCCTCAACCCTGTCCCGAGCTCCATGTAGGAAGGGGCCCCGTGGCAGAGGATCCTGAGCACTCCCACAGGCCCGTGATCCCGGATGCGGGTGCAGATCTGATAGATGCTCCACGTCTGGTCCACCATGATAGTTTGATCAGCCCGGTTGCTGATGCGTTCGAAAAACGCTTCGAGGCCTGGGATGGTAATTGTTCGGCGCCTGTCCAGTACATCGATGTTTGGCATGATAACACCCTCCTCCTGATATTCAAGGGCTTGCTTAACCTGCCAATCCTTTGGTGGCTGCTCTTCAAACCGCCCCTCTTACCCTGTAATACCATGGTTGCTTTGCGATCCCGTTCTCAGTCTGTTCTGGCGAGAGTCCATGAACAACGCTTCAAGGCGGCAAGAGGGTGGTCAGGAGACCAGCTGGGCCAGGGCTTCATCACTCGTTGGGAAAACCTGAAAAACCCGATCCATTCTGGTCAGCTTGAAGAGCTTCATGACCTTCTCGCCGGCACTGGCGATCACGAGGTCTCCCTTGCCGCCCAGCATTTTCAGACTGGCAATGATTGCGCCAAGACCACTGCTGTCCACAAAGTCGACTTCGCTCAGATCCAACACGAAGAGCTCCTGCCCTTCGTTGATCAAGGCGCCCATCTGCGTCTTGAAATCCGCGGCAATGGTTGCATCCATGCGCTTTTCCAAAGGCTTGACCACAACCACTTTACCCTTCTTCTCATGGACCAGTTGCATTTTCCCCCCTTCTCAGGAATGCTCCCCAAATAGCGCTCACCCAATCCTTTTCAGGTCCCAGATCTCCTGAGCATACTGCATGATCGTGCGGTCGCTGGAAAACTTGCCCATTCTTGCCACATTGAGAATGGCCTTCTCAGCCCAGCTTTCAGGTTCACGGTAGTTCCGTGAGGCCTCCTCCTGAGCTCGGACATAAGAATGAAAATCAGCCAGATGAAAGTACTCATCCGCCTGTTCCACCAGTCTGTCAAAAAGCCATTTGAACGCCCCGGGCTCTTTCTGGGAAAAACGATCGTCACGGAGGGCCTCCATCACCCGGCGAATGGCTGGCGACTGGAGGTAATGCTCGCGCGGATGAGGGGAGCCCTCCCTTCGCTGTCTCTGAATCTCTTCGGCGCGAAGCCCAAAGATGAAGATGTTTTCTTCGCCGACCTCTTCGCGAATTTCGATGTTGGCGCCATCCAGCGTGCCGATGGTGAGGGCGCCGTTGAGGGCGAATTTCATGTTGCCGGTGCCCGAGGCCTCTTTGCCGGCGGTGGAAATCTGCTCGCTGAGGTCCGCCGCGGGAATGATCTTTTCGGCCAGTGAAACGCGGTAATCGGGGAGGAAGGCCACTTTGATCAGGCCTTTGACGCGGGGATCCTGGTTGACGACGGCCGCCACCCTGTTGACCAACTTGATGATCTGCTTGGCCGCCCAGTAGCCGGGGGCCGCTTTTCCCGCAAAGAGGTAGGTTTTGGGGACCTGGGGTTCGCGCTGATCTTCCACCAGGCAGAGATACTCGTGGATGATATGCAAAACGTTCAGCAACTGCCGTTTGTATTCGTGGATCCTCTTCGCCTGGATGTCGAACAGGGAATGCGGATCGACCCTGACGCGAGCCGTTTCGCTGACAACCGCCGCCATCCGCTCCTTGTTGGCATGCTTGATCCTCATGAAGGCATCCCGAAAGGGTCCGTCCGCAGCATAGGGTTCCAGGGCCCGAAGCTGCTCGAGACTGGTAATCCACGCATCGCCGATGGCATCGGTGATAAGAGTCGCGAGCAGGGGGTTGCATTTGAGCAGCCAGCGTCTCGGGGTCACGCCGTTGGTTTTGTTGTTGAAGCGCTCCGGCCAGAGCTCATGGAAGTCCGTCAGGATGGTCTTCTGCAGGAGTTCGGTATGGAGAGCGGCGACGCCGTTGGTGGAATGCGATCCCACCACCGCCAGATGAGCCATGCGCACCTGCCTGGGCTCACCTTCCTCGATGAGCGACATGCGCCGCAGGCGATCAGGGTCGTCGGGCCAGACCTCATCCACCTGCTGCAGAAAGCGGTGATTGATTTCATAGATGATTTGCAGATGGCGGGGCAGCACCGTTTCCATGAGGCTGACCGGCCATTTTTCCAGGGCTTCGGGAAGCAGGGTGTGATTGGTATAAGCCAGGGTCCTGGTGGTGATGTCCCAGGACTGTTCCCAGGAGAGCGCCTGCTCATCGACCAGGATCCGCATCAGTTCAGCCACCGTCAGGGCCGGGTGGGTATCGTTCAACTGAATGGCAACCTTGTCCGGAAAGACTGCCATGTCCGTATGGCGCTCCTCGAAGCGGCGCACGATGTCGCGCAGGGCGCACGCCACAAGGAAGTACTCCTGAACGAGGCGCAGTTCTCTTCCCGCTTCAAAAGTGTCGGCGGGGTAGAGGACTTTGGAAACCGTCTCCGAAGCAATCTTTTGTTCCAGGGCCCGGAAATAGTCTCCTTCATTGAAAATCTGCATGTCGAACTCGTTGGACGAGCGGGCACGGTAAAGCCGCAGGGTGTTGACGGTCCTGCCACCGTAGCCGACAATCGGCATATCGACCGGAACTCCGATGATGACCTTCCAGTCGAGCCACATGGGATTGTAATTGCCCGAACGATCGCGGGCATGTTCGATCCGGCCGTAAACCGGAATGATACAGGCCTCGTCGTCCCGCTCAATCTCCCAGGGCGTCCAGTCAGCCAGCCAGTTATCCGGTTTCTCTCGTTGACAGCCATTGTCGATTTCCTGTTTGAAAAGGCCGTACTCGTAGTGGATGCCATAGCCGAATCCGGGCATCCCGAGCGAGGCCAGGGAATCGAGAAAGCAGGCGGCGAGGCGACCGAGACCGCCATTGCCCAGGGCGGCATCCCATTCATGTTCGCGGAGTTCCTCGAGATCAAAGCCCAATTCCTCCAGAGCGTCTTTACAGACCCCGAAAAGGCCGAGGTTATGCAGGTTGTTGCCGAGCGAACGGCCGATGAGAAACTCCATGGAGAGGTAATAAAGGCGCTTGGCATCCTTCTCCTGGTAGCGTTTTTCGGTTTCCAGCAGCCGGTCGATCAACCGGTCGCGCACCGCCAAGGAAACTGCCAGAGCCAGGTCTCGCTGGTTCTGCGACTGCCATTCATGGCCCAGGGAATACCTGAAATGGTGAA
>CAZDKX010000091.1:0-15614 GCA_964505935.1 uncultured Syntrophobacteraceae bacterium
CGAAGTCACACGAAGGACCGCGAAGACACACGGAGCAATCATTTCGTGTGCTTCGTGCTCTTCCTGGTGAAACATGATTCCTTGTTTTTTGGCAATGACAGATCCATTGATCGCCTCTTAGGCTGTAGCCGGCGACACACAAATGCAGCCCAGCATCATGTCACCGTAAGGGCCAGGAAAGGGGTAGCCATGAGAAAGTTCATCGCGGTATATGTTGATCTTGAAAATGTCGCCGGGGCCCTGGATTTGGACAAGGTGCTTCAAGACATCATTCTGGAAGAGGACAAGGAAGCCCCCGAAGAGTATATTTTTGCCGTGAAATTTGCCTGTGGCAACGCCAATTCCATTTCAAAACTGCGAGAGCAGTTGACCAACCATAATTTTGATATTCGAGAAGCTCCACATATATCGGAAAAGAAGAATAGAGCCGACTTGATTATCAGCCTCGATGCCTTCGAAAAACTCTATCTTGACAAACCTTCCATCGACCGCTTTGTTTTCATCACCAGAGATTCCGACTTTTCTGTCATTATGGACATCTTGCGGAAATACGGAAAGGAAGTGTGGCTGATTACGCAGGCGGCCGATTCCCAACGACCGATTTTCACCAGCTGCACCGACAACATTCTCCTGCTTCCCCAGTTCCAGAAGCCCTTGCTCAAGAAAGAAGCGACGGAGACCAGAGCAAAGGGGGCGAGCCAGAAAACCGGAGAAAAGACCTCTCAAAAGAAAGAAGAGCAGGAGCCGACGAAGGACACGACTGCTGCTGATTTGTTCAAGCGAGTGCTCAGCAGTCTGGATCCGAGTGATGACCACCTGTTGACTGCCATCGCCAACAAAATGAGACAATTGGATAAATCATTCAAAATAAAGAACACGACCTATAAAAAAATGACCACTCTCGCAAAAGAATTTGAAAAGAGAGGATGGTTCAAGACCACCAAGAACAAAGATGGTCACCTCATGATCATCGACCTGGAAATCTCCCGATAACGAATTCATTTCTTCGTGTTCCTCGAGGATGGAAGTCCGCCTTCACCGGCGCGACTGAGACCATACATAGAGCGCGATGGCTGCGGCCGTGGCGGCGTTGAGCGATTCCACCGCCGGGGAGATGGGGATGGCCACCGTGCGCTTTCGCCATACTTCCGGCAGGCCGGGCCCTTCCATGCCCACCAATAAGCCAAAACTCGCCGGGAAGGCTACCCCGTAAACATCCTGCCCATCCGCCGCCAGGGCCAGCAGCGGCAGCTCGGGAGGCAGTTCGCTGAGCGGTGGGCCCGCCAGCAAGCGCGCCTTGAGGACCGCTCCCCCCGAGGCCCTCAGGGACCTGGGGTGGCAGGGATGAGCGCTTTCGGCCAGCAGGATCACCTGGGCAGCGTCGAAAGCCACTGCCGAACGAATGACGGCGCCCACGTTCTCGGGGTCCTGGAAGGGAATGAAAAGGGTACAGCCCTCGGGCAAGCCATCCCGCGGGGTCCATGCCGGCATGATGGGAATCCGGACGAGAAGCAGAGGTGAGTCGGTCCCGAAGACGTCGAGTTTCGCATACAGAGGCCTTGCCACCTGATACCAGGCAAGGTGCTCCGGGGCTTGGGGCGGCGGCGGGAAGCGGTCACCGGGACTGATCCAGGCTTCGCACAGCTCGGGTTTTTGCTCAAGGATCTCAGCGACCTGCTTCGCTCCGGCAACCAAAGCGCGCTGCTGCTTTTTGATCCCCCGGCTGCCCAGCAGCTTCTTGAGGTCCCGGAAGAGCTCGTTGTTCTCGCTGTCGATCGGGCGCACCACATGCCGATTCATGGCTTGCTCCTTCTTTACGCGAGGAGGTTCGCCGATGCGCTGGAAGACCACGAGCCGCCGCAAGTGCGAGGTCCCGGGAATCCTGTAATGATGATCTTTCAGCAGTTGGTACTCCCGTCCACAGCGTTGCCGGGCTTCGGCGATTTCCTCATCACAGTGGGGCCCTTTCATGAAAATGGCCACGCCGTCTCCTGCGAGGCATCCCGAAATACGGTCGAGAGTAAGGGCGATGCTCTCGAGCGCCCGGGTGATCACGCCGGCCATCCGTGTTTCGAAAGCAGCGGTGATCTTTCCCCCGATGATGTCCAGCCCATCCAACGCCAGTGCGTCCCGGGCCTTCGCCAGAAAGGCCACCCGCTGCTGACGGCTTTCGGCCAGGGCAATCTGGAGGTGGGGGTTGGCAATCTTCAGCGGGATGCCCGGCATGCCGGGCCCACTCCCCAGATCGAGGAGGGGGGATGGGAGTTTCATTAAATGTCCCGGCAGGATAGAATCTGCATACAGTTTGAGCACCATGTTGGTAAAATTGTGAATGCGCGTCAGGTTGAGCTCCGGATTGTGCTGGCGCAGGAGGCGATGGTATCCCCAGAGCTTCTTCACTTGGGCCGGGGCCAGATGGAGGCCGCAGGACTCCAGCAACTCCGACATTTTTTGCGGCCCAGCTGAGGTGCTTTCAGGGCTCCGGCGACGATCCCGTCGAGGCATCAGTCACCCTCACTGGTTGGTGTGGCTTGCATGATGAACGACCCCTGTTTCTATCATCCGGCCTGGCCGGTGCTGTATGAGGACAACCACCTCCTGGCGCTTTATAAACCAGCGGGACTGCTGGTTCAAGGAGATCAGACCGGGTCGGTGTCCCTCCTGGAGCTGGCTAAGGCCTGGCTCAAGGAACGCTGCCACAAGAAGGGTGAGGCTTTTCTGGCACTGGTACATCGTCTCGACCGGCCGGTGGCGGGGGTGATGCTTTTCTGCCGCACTTCCAAAGCGGCTGGACGCATCAGCGAACAGTTTCGTTCCGGCAGCATCCAGAAACGTTATTGCGCAATCGTCTTGGGACTCCCCAGGGTACCCTCGGCAATGCTGCGAAACCATGTTGAACGACAGCCAAACCGATCGAGTCGCATTCTCCCCACACCGACCAGGACCAGTCAGGAAGCCCGCCTCCGCTACCAGGTGGTGGCCGCCAGCGCCTCGTGCAGCCTGGTCGAAATTGCGCTCGAGACGGGTCGCCATCATCAGATCCGCGTCCAAATGGCCAACCTCGGCCATCCTCTACTCGGGGACCTGCGCTACGGGGCACCGGCGCCGCTGGTGGAGAAGCAGATTGCCCTCGTGGCAACGACCCTGGTTGTTCAGCATCCTATCACCAAAAACGATCTGACGATCCGTTCTCCCTTGCCGAGGGGTTGGCCCTGGCCACCCGAAAAACCTGTGCGGGAAGGCCCACCCTGGAACTGGCGGGAGCTCCAGGCCCTGTTATATGATCCGGCTTGATCAGAGGAGGAAGGAGTGATGATGGCGGAGTTCATGGAAGTCATCAGAGGGCGGCGCAGCATTCGCAAATACGAAGACCGTCAAGTTCCGGAAGAGGCGCTCCAGCAGTTGTTTGAGGCGGTCAAATGGACCCCGTCCTGGGCCAATAGCCAGTGCTGGGAGCTGATTGTCGTCACCGACCGGGAGACCAGGGAACGCCTTCGGGAGACCCTCAGTCCCCGAAATCCGGCCACCAGGGCCATGGTCAATGCCCCGGTGGTCCTCGCCCTGTGCGGAAAGGTCGAGAAGGCCGGCTATTACCAGGGCCAGGCAACCACCAAGTTCGGCGACTGGTTCATGTTCGATCTTGGCCTGGCTACCCAGAACCTCTGCCTGGCAGCTCATGATTTGGGCCTGGGTACGGTCATTGTGGGGGCTTTCGACCATGACAGAGCCAGAGGTCTGCTGGCGGTTCCCGCTGGTTATGAACTGGTGGTCTTCATTCCGCTCGGCTACCCGGCGAAGGTCCCCACCCCTCCCTCACGCCGGGAACCGGTCGAGTTTGTCCATCGGCATCACTTTTGACGAGAGCTGGAAGGACCTCCCTGGCCCTCTGCAAACCACGAAGAGGACCCGGAGCTCATCCGGCTTGCTCCAGACTCTTCGTGGTCATCACGGAACGGCACTCTCACCGGGCAGGAAGAACAAAGCGGCCCGTTAACGCACCATTTCCCTTCAAGGGTGAGAAAGGATCATCAGGCAGGCTCGTTTTGCGGTCGTGGATCGCAGGAGGTTTTGCGTGCAGGTGTGGGAGCATCCGGCTGGCGGGTCGACAATCGCTTGGTGACAGAGGCAAGGCTGCCTGGATGATTCCAGGTCCCCCCTAACCCTCATACTTAAACGAAACATTGATTCTTACCCTGAAAGCCACCGGTTTTCCGTCCTCGATTTTCAGATCGAGTTTCGAGATTTCTGCAATCCTCAATTCCCTCAAGGACTTGCTGGCAGTGGTAACCGCCTGCATGGCCGCATCTTCCCACGATTTCTCACTGGTTCCGACCAGTTCGATAATCTTGTAAACACTCATGGCTTTCCTCCCTTCAAGAATTCAAAAGCAGAAAGTTGATCATATCATGCTCGCCGCTTTGTTCCTCCGAAACTGTCGCCTCTGAAAGCAGGAAGGCTGACCTTCCCCGCCCGCAAGCGCCCGGTCATTCCTCTCTCTCAACCCTGATCTGGGCCCTCACCTTGTTGCTGTTTTTCACTTCCCCATTGACAGCGTATTCGGCATAGCACTCCACCCGGTTATAGGACTTGGCGACATTGCGGGTCTGGATCTTGACCAAAAACCGTCCCGGGCTACCATACTCGATGCGCTCGATGTTAGAACAGAAAAGGGGTGAACTCTGAGAATAGGGACCATCCGCCGTCCATCGGGAACAGGCTGAATCGATCGGTCGGTTATCCTGGGTTTCGGTGGCATAGCAGTGCAGCGGGGGCGATGAGAAGGCGGACCTTTCCGTCAGCCATCGGAAACAAGCCCTCTTGATGGTTGGACGCCCTTCGGCTTCGAAGGTTACGGCAAGGTCGTAGGGAAGATCTTCTTCGGTAATTTGTGGCATGTGGAGACGGAGCAAGCGCAACTCGCTTGGGGGTGGATGGATGGCCTGGATCAAAGTGCAGCCGGCAACGAACAGCAGCGCCATCCCGGTGATCAGCGCTGACGTCAGGATACGTCCCTTTTTCATGTCCCCTCCCTTGAGGGCCACGCCCAAACAGTCGGCCCCGTTCCGCGTTCAACGATTAAAAGGTCCTCTTTCTCTACGATAAGCGATCCCCCCCGGAGACGTCAACCAATCACTGTTCACCAAACCGACAGGAGGTTTACATTTTTGGCCAGCATGTGTTAAATCTCTTCACGACAGCAATGAGTCTGGACAACCGCCCCGACCGGGGAAGGAATTCGCATGGTTAAATGCGCCGACAGCAAGAAGAGCCGCAAGACACAGGAAAAGCTTTCCGAGCAGCATTATCCCAGCGCTGAGGCCACCGAGTCAAGCCTTTCCGAAAAGACCGGGAAGACGTTTGAAATCGACATCTTCAGGGGCTGGTGCAAGGCGTGCGGCATCTGTGCCGCCTTTTGCCCTCGGAACTGTATTGGGCAGGATGAAAACGGCGCTCCGGTCGTCATCGATGCCGGCCGCTGCAGTGGGTGCGGATGGTGTGAACTGCACTGTCCCGATTTCGCGATCAGTGTGCGCCCTCGTCAAGCCAGGACCTCGGCCGCTGAAGGCGACTAGAAGACGCAGCGAAGAGCGAAGAGCGAATGTCGAACAAAAAATTTCCAATGACGAAGTCCTTCATTCCTCCAGGCTATTCTACTCTTCATGATAAAGATCACTTCAATTTCCCCATCATTATTCCAAAGGTCCCCCTTGCCTTCGACCTTCTGCGGTTCCTTGTTCGATGTTGGACATTCGCTTCATAGAAGGGAGGTCACTTGAGCACCCCAAAAAGTCGAGGACGCCAACTCCTGCTTCAGGGTAATGAAGCGATTGTCGAAGGCGCTCTGGCTGCCGGCTGCCGCTTTTTTGCCGGCTACCCGATCACTCCCGCCACGGAAATCAGTGAAGTCATGTCTTACCGGTTGCCGGCAGCGGGGGGCGCGTTCATTCAGATGGAAGATGAAATCGCCAGCATGGGGTGTGTCGTGGGGGCATCGCTGGCGGGAACCAAGGCCATGACGGCCACGAGTGGCCCCGGCTTCTCGCTCATGCAGGAAAACCTGGGCTTTGCCTGCCTGGCGGAAGTCCCGTCTGTTATCGTGAACGTCATGCGGGGGGGACCGAGCACCGGGCTGCCTACCAATGTGAGTCAGGGCGACATCATGCAGGCGCGATGGGGCACCCATGGAGACCATCCCATCATCGTGCTGGCTGTCTCCACCACCCAGGACTGCTTCGACATCACCGTCAAGGCGTTTAACTTCTCCGAGAAGTATCGGACCCCCGTCATCATTCTCTCCGATGAAGTGGTTGCTCATACCCGGGAGAAGATTCACCTTCCTCATCCTGGAGAAATTGAGGTCCTGGACCGTATCCGCCCCAACACTCCTCCCGAGTGGTATATCCCCTACGAAGACAATCCCCGTGGCGTTCCCCCCATGGGGATTTTCGGAGACGGCTACCGCTATCATGTCACGGGACTCATCCATGATGTGCGCGGCTTCCCTACCCAGCGCCCCGACGAAATCGTCCCGTTCATGAATCGTCTGTTCCGGAAGATCAACCAACACTTCTACGATATTCAAATGGTGGACCAGGAAGCCACTGAAGACGCCGAAGTGCTGGTCATCGCCTATGGTTCCGTCGCTCGATCAGCCCGGCGCTCGGTGCGAGAAGCAAGGGCCCGCGGGGTCAAGGCCGGTCTCCTTCAGCTCATCACCCTCTGGCCTTTTCCCCGGCAGATCATCGAGCCCCTGCTGCGTCGGGTGCGGGCGGTGCTGGTACCGGAACTGAACATGGGGCAGGTCTCCCGGGAAGTCAAACGGATCAACCAGGGTATGACCCGAGTCGAAACGCTGAACCGGATTGACGGCAACCTGATCACACCAAACGAGATCCTGGTTCGCTTATTGAAGCTTTAACAAGCTGCGGGAAGAGCAGGTGAGGCGAAGTCATGGCGGAAGTGACCAAATTGATTCACAAGTATCTGCGGCACGACAAGAAGTTCCCTCACGTCTGGTGCCCGGGCTGCGGAAACGGCATCTTTCTGGGAGCGCTGATCCGGGCGATTGATCGCACCGGCTTCGAGAAGGACCAGATTGTCATCGTTTCCGGTATCGGCTGTTCGGGAAGAATTTCTGTCTACGTGGACTTCAACACTCTCCACACCACTCACGGCCGAGCCTTGACCTTCGCCACCGGGATCAAGCTCGCCAGTCCCCTCTTGCACGTCATTGTCATCATGGGTGACGGCGACGCTACGGCCATCGGCGGCAACCACTTCATCCATGCGGCACGACGGAACCTCAATCTCACCGCCATCGTCGTGAACAATAACATCTACGGCATGACCGGCGGTCAGTATTCTCCGACCACCCCCTATGGAGCGACGGCAACCACCGCCCTTTACGGCAATATCGAGCACGCCTTCTCCATCGCCGAGCTCGCCGCCATGGCGGGTGCCAGCATGGTGGCCCGAGGCACGGTCTATCATGCCACCCTCCTGGATGAGCTGATTGAACGGGCCATTCTGAAGCGCGGTTTTTCCGTGGTCGAGGTGATCAGTCATTGCCACACTCAATACGGACGCAGAAACCGCCTCGGCAATGCCGTGGATATGCTGCGCTGGCAGAAGGAAGCGGCGGTGAGGATCGAAAAGGCCCAAGCCATGTCCATGGAAGAACTGAAAGGCAAATTCACCATCGGCGTGCTCGTCGACCGGGACCTGCCCGTCTACACCCAGGAATACAACAAGGTTCGAGAAGCGGCGAAGGCAAGGTTGGCCAGAACGGCATGAGCGCATGCCTGCCGGCGGCAGGCTGCGTGGCATGCGCCGGGCTATGCGGGATTTGCAGATCAATGCGCCAGGGGAGCGTTTAAACCATTATGGAACGTTACGAAATACGCCTGAGTGGATCGGGGGGGCAGGGACTGATCATTGCCGGGATTATCCTGGCTGAGGCAGCTGGCATCTACGACGGCAAATTTGTCTGCCAGACCCAGAGCTACGGCCCGGAAGCGCGCGGCGGCGCGAGCAAAGCCGAGGTGGTGATCAGCGATGAAGAAATCGACTACCCCAAGGCGATCAAGCCTGACCTGCTGCTGGCCATGAATCAGAAGTCGTGCGATGTCTACTTCTTCGATCTGAAGCCAGCCGGCCTTCTCATCGTGGATGCCACCCATGTCAAACAACTGCCGACAACCCGGGCGATCGCCCTCCCCTTCACCCAGATTGCCCGGGAAAAGCTCAAGAATGAAATGGTATCCAACGTGGTCGCCCTCGGCGCCCTGGCTGCGCTCACCGGCGTGGTCTCCCTTAAAAGCCTTGAGGCCGCGGTACTCGCCCGAGTCCCCGCAGGCACCGAAGAGCTCAACAGGAAGGCCCTTGAAGCCGGGATCGAGGCGGCCAAGCATTACTCTCAAAGAGAGGAGAGCTCGGTTCCTTATGAGGATTTTACTGACCAATGATGACGGCATCTATGCCAAAGGCATTGAAGCCCTTTACCTGGCCCTCATTCCCGAACACGACATCACCGTCGTGGCTCCGGAAACGGAGCAAAGTGCGGTGGGGCATGCCATCACCTGGCTCGACCCGCTGCGTGTCGATACCGTCCATCGCAACGGCGCTTTCTTCGGGTACGCCCTGAACGGCACTCCCGCCGACTGCGTCAAGATCGCCCTGGCCGAACTGATGGCTCCCCCGCCTCAAGTCGTGATTTCCGGCATCAACCTGGGAGCCAATATTGGCGTCAATGTCATCTACTCGGGCACGGTCTCGGCAGCCACGGAAGCAGCGGTTTTCGGGATTCCTTCCGTGGCGATGTCCATCGATTCCTTCAAACCCGCCGATTTTGGCGCTGCCACCGCGTTCCTTGATAGACTCCTCAAAGTCATCGAAAAAGAGGGGCTGCCTGAGGGGGTGTCGCTCAACGTGAACATCCCCAACGTGCCGGCCGCCGAGGTGCGGGGGGTGCGCATCACCCACCAGGGCAAGAAAAAACATCTCGAACGCTACGATCGGCGCATCGACCCCCGAGGCCACGTCTATTACTGGCTCTGCAATTCCACCTTTACCCACGACACGGACCCCGAGGCCGATTCCATCGCCCTGGAGGAGAACTATATCTCCGTCACCCCGATCCAGTACAACCTGACGCGCCATGAGATGCTGGAGGTGTTGAAAAAATGGCCATTGTGAGAAAAGCCAGCTTACTGCCTACTCCTTATTCACGGTGACGATCGACGGCTTCGCCTGGGGCACGTATTTGACCTGCTCCATCATGGTGCTGGCTTTGCCGATGTTGTCGACCGGCTGCAGCTGCAGGGTGAAGCTCTGGCCTTGCTTGGGATCGCCCGTCGTCTTCATAACCACCTCAAAGCCCTTCTTTTGCAGCGCCTTCTTGAGCTCTTCCGCACTGCGTTTGTCCTTGAGGGTTGCGACCTGCACGGTATACAGCTTCTGTCCCGCCACGGCCGTTGGTTTCTGGGACTCGACGCCCGCAGCGGCGGGGCGGGCTTCCGGGGCAGCCGGCTTGGCGGGCTTCCCTGGAGCTGGAACAGCGGCCATGCTCTTTGGCCTGGCTTCTGTTGCAGCTGGAGGTGCCGGCTCGAGTTTTTTGTCGGAAGCCGTTTGAGTTGCTCTGGCGGGATCGCCGACTGCCGGCGTCGGCGGTGTCTCTTTCAGGCCCTGAATGGGTGCGGGTTCAGAAGTTGGAGGACGGCCGGCAAGGCCCTTCTGCCCACCCTCAACAGCAGGTTCCACCTTTTGCGGAACTCCGGGTGATTCCGCCGGCTTGTCTTTGGGCGCGGTGGAAGGTGCCGTCGCACTCACCGTCCCGCCAGGCTTCCCCTCAGAAGTCGCTGATGGTCTGGAGTCAACCTCTTTGGGGGCATCCGCGCTCTCTCCCTGTCCCCGTGAAATGCTCTCGGCAATGGGCTGCAGCGAGCGCGGAATCTCCTTTACCACCTTACCTTTCTCCACGGCCGGTTTCTTTGTCACTTCCCTGCCGGCCTTCTGGCGTGAGGTAAGCGGAATAAAAAGGACCAACACCACCAAGGCAACGGCCGCCCACAGCAAAAACTTGAGCGAGGAGCGAAAGCCTGACTGCGCGTCCTTGTTGACGAAAATTTTCTTCTTCATAAGGACTCCCCCCTCAGAGGGCTCCTTGCCTTCGCCATGGCCCGCGCAAAGCCGGGCAACGAATTCTCGATGGTCGCATCATCGACGCAATAGGCGATGCGGAAATGTCCGGGACCGCCAAACCCGCTTCCCGGCACCGTCAGGATATTTTCCTCCTGGAGCAGTCTGACGAATGTGACGTCGTCAGCCAGGGGGCTGCGTGGAAAGAGATAAAAGGCCCCGGCCGGCACCACCAGGTCATAGCCCGCGGCGGTCAGACCGCTCACAAACCGGTCCCGCTTCCGGCGATAGGTTGCCACCTCCACACAGATTCCCTGGAGCTCCACCACCAGCCTCTGCATCAAGCCTGGCGCATTGACAAATCCCAGAATGCGGTTGGCAAGAGCCAGGGCCCCCATGAGCTCGCGGTGCTGGTCGCAATCCGGGTGGACCGCGACATAGCCGATCCGCTCCCCGGGCAGGGAAAGGTCCTTGGAGTAGGAGGTTGCGATGATGCTGTGGGGATAATGGTGAAGGATACAGGGCACTTCATGGCCGTCATAGACAATCTTCCGGTACGGTTCGTCGGAAACCACGTAAATGACCCGCCCGTGTTGGCGGCTCTTTCGACCGAGGAGGTCCCCGAGCTGACCGAGGGCGGCAGAGGAGTAGATCTGGCCGGTGGGATTATTGGGCGAGTTGATCAGGACGATCTTCGTCCGCTCGCCGATGGCCTTCTCGATCGCTTCAAGGTCCAGCGTGAAGTCGTCACAAGTGGGAACGGTTTTGAGCACCCCTCCGTGATTATCGGCATAGAACCCGTACTCCACAAAGTAGGGCGCCGGCACGAGCAATTCGTCGCCGGGGTCGAGGAGCGCCTTCAAGATAATGTTCAAGGCCCCGCCAGCGCCACAAGTCGCCACGATCTGCTCCGGGCCGAGAGCAAGGCCGTGTTCTTTGCTGAGGTATCCTGAAATCGCCTCTCTGGTTTCCTGCAGACCCGCATTCGGCATATATCCGTGCATGCCGGGCAGGTCCCGCTGAACCAGTTCCCGGAGCTTCTCCTTCACAATGGGAGGTGGGGGGACATTGGGATTACCGAGACTGAAATCAAAGACCTTGTCGTCCCCATGGATCTTCTTCAAGCGAGCGCCTTCCTCGAACATCTTGCGAATCCAGGAAGACTTTTCCATGAATTGGAGCATTTTCTGGGCTACCGCCATGTGCTTTTTCTCCATAATCGATCACGATTTGCAGACGCAGATCGATGGCATCCAATGATAAGCGGGCATTCATACGCCGTCACTATAAGGGAAACGACCAACCGGTTGCAAGACATAAGAGGCAAAGGGTAAAGGGTGAACAGTCAACTCTTCACGCTTCACTCTTCACCCTTGCCCCGCCAAGCACTTGGAGAAGGACCCTGTCCAAGTGATCAAGAAGCTCCCGACAGCGACCGCCGTGATTCATTTTGCTGCCGAAGAGCTCCCCTCGCAATTGGTCGACCCGAGCGTTCACGGTGCCGAGTTTGGTCAGGTTCCTGGTCTGCGTGGCCAGTTTTTCTTCAAGGAGAAGCCTTTTGGCGAGGCCGCAGAAGGAGGTGACCTGTTCTCTCAGTTGCTGCGTGGCCTCAAGCCACGGATCATCTTCATCGGCTCTGTTGTCGATCATCGGGGGCATGGAGTCGAGAAGACGCGTCAGGGCTACCGCCAGGGTCCCATATTCGAGCCCGCGAAGACCGCGCCGCCAGTTCAAGAGCCATGGCAGGCGCCAGTTCCAGAGGAGATGCCGTTCTCCAAAAGCGATCAAGTCCGCTGCGGCTTCCTTGGCTTCCCGGATGTGCTTGAGCGTCTGGGTCCCCGGCAGCACGGATGGCCGGTCGCATCGCTCCCTGACGGCAGCCCTCCCGCCGTGAGTCTGAGACGCCATGCCATCCAGGTATCGCAGGCAATTCAGGAAGAGACGGTTGCCCCAGGCATGGCCGGGGGTATCCAGGTGAGGGTAGGAGAGGATCAGCCGGCCCTGCCCTCTTCGGGCTTCGACAATAGCCGGATGCCCGAGCAGCTTTGCCGGGTCGAGATTGATGCCGTAGATTCTCTCGAACTCCTGCCAGGGAACATTGGTCACAGGGAGGTCGGAAAGAGCCAGATCGGCAATCCAGAAGTCTCCTCCGGGAAATTGATAAGTTGCCAGGGGAAAACCTTCGGAGGCCCCTTTCATGACAAACTGCGATGGCCACCAGATGCAAACCGGCAGGATCAATGGCAGATCTTCCCAGACGGGATGGTCAGGCGCCCCCTGAATCCATATCTCGCCGCTGGCGCTGGGCAGCCGCTCGGCAAGGGGCATCCGCTTGATCGGTACCAGCCCAAGCGATGACGGACTCGAAAGAGCCAGCCCCGCGCCGCCGCAGAAGCCGAGGTAGCTGCCCCCTTCTTCCACGAACCGCCGAATACCGGTTTTGCCCGCCTCCCTCAGAGCATCCACCTTGTGCGACGCCCACCCCCCGGGAACCACCAGCACCCGGTACCGGGCAAGAGCGCCCCCGGCGATATCCTGGCCGCTCAGCAGCTCAAAAGGCACCCCGAGTTGCTGGAGGGTCTCGAGGCAGATCAACCCCCACAAAAGCGACTGGTCCCAGAAGACCGCCACCGCAGGGCCGGCCCATTCCTCCTTCGGCCGCGCATCGATTTCCGGCAGAGGTATCACCAATGGCTGCCCCTCACTCTTCACTCAAGGGATCGAGTAATCCCGCCTTCTTCAGGGCTGCGACCCCGCCCTGAAGGTTCAGGGTTTCCCAGAGCCCTGCATGATCCAACTGTCGCTGAGCTTCATAAGAACGATGCCCCGAATTACAGACTAAAATCAGCGGCCGACCGTTTGGGACCTCCTGAAACCGCTGATTCAGCGTTTCCTGAGGAATATTGAGCCACCTTTCCCCAAAGCGCGCGACATAAGGGGCGGCGTTGGCCGGGCCCCGAACATCAAGGCAGATGGCTCCCTCCGCGGGACCTCTCAGGAAGGCTTTTTCAAACTCTGCCATGTCGAGCGGCCGGTTGTAGCCGTCGAGGATGTTTTCGACGGTGTTTGCCGCAGCATTGACGACATCGAGCGCCGAGGCAAAAGGAGGTGAGTAAGCCACCTCGAGATTCGAGAGGTCATCGAGCGTTGCCCCCCAGGGCAGCATCGCGGTGATGCTGTTGATGCGGCCAAGGAGGGCATGGCCATTCCGAGCCACTCCCTGAGCACCGAGAAGGCGGCGGGTCTTGCGGTCGACAATGAGCTGAAAATAGATGAAATCCTGCTCGGGATAGAAATGCGCGCGATCAGCCTGGATTATCAGGGCTTGGACAGCATCAAAGCCTTCTCGAAGCGCAGTTTGGAGGGAAATCCCGGTTGAAGCCACCGCCAGGTCGAAGACCTTGACCGCAAAACTTCCCACCACTCCTTTGAATGACGCGAATCCTCCCGCCAGATTCGTGCCGATCACGCGCCCCTGGCGATTGGCCAGGGAACCCTGGGGGAAATAGGTCGGCTTGCCCGTGACCAAATGCATGGTTTCAATGCAGTCGCCTCCAGCATAGATGTTCGGGTCTGAAGTCTGGAGACGATGGTTCACCACAATCCCGCCCCCGGGAGAAACCAGCAAACCGGCATGGCGGGCCAGCTCGGAATGCGGTTGCACACCCACCGCGGCAATGACCAGATCAGCCTCCAGGCTGCGCTGCGAGGTGATCACCCGGACCATGGCCGCGCCTCCATCAGGCCGGATCTGCAAAACCGTCTCCCCGAGGAAGATCGCGATGCCTTTGTCTCGCATGTGCTTCTGGACCATGCGGGCGAGATCGGCGTCGAGAATGGTGGGAAGCACCTGGTCGGCGGTTTCCACCACGCTGGTTTCAGTTCCCCAGAGGTCGCTCAGCGCTTCCGCCATCTGACAACCGATCGCCCCAGCACCGATGATCACCGCTTTGCCTACTTCACCACGGGCGATCCGCTCTCTGATGGCAATCGCCGCCTGCAGGCGGGCGAGACTCACGACGCACGAGTGATACGCCCCAGGAAGGGAAAGACCGTTGGGCCGGCTGCCGGTGGCCAGCACCAGCTCATCATAGGGCAAGTCTTCCTCTTTGCCGCTTTCCAATTGCCGGACCTTCACGCACTTGGCCTGCCGGTCGACTGCCAGCGCCCGGGTACGGGTCCTGACGTGAACGCCCTTGGTGTTTTCGAAAAATTCTGGGGTCCTGACCATATGGTAAGTGGTACTGAGGAGCTGCCGCACCTCGCTCACATCCCCCGAAATGAAATAGGGCATGCCGCAACGGTCGTAAGAAATATATTGATCCTGATCGATCAGGGTGACTTGGGCGTCCGGCTGCAGTCGCTTGAGGCGGCAGGCAACCTTCGGCCCCAGCGCCACGGCCCCGATGATGACCACCTTTTTTCCTGCCATGCCTCGATCCTTTCTCAGCCGGCGCCGCTCAGTCATTCCCGAAACCGCGGATGGCACCGCAATCGGGGCAGGTCCAGGTAATGCCGTTGCAGGTCATACCCCAGAAATTCTCTTCCATGCAATCGGAGCAGATCATGAAGCCACAGAGGCAGCGCCAGCAGAAAGGTTGCTCACGATTGCAGCACACACACACATATTTTAGGGGCTTCCGCCACGTTGCACGGTACTGGTCAGGCGGCCGCTTCTCTTCTGCCATGATTTTCTCCTTCTCCTCCACCAGAGCTGCAAGGAAATTGGTATCGCTTCCCAAGCCAAACCATCAAACCATGAATGTGAGACCATTTTCAAGAGGTACGCCCTTCCCCCCGGCGAAGAATTCACGAGAATGAACCTTGACAGTCGCGACGATTCACGATATTTAGAAAGCACATTGACGCGGGGTGGAGCAGCCAGGTAGCTCGTCGGGCTCATAACCCGAAGGTCGGCAGTTCAAATCTGCCCCCCGCTACCAGAAAGAAATCAGGGACTTGGAAGCAATTCCGAGTCCCTTTTTTGTTGGTCCTTTTGGTCGTTCCCCACACTATTCCCCACACGGAAGGCAAAAATGCCCCCAAAACGGCAAAGGCAGGGTCCCCATGATCGGGGTGCCCTGCCTGTGTCGTTCTCGCCACGTTCTCTGAGATCACCGTCAGCGCCGCGCTCCCTGGGCCTGCGCCTTTGGCTTCTTCAAAGGCTTCTTCCATCGAGATTGCCCCATCTTCTCTATGTAATCAGTGGCCAGCAGCACGGCGTTGAGCCCGAAGAATGGGAGCTGGATGTCGTCCGGGGTCCTGTAACTGGACAAGTAACTATCGGAATTGACCTTGAGCCCCTGGCGCATGCAGACCAAGTAAGCAACCGATTCCGCTTCGATCTCTTCAACTCCGGCCGAACTGCCGATGCGGGAATCCCACCAGGAGAGACTATCCGCGCCCAGGTGCCCACAGAAGATATGGCCCAGCTCGTGAGCCAGGGTAGAGTACTGCTCCTCGATACTGTGGTTGCG
>CAZDKX010000092.1:0-15568 GCA_964505935.1 uncultured Syntrophobacteraceae bacterium
TATGCTAAATTGGCAGCCTACATATCCCAAGCGCTCCCTAAAAGCAGTAATAATAGTAATAATAACCGGTAAACATACCCTGCCCCCTCGTTAATCACGACATTAACCTTAAAGAAAACTGCGCCGACCTGTCAAGCACTTTTACAAACAAATGGTTGCCGGCTTGAAAGATGGTGTTTTATTATTTGGCAGCGATTAGAATGAGGAGCGCACGGAGGAGAGGGTTCCAGCCCACGAAGAGACCTTATGTCGAAAACATCACGGGCATCAGCTTTCCGGAAACTGGTTGGCGCCATCGTGGTCCTCCTGGCGGGGCTGACGGTGGCAGCCTGTGGCCACAAAGCCCCAGCGGGGGTCCCGTCGGGGTCCCTCCCTCCCTCAGCAAGACCCTCTCCGTCGCCGGACTCTTCTTCCCGAGTGATCGAACAGGGGGGGACCGCTTCCGGCCTGCGTCAGACCACCACCCACGAAGTGGCTCCTCTGGAAACCATCTGGCGGCTCTCCAAGATGTACGACGTATCCACGGAAGCCATCTATTCGGCAAATTCGCTAAAGCCCGGGGATGTCATTCACCCCGGCCAGAAACTCATCATTCCCAATGCCAAGGCCCTTCGCCATGTGATTCCTCTCTATCCCAACTCGTGCTGGAAGTACATCGTGATCCATCATACCGCCACGGATGTCGGCAAGGCGTTCTCCATTCATCGCTCCCACCTTGATCGCGGCTTCTGGAATGGCCTTGGCTACCATTTTCTCATTGACAACGGGACGCTCGGCAAAGGCGATGGCCAGATCGAAGCGGCTCCCCGCTGGATCAAGCAGCAGAGCGGAGCTCACTGTAACGCCGGGGGGATGAACGAAAAGGGCATCGGTGTCGCCCTGGTCGGCAATTTCAGTGTGGAGACGCCAACTGCGAAGCAAATGGAATCGTTGATCTATCTTGTGAAAACCTTGTGCCGGTATTATCACATTTCGCCCGGAAATATCATCGGCCATCGGGACGCACCGGGGGCCAATACCGAATGTCCGGGCCAGCGCTTCCCTCTTGCCATCGTGCGGCAAAGCGTGGCCCGACCCTGAAGGGAGTCACCCTCAACTCCTGTCATCCCCCCCGATCATCCCCAAAGCCAGTTCAGCCACCCGCTCCGCCACCCCGGGCCCCCCCAGTCTGGTCTTGATGAGTCCCAGTTCCCGCCGCTGTGCCTGCAGTCGATGGGGATGTTCGAGGAGGTCAATCGCCGAAGCAGCAATGAGTTCCGGCTTGGCCTGCTCCTGCACAAACTCGGGTACCAGCGGATACCCCGCGATGAGATTGGGCAGACCGATGTATTTCACTTTGATCAAGTGCCGGCCCAGGTAATAGCTGAGACTCGAGACCCGGTTGGTAATGATCATCGGCGTCCCCAGAATGGCAGCTTCCAGGGTGGCGGTCCCAGAGACCGTCAAGAGCAGATCACAGGCGCACATAACGCCGTACGTATCACCACTGACCAGGCACGGGTCGAGCCCTCCGGCAGCGATGATTTCCCTTAGCGAAGCCATTTCCAGAGAAGGAGCGACGGGAATGATGAAGGAGACATCCGGCAGCTGCTTGTGGATGATAGCCGCACTGGCGATGAGAACCGGCAGCAGCGAACGCACCTCGCTTCGGCGGCTTCCGGGCAGCAATCCCACCAGGCGCCCCGAGCCGCCCGGACGGTAGCGCTCCTTCACTGCCTCCGGGGACGGCGGCTTGGTCAGCACATCCAGCAGCGGATGCCCCACAAACCGGACCTTCATGCGGTGCTGTTCGTAGAATGCTTCTTCAAATGGCAGGATTACCGCCATTGCATCAATCAGACGCCGGATGGTCCGGACTCTACCGCTTCGCCACGCCCAAACCTGAGGACTGATGTAGTAGAGTACCTTGATGCCGCAGCGCCGGGCAAGGCGCGCCAGTCGCAGGTTGAAATCAGGGAAGTCGATGAGCACCACCAGGTTCGGAGACCGATGGCGAAGGTGGAAAGAAATCTTCCGCCAGGCCCGGTAGATCACCTTGAGGTGCGCAGCAACCTCGGAAAGCCCGACGACGGACAACTGCCGATGATCCACCAGCACCTCGGCCCCGGCCGCCTCCAGGGACCGTCCGCCCATGCAGGTAACCCGAAGGCTTGGCACCCGCGCTTTGAGGGCGCGAACCAGAGTGGAACCGTGCAGGTCACCGGAAGCTTCACCGGCACTCAGGAAGATTTCGATAGCCTGCCCCTTTCAAGCTTTTCTGTCTCGCTCAATGAGCCGGCCAATCTGGGACGAGATCTCGAGGGCCACGGCCAGCGCCTCTTTGCCTTCCCGTCCGCCCACCGCCGGTGGAGGACCACCGCTAACAGCTTTCAGGAAGCTGAGGATCTCCTCCTCGAGCGCGTCTCGCTCCTCGATCTCCATTTCTTCCATGGACACCTGCGGATATCCCTCTTCATCGGCCTCCAGTTCCCGATAAACCGCATACGCCCGACGTTCGGCGTAGTCCGCCACGTAGTAGGAATTCTCCTGAAACACTCTCAGCTTGCGCATGTTCTTGGTGGAAATTCGACTGGCAGTAAGGTTGGCAACCGCCCCGTTGGCGAATTCCATCCGCACACTGGCTATGTCGGGCAATGCCGTCAGCACCGCCACCCCCGAAGCACGCAGCGCCGTCAGTGGCGAATCGATGATATGCAGGATGATATCGATGTCGTGAATCATGAGATCCAGGACCACATCCACATCGAGGCCGCGTTCATTGAAAAGGGCCAGGCGATCGGCCTCCACAAACATGGGGTTACGAAGGCGCCGCTGGATGATCCGGAAAGCCGAGTTGAAACGTTCGAGATGGCCGACCTGAAGGATACAACCCTGGCGCTCGGCCAGCCTGATAAGATGTTCCGCCTCGGCAACGCTCTGAGTCATCGGCTTTTCGAGGAGAACGTGCACCCCCGCCTCGAGGAATTCCCTCGCAATGGGATAGTGAAGCGGGGTCGGCGTGGCGATACTCACCGCCTCGACTTGGCTGATGAGCTCCCGATAATTCAGGGTAAATTCTGTTTCGAGAGGCGCCGCAACGGTGGCTCCCCGTGTAGCGTCCACGTCGGCAACGGCTACGAGCCGCGCGTCCGGGAGTCTTGCGTATTTTTGCGCATGAAACCCGCCAAGATAGCCGGCCCCCACCACCCCCACCCGGATGGCGTCGGGGCGGGCCTTTCTAACCAGAAACCTCGGCGGCGCCGCCTCGACGGCGGATTCTGCCCGCGACATCGCCTGGGCCTTCGCAGCCCCTCCTCCAGCGAAGACTGATAGCGGTTCCGGGAGCCCCACAGGGACGTCTTTGTGCACTACGATGCTGATCCCGGCCGCATCCGCTTCATCAATCATGCGCTCCTGGTCGAAGATGATGGTCTTACCGGCCTCGATCACCAGTACTCGCGCTCTAACCCGTTTCATACTCTCGACCGTGCCGAGCCCGACGGCGGGAACGTCGAACCGCAGATCCTGGGTCGGCTTGCTCACCTTGATCACCACGGCACCCTCGCCGCAGAGCTCACCCCCCCGAAGGATCGTGGCATCCGTGCCATCGATCCCTTCCACGGCCAGCACCGATTGGTTCTTCACCACCAGGCACTGGCCCACATCCAGATGCCCAAAGCCTTTAGCCAACTGCCAGCCGAAGGCAATGTCCTCGTCTTCCCGCCGATTGGGTTTGCGACGGGTCAGCACCCCTTCGGGGGCAAGCAGCGAGGGCAGGAGCAAGGTGGAGTCTTCGATATAGATCCCTTCGGTTTCGAGTTCGTGGGCAATCGCTCGGAGAAGAGAATCATCCTTCTTATTGCGCAGCCGGTTGAGGAGCTTGACGGCCCTCCAGTCGGGGCGAATGCGCGCATAGATTCTGGTCTTGTCGATGGCGCCGGCCATGGCGGCGCGCGTAATGCCCGCCTTCTGAAAGACCCGGATCAGCTTACCCAGCTGCCCCAGTTTGTGAAGGTGGAATTCTTCCACGAGGTCTGCCAGGGCCGTATTGGTCTCACCCTGGAAACCCACCGCGACAACCTTCAGGCCTGCCTCCGCGGCGGCATGAGCAAAAAGGAGCGGAAATTGTCCGCTCCCTGCAATCAAGCCAATTCGGCCAAGTTCCCCTTCCGGTTTCAAAGAGGCCCCGTTCATTTCTCGACTACCTCGTAACCCCCCTTTTGGAACGGCCCTGCATGAATTGGATGAGATTCTCCACCTCAGGCGTCGCCTCGACTTCCTCGCGAATCCGCGCGATCGCATCAGCCACCGTCAGCCCGGACCGGAACATGATCCGGTAGCATTGTTTCAGTGCCTGAATTGTGTTCCGCGAAAACCCATGTCGCCTCAGACCGACCAGATTGGGACCGTAAAGCTTGCCGGGAGCGCCGAAAGCCAGCATGTACGGGGGCATATCCATTCTCAGGCCGGATTTGCCGCCAATGAAGGCGTAGGCACCGATACGGATGAACTGGTGAATGGCCACTATCCCGCCCAGAATGGCAAAATCATCGATGTGGACATGCCCTCCAAGGGTGGTTGCGTTGGCCAGAATGACGTTGTTGCCAAGGACGCAGTCATGAGCGACATGGGCATAAGCCATGAGGAGATTCCGATCACCGATGCGGGTTATCCCACCTCCCCTCTGGGTCCCCCGATTGACGGTGGTACTCTCACGAAAGATATTGTCGTTCCCGATCACCAACTGGGTCTCCTCTCCCCGGTAGCTCAAGTCCTGAGGAGGGTAGCCAATCGTGGCAAAAGGGAAAACCTGGTTGCGCTCGCCCATGGTGGTCCATCCATCAATCACGGCATGAGGGCCGACGATGCTCCCGGCCCCGATGGTGACCTGCGGACCAATGGTGGTAAAAGCTTCTATTCTCACATCCTCAGCCAGCTCAGCTCCAGCCGCTACCACGGCGGTGGGATGAATTACCATCTAAGCACTTGTCTCCTTCCTGAACTGCAGGACCCACTGGGTCGCAACGAAATATCGAAACTCGTCGCCGCCACGACTCCAAAAGCCACTCTTGCGGTGATGATCAATCATAAGGTCATGACGGAACGGCTTGACCAAGTTCCTTCTAGGAAACCACCCGAAGCACCATGAAAACACACGAAGAAAACACTCCCTTCTCACCCATTACCCATTACCCATCACCCATCACCCATTACCCATCACCCATCACCCATCACCCATCACCCATCACCCATTACCCATCACCCACCCGCTTCCGGCTTTACCGGATCAATGGTAGCCATGATTTCGGCCTCAGCCACCAGTTGATCATCGACGAACGCCTCACCCTTCATCTTGAACACGGGCCCCCGTTGCTTGATCAGTGCCAGCTTCAATTTCAGTTGATCCCCCGGTCGCACGGGTTTGCGGAAGCGCACCTTGTCGAACCCCATCAGGTAAACCGCTGAGCGTTCCCTGGCCGGGGCATGGGAAAACGCCCAGAGCCCGCCAGCCTGAGCCAGCGCCTCAAGGATCAGGACTCCCGGCATCACCGGGTGAGCAGGAAAATGACCCTGAAAGAAAGGCTCATTGATGGTCACATTCTTCAGCCCGATGACCTCTTCTTCCGTGAAGACCAGAATTCGGTCCAACAGGAGAAAGGGGTACCGGTGTGGCATAATCCTGAGGATCTCCAGGATGTCCTTTTCCATCGTCATTCCCCGTGAATTGCCTTCTCGATCTCCCGGACGGCCATCTTCAGTTGTTTGAGCTCTTCCCTGAGCTGCGGCAGGCGCTTCATATTGGCCACCATTTTTCGCCAGTCTTTGTGGGGCATGCTGGGACTGCCGGAAACATCTTCTCCCGCTTTGACCGATCGGCCCACCCCGGACTGCGCCCCAACTCTGGCCCCATCCCCAATTTCGATGTGCCCGACCACCCCGACCTGTCCTGCCAGCACCACATGCTTCCCCAGGCGGGTGCTCCCCGATACCCCGACCTGCGCAATGAGAATGGAATGTTCCCCAATGATGACGTTGTGCGCAAGGTGGACCAGGTTGTCGATCTTGGTGCCCCGTTGAATCCAGGTTCTCCCAAAGGCCGCCCGATCAACCGTGCAATTGGCCCCGATTTCGACGTCGTCGTCGATTTGGACGATTCCCACCTGAGGGACCTTGACATGCTGCCCCTTCTCGTCCTGGGCGAAGCCGAAGCCATCACTGCCGATCACCGTGCCGCTATGAATGATAACGCGATCGGCGATTTTACAGCGGTCGAGCACGGTTACGCCGGGGTGGATCAGACAGTGAGCACCCACTTCGACCTCACACCCGAGGTAGACCCCCCCATAGACTCTGGTCCCTGTTCCGATTCGGCTCCCGGCCCCGAGATGGACGAGAGGACCGATGCTCGCGCCGTCTCCCAGTTCGACGCCGTCACCCACCACCGCGCTTTCATGCACTCCGGCCGGCAGGGTGGGAGGTTCAAAGAAAAGCTGCGCTATACGGGCCATGGCCAGATAGGGCTGAGGGGTGATGAGCAGAGGGCGATCCAGGTCGTTGAGCGTCGGAGGCACGATGAACGCGGCTGCTCTAGATTGGGCAACCATGGGTCGATAGCGCTCATCGCTCACAAAACTGAGCTCATCGGCGCGGGCATCCTCCAGGGAACCCAGCCCACCGATTCGGATCCGGGAATCGCCTTTTAGTTGCGCCCCAAGTTTGTGAGCCAACTCTTCCAGCGAATAAGATTTCGGTCGAACTGAGTCAAAGGTAGGCGTCATGGCTTCGTCTGCTCGTACGGTGAACGCTGGAGTCCCCCGCGTAGAACCACTGAGTGACCACTAAGGTCTGAAAGGGGGCAGCTTGTCGAGTTCAGAAGCTACTCGCCTGGTCATGTCTTCTTTATCGGAGTTGTAAACCAGAGAACTCTTCTCGAAGACGAAATCGTACTTTTCATCTTTAGCGATCTTTTCGACCACATCACGAACTTTCTTGGCCAGAGCCGACTGGAGGTCATTCAGCTTGCCCTTGGAGTCCATGAGGAACTTCTGCCCCTCCTGCTGCATGTCCCGCAGTTCCTGTTCCTTTTGCGTTTTGCTTTTGGCATCGAGGACACTCTGTTTCTTGTCAAATTCCTCCTTTTTCCCCGCAAAGGCTTTTTGCTTCTGATCGAGCTCGGCATCCAGCTTCTCAGCGGCCCTCTTGAGCTCTTCCGTTGCCTGTTTCCCCCACTGGGACTGCTGCAGGGCGGCCACCGCATCGACCACGCCGATCTTGGGGGAGGCGGCCCAGCACGTTGAGCTGGCGGCAAAGAGAAGAGTTGCAGCGACTGTCAACCACGTCCGTCCGAAATGTCTGTTCTTCATCTGTTTCACTCCTTAGAAAAACGCTCCTGCTGAAAACTGAAATTGATAGTTGCTTTCATCCCCCTGAGGATCCAGATTGTAGCCCCATTCGATACGCAGCGGGCCCAGCGGGGAATTCCAGCGGATGCCGACTCCCGCGTCGGTGCGGAAATCACTGACGCGGAAATCCGACAACTTCCAGAAAGCATTTCCAGCATCAAAGAAAATCACCCCTCGCATCCCGATATTCTCGACCAGAGGAAAAAGCAGTTCTACCGTGGCAAGGCCATAAGCCAAACCACCAACGTAGTAGTCTCCCTCCTTCGGTCCGACGGTCGCCCACTTAAACCCCCGCAGAGAATTGATGCCACCCAGAAAGAAACGGTCATTGAGCGGCAGTGTGGTGTTATCGTCGGCGTCCCCCATCTTGTTAATGTAACCGAACTCCCCCCGTACATACCCGACCAGCTTCCAGAACAGAGGAAAGAAGATCCCATGGCGGACTTCGGTCTTAAAAAAATCGCTGTGGCCGCCCAGGTAGGGGCTTGCCACCTGCACGCTGGCCGTGGTCACCATCCCGCTCGTCGGCAGGAACGGATGGTTGGTGGAGTCGCGTTCAAGCCCCAGGGTCACGGCCGTCGTGACCATCCGGTCCTCCTGTTGTTGGGTGATGATCGGGGGCGCACCCGCAGTGACATCCGATACCACGGAACTGCTATAGACATAATTCAACAAAAGCCGGCTGTAATTGCCGAAGCGATAACTGGAACGCAGCCTGAAGCCAATGGAGTCTTCCGTAAAATCATTATATTGTCGCAGCCAGTTGAAAAGATCGAGCCCGCCGCTGATCGGCCGATCAAACATATAAGGCTCGGTAAAGCTCACCACATAACGCTGCGCTTCCTGGCCGAGATAGGCCTTCAAACTCAACGCACGGCCGGTGCCGAAGAGGTTCCGCTGGCTGATCTCACCACTGGTGAAAACACCGTCATCCGAAGAATACCCGCCGCCGATGCTGATAGCGCCGGTCATCTTCTCCTTGACCTTGACGTTCAAATTCATGATATTGGTTTGCTCAGTGTCCGCCGGGACGATGTCCACATCTTCAAAAAAGTCGAGCTTTCGCAGGTTGTTGGTGCTCTGTTCGAGCTTCGTTGCAGAAAAAAGGTCGCCTTCCGCTAGCTTCAGTTCTCTTCGGATAACCTTGTCCAGCGTCTTCGTGTTGCCGGTGATGATGACTCGGCCGATGTGGACCAGATTTTGCTTTCTTACATTGAAGTCAATGTTGGCCGTTTGCGCCGCCTGTTCCTTCTTTACCCCCGGGTCCACCTCGGTGTAAGCATAGCCCTGATCCATGTAGGCTTTGCCGATCTTGTCCATGTCTTCCCGCAGCTTCTCACGTCCGAAATAATCCTTGGGCTTGGATTGCAGCTGCTTCACCAGCTTCTCGTTATTCTCCAAAAGGTCACCGGTGATCTCCACTTCCGAGATTCGATACCGTTCCCCTTCCTCCACCGGAATCGTGATATGGAATCCGTCATCCTTCATAACCACTTCGGGGCTGCCGACTTTGGCGTCCATAAAACCCTTGTCATGATAGAAGATACTCAGGCGATCAATATCCGTCTCCAGGATATCGCGCTGCAGGACGCCACGATCAGTAAACCAGGAAAGGACCCACATCTTCTCTTTGGTTTCCATGATACTGCGCAGCTTGCGGGCTGAAAAACTCTTGTTTCCGGTGAAGCTGATGTCCTGAATAAAGACCTTCCCCTTTTCATCGATCTTGAAACTGACTACGGCCTTCCGTGGATCTTTGGGAAAATCGATGGAGGATTTCACATCAACATTGAAATATCCCTTTTGATGATAGAGCTTGATGATTTTCTGAACGTCTTCCGCTACGATGTTCTTTTGCACGACCGCGAAGGGTCTCGTCGAAATCCCAGCCAGGACGTCCTTTTCCTTAATCTTCTTATTACCGGTTATGGTCACTTCCTCGATGGTCGGGTTCTCCCGGACAACAAAAATGAGCACCTTGCCGGCAGGACTATCAGCGGTTTCGGCCTCCACCTTTTCAAAGAACCCCATCTTGTAGATGGCTTTGATATCCTCCGCCACCTGATTGGGCCGCAGGACTTCACCCTTTTTGCTCTTGACGTTCAGCTTGATGGCTTCGGGCTCAATGCGCTCGTTCCCACGCACCTGGACCTCGGCAATCACCGCTTTGGCAAGAAGGTGCACCGCCGCTCGCTGGACCACGGTGTTAGCCGCTGCGGCGAGGTTTTCCATCCCCTTTTCTTCAGCAAAAATGAGCTCTGTGGGCTTGCGCCCCGTTGCGTCAACCAATTTCGCATCAAGGCTGATGCTGTTGCCGATCTGGTTGAAGCTTCCGAACAAGACATACTCGGCCTGCAAGCGGCGACCCAGCGCCCGGGCCTGCTCTTCATTGTGAACCGACTCGCCAGGCCGCACCACCTTCCGGACCTCTTCGGGGGCGACCACTCTCGCCCCTTCAGCAGCGACCTGACTGACCAACAACTCTTCAATATTCTTCTGTATCTGCGCCGGCTCCTGCTGACCGCGCACGGTGAAAGGCATGACCGCAACCTTTGGATTCTGCTCCTGCGCCCACGCCACCGCAACCGGGATCACCACAAGCAGCAGGACCCATACACTGCGGACGAACCCTTTGCCCCTAACCATGGCTCGCTCCCCCTCACCTGGAATGCCATCGATTCAGAGATTCAGCCCCCTCGGGAGGGCTTTCCGTTGCCTACCGCCGGGCCACTCTTCTATAGCTCACCGCGCCTCATACCACAACTGATTCCTTTGAAAGTCGCCTCCAACCGCATCCTCCCTTACCCTCACCGGCCGTCACCTGGTGTTTCCGCATCATCTCTTGAGGGCCTTTCCGTCCATCGCTCCCCCTTCAAGTCGCAGTTGCCCGTCCGCCAGGCGCAAAGTGCGATGCATCATCGTGGCGAGTTCCGCGTTGTGGGTAACGATCACCATGGTGAGTCCCAGCTCTTCATTGAGCGTAACCAGTAGCTCATGGAGTCTTCTACCGGTCTTGCTGTCCAGGTTGCCGCTCGGCTCGTCGGCTAGAAAGATCCTGGGACGCAGCACCAGGGCGCGCGCCACCGCCACCCGCTGCTGCTCGCCCCCGGAGAGCTCACCCACGCGATGGCGCAGGCGGTCGCTCAGCTCGAGTCTTTCCAGCAGCGCCACTGCCTGAGCTTTGAGCTCCCCGTGGGGAAGACCTGCAATGATACCCGGCATCATCACATTCTCGAGCGCATTGAATTCGGGAAGCAGGTAATGGAACTGGAAGACAAAGCCGATCTGGCGGTTTCGAAACTGCGCCAGGGGCTTTTCATCCCACAGGAAGATGTCCTGGCCGCCAAAGAGGACACGTCCGCTCGTGGGCTTTTCGAGGGTCCCGAGGATATGGAGCAGCGTTGATTTGCCGACCCCCGAGGCGCCCACAATGGCCAGCCGTTCGCCACGCCGGATGATCAGATCCAGGCCACGGAACAGCTCGATGGCATGCACCCCCTCGCCGAAAACCTTGGTGATGGACAGGGCCTGGACTTCGATGGGCTGCTGATCGTCACTCATAGCGCAGGGCTTCCGCCGGGTCGAGCCTGGCTGCCTGGCGCGAGGGGTAGAGGGTCGCAACAAGGCTGATCACAATGGCTGACAAGGCAATCGCACCGACGTCGAGGAGTTCCATCTTCACCGGAAGCGTCGAGATGTAGTAGACGTCACGGGGCAATTCGATGAATTGGTACCGTTTCAGGAGGCTGCAGAGGCTGAAGCCCCCCAGCAGCCCCAGGAGGGTCCCCGAGGTCCCAATCAAGAACCCCTCCATGACAAAGATCTTACGGATGCTCGAAGTCGTCGCTCCCATTGCTTTCAGGATGGCTATGTCCCGCGTTTTCTCCATCACCAGCATGATCAGGGAGCTCACGATGTTGAACGCCGCCACCAGGATGATGAGGGTCAGAATGATGAACATAACCACCTTTTCCAGCTTGAGAGCCGAGAAGAGGTTCCGGTTCATCTGCATCCAGTCGCGCACCCAATAAGGAAGGCCGAGGCGCGCGCGAAGCGATTCGGCGACCTCACGGGCCCCGTAGATGTCGGCAAGCCTCATCTCGAGACCGGAAACGGCATCGGCAAGGCCGAGAAATTGCTGAGCCGCCGTGAGGCTGATGTACGCAAGGGTGTTATCGTACTCATACATTCCTGACTGGATGATCCCGACCACCTGAAAAAGCTTGCTTTTGGGCACCTGCCCCAGGGGCGTGAGCCGCCCTGACGGGGAAATGACGGTAACCCATTCGCCCTGACGCACCCCGAGGTTGTTGCAGAGCTCAACCCCCAGAATGATGCCCTGCTGAGCCGGAGCCTCTCCGCCTTGAACCGCTTCCGGGCGCAAATCACCCAGGTTGCCCCGGATCATGTTGTCCTGAATATTGATGACTTTCGCGGCACCCAGAGGATCAATCCCGCGCAGCAGCGCCCCCGATACGTTCCTCCCGGAACTGATCATGACCTGGGCATGGATGAAAGGGGTCGCCGCCACCACTCCGGGCTCTTTCTCAACTTTCTCGAGAAGACCTTGATAGTCGGAGAAGGCCCCGTTGAAGCTGCCGACGATGACGTGCGAGGTGATCCCGAGGATGCGGTTTCGCAGATCGTCCTGGAAACCGTTCATCACCGCCAGGACCACGATGAGAGCGGTTACCCCGACCGCCACGCCGGCAATGGAGATGAAGGTGATCAGGGAGATGAAAGTCTGGCGCCGCTTGGCTAAGAGATAGCGAAGGCTGACAAAGAGTTCGAAGTTCATACGCTGTTCAGCTCTTCTTTTCCGGCTTCAGGTGCGGGAAAAGGAGCACGTCGCGGATCGAGGCGGCATCGGTAAAGAGCATCACTACCCGGTCGATCCCGATGCCTTCACCGGCGGCGGGAGGCATGCCATACTCGAGGGCCCGGATGTAGTCTTCGTCCATCAGGTGAGCTTCTTCATCTCCGGCACGACGCGCCTCGAGCTGCAGGAGGAACCGTTCCCGCTGATCACGGGGATCATTGAGCTCTGAAAAAGCATTAGCCATTTCCTTCCCGGCGATGAACAATTCGAACCGGTCGGCCAGATTCGGCTCCGCTTCGTTGCGTCGCGATAACGGAGACACTTCTATGGGATAATGGCTGATAAAGGTCGGCTGAATCAGCTTGGGCTCAACCACCACATCGAAAAGCTTGGTCAGAAGTTTCCCGTGGCCTTCCTGCTCATCGGGCTTCACCCCCATCGAGGCAGCCAGCTTTGCCGTCTCGGCGGGGTCTTCGATCGCGGCTCGGGGCAACTCCCCGACCTCCACCAATACATCCTTGAAGCGGTAGCGCGCCCACGGTGGGGAGAGGTCAATCTCCTCCCCCTGGTAGGAGACGGTCAGGCTACCCCCGTTCACCGCCATGGCCACTGCTCCGAAGATTTCCTCAGTCAGGCCCATCAGGTCTTCAAAAGTGGCATAGGCCTGGTAGAATTCCAACATCGTGAATTCGGGATTGTGCTGGGTTGAAATGCCTTCGTTGCGGAAATTCCGATTCAATTCAAAGACCCGCTCGAAGCCGCCCACCAGGAGACGCTTGAGATAGAGCTCAGGGGCAATGCGCAGGAACAGTTCCATGCCCAGAGCATTGTGAAAGGTCCTGAAGGGCTTTGCGGTTGCCCCGCCGGGAATGGGCTGCATCATGGGCGTTTCGACCTCGAGAAAACCGCGAGCCATGAGGAACCGGCGCATCGTCTGGATAATTTCGGCGCGTCTGCGGAACGTCTCGCGCACCTCGTCGTTGACGATCAGGTCCACGTATCGCTGCCGATAGCGAAGTTCAACATCCTTCAAGCCATGGTATTTTTCCGGAAGTGGCCGTAAATTCTTACTGAGCAGCACCAGTTCCTGCACAAGGAGCGTCAGTTCCTCGGTGCGCGTCCGAAAAAGCCTTCCCTGGACGCGCACGATGTCTCCGATGTCCAGTCTCTTCGCTAACCCGTAGTGTTCCTTCCCAACCTGGTTCTGTTGGATGTAGAGTTGCAGTTTCTCGCTCGAATCCAGGAGGTGCATGAAGATAGATTTGCCAAATGAGCGAATGCCCACGATCCGCCCCGCCACGGTGAAGACCGTGGGGTTGGCTTCAAGTTCTGCCGCCGACCTTACCGCGAAGGTTGTCACAAGATCTTTGATGCGATGAGACACGGCAAACCCGTTGGGAAAGAGCGCAACCCCCTCTTTCTCTATCTCGTCCGCTTTCTTATACCGCTCTCGCATCACCAGATTGAGATCTTCCATACCCGCCGTTTCTTTCTCCGAGTGGACTGAACTGAATGCCAGGGCCCATTGTCCCGCCCGCGGACCCCAGACTCCTCCCCCAGGCTCATGAGAATGTCGGAAGAGTAGCACTTCATCCCGCAACCCAGACGCGCCGGGCGAGGTGTCCGCTGTTCCTGCCGCCAAGGCTGCCGCCCCGCCCCCCCGCGGCCGCATCCGGGTCCTTCCGGTCCGGGATCAGCGCCCCCATAAAAGGCCGGCGGAACTTACCCAATACCCTGTTAAAACGGCTAAACGTTAGATGATTTGCTCGGATACGTCAAGGGCAATTACCCCGACTTGGGGTCGTCGTCGCCCTTCCCCTGAGAAGTCCTGGAGATACTGGAGAGGGTGAAGGCAACGATGAGTATGCCAAGAATCAGCAGCGTCCACTCGCCTTCCTGGTAGCATCTCATCCCGCCGACGACCACCACGACACATCCCCCGAGCAAGCTCAATAACTGGGTTCCACGAGACATAACGCGCCCTCCTTGTATTCACCAACTCTCTCGCGCTCCCCTTGCAAACGCAATCCCCTGCCCCCGATGCTTTACGACTTGTCCCCGAAAAACTCAAAAGAAAAATGAGTGCCAGGGTGCAGCCTTTCCACCAATTCACAGCCAACTTCCGACAGGCCTGTTGACAAGCTGACCGCCGACGATTATGAAAATTGGTACTTTGAGAATCCGTGCCAAATCCTTGGTGGCTCGTGGGTAATGTCCCCCGCTGCCCCGAAAAGTCTCGAGTGATGAGTCCCGAGTGGCCAGTGTAACTTGAGCCTTTTTGGTTTGTCTTCGGGTGTCGTGAAGGGAGTCGTGAAGGGACATGAGTCGCTGCTTCGGGACACCAGAGGCCATGAAACAAGAACCAATCCGGGGCCAAACCATGAAATCAACCAGGCGGTCTCTTGCCGGCAGGAGCATTTTTGCCCCTGTTCTTCTTTTCTGCGTTCTTCTTTGCTGTCGGGCTGATGCGTGGCAGGACAAAGTCGCTGCCGTCGCAGGGGGCCACGCGATCACGGTGCTGCACGATGGGAAAAAAGAGCGCGTGAGGCTCTATGGCCTTGAATGCCCGCACCATCGTCAGCCTTTCAGCGACAGGGCAAAGGACTTTACTTCAAAACTACTCGATGGAAAAGTGGTGGAAGTGGAACCTGTCGCCCTCGACCGCAAAGGCCGTACCAGGGACCAGTTCGGACAGACGGTGGCGTTGGTCTATTTGGAAGGTCGCACCTGCCTCAATGAAGAACTGATTATGGCGGGCCTTGCCTGGGTTCACAATGAATCCTGTAGCAGGCCTGAATGTAAGGCCTGGAAGGAACTCGAAAAACGTGCCAAGAGACAGGGGCTCGGTCTGTGGTCGCTGCCCAATCCTATTCCCCCCTGGGAATTCAGTGAGCGCCGCCAAGTCCAGGTCCCCATCTATCATGGTGACATTGTCAGGCATATTTTTCATAGTGCGAATTGCGAAGATTTTGACTGTCCCGGTTGCATTGCCGTTTTCAGAGGTCGGGAGCAAGCCATAAGAGCCGGTTACCAACCGTGCAGCGTCTGCCAGCCTTAGCAGGAAAGAGGGTCTGAAAGGAGGGCAAAGGAATCGCTGTGCCCCTGTTCTCCCACCATCTGCACCATTGTTGCGGCATTTGTGTCTTGTTTTTTTCAAGACAGTCAGGTAAGAGTCTTCTCCGCTGGAAGCCTGCCTTGCATGGCAAGGTACCGGCATGGGGGCATGCACGGGTGAACGCCGGAGCCGCCCCTCGTCAAGGGCGCCATGCCCATACCAGACCGACTCGGTTTTGAAAACCGAGTCGGTCTGACACGCGCGCCTGTAGCTCAGGTGGATAGAGCAACGGACTTCTAATCCGTAGGTCGC
>CAZDKX010000093.1:0-15384 GCA_964505935.1 uncultured Syntrophobacteraceae bacterium
ACCGGCAAGGTGGTGGCAAAGCTGCTGGTTGGGGCGGATGGACGTGTCTCCCGGATCTCCATTCGGGAAGCCGCACCGCACGGCATCTTCGAGCAGGACGTCCTGAAGGCGCTGAAACAATGGGAGTTCAAACCCGGGTACTATAAGGACCAGGCCGTCGCGACGTGGGTCGTGCTGCCCGTCAATTTCAGACTTTCGCCCTGAAAGAAAGGAGCAATGAAGGTTTGCGGCTTGATTCCCGCCCTGAAGGAAGGTAAATAATAATTTATAGATTACATCATGTACGGATTGAGATGGGAGCACGCCACAATGAGGAGAGGAGATTGGTGCGATGCAGCTGATCCAGAAGCTCTACGACCATTGCTGTGAAAAGGCCCGCAAAACGACGGTCACCTGCCTAAACATCGGCCTGGGATACACCGCCGCGACCACCGATGATGGGGGCATGGGGGTGGCCTATACTTATTTCACCAACAAACAATGTTGTGCCATTGGCAAGAGTTACCGGGATTATGAGGGCGAGCCGGCCATCGAGTTGCTGACCGAGCTCAAGCATCCGGACCCGCTGCATTGCAGCATGGGACTGGCTCTTGTCAATGCCTTGAACCACCGCGAGGCGCTTGCCTGCGCCGACGATCCGAGCAATGACGTCCTGAGGGACACTCTGGGAATTGGTCGTGACACACGCGTAGCCATGGTGGGACTCTTTCGGCCGCTCATCCATCTCTTCCAGGAAGCTGGTGCCGTGGTGGAGGTGCTGGACGACATGCAGGGGGTCGGCGAGCGTGCACGCTTTCATGAGAAGCTGGGCGGATGGGCGGAAGTTCTGATCATCACCTCGACTTCGATTCTGAACCATACTACGGAGGACCTTCTCGGAAGGTTGGGCCCCGGGGTAAAAGTCGCCATGGTTGGGCCAAGCACTCCCATGATCGCCGAGGCCTTCTCACACCTGCCGGTCCATTTGCTGGCCGGGACCGTGCCCGTGGACCAGGAAGCCGTTTTGAAAGCTGTTCGTCACGGGGCGGGGACACCCGTTATTCATCGTTTCAGTCGCAAAGTCCACTTGAATTTACCAGCTCACAACAGTCTGCAGGGAGGTCCGCGTGAAAGCTCAACAGGAAAGTCAAACTGAAAATTGGAACGGGAGCGTCGTTCGGATCAACGGCAGGGTGCGCAAGCCTTTGTTGGTCAGCATGGAGGACCTCTGCGCCATGGAGAGCGAGGTCTTGGAGGACCTGTTTGTCGTATGCGGCAGCGGCGATCCCCGGGGATCGATCGGCAGCTGTCGGGGGGTGCTGCTCGAGGACCTCATCCGCAAAGCCGACGTGATCAAGGAAGAGCACGACGATACCAAGAAGATGTTCCTCGTTGCCTCAGCGGCCGACGGCTACAAGGTGGTCTTCTCCTGGCAGGAGATCTTCAATTCACCGGTCGGCGGCGGGGTGCTGATTCTCTTCGAGAAGGACGGCGAACCCCTGGACCGGGAACGAAAACGGGTCGATATGATCTCTGCGCAGGATATTTTCATGGGTTCTCGTTATGTGAAAGGTCTGATCAATATTGAAGTAGCCATGATCGCGTAGGGAACCGTTCAAAAATAAGGGTCACGGGTGACAGGAGCACAGGGTGGGCTGTGCCGACATGCTGCCCCATCGGTGGGCTCAGCCCACCCTACAACGCCGCATGGTCATTTTTGGACAGTCGCTTAACGGGGCACGCCAACAGGAGGAGAAGGGCAATGGAGCCGCCAGCTGAACGATTGATTTGCAATGTAAAGGCCATGCGCAAGGCCAGGGGGCTTTCCCAGAGCGAGCTGGCCAGGCTCGCGGGAGTCCAGCGGCAGGCGATCTACGATCTGGAGTCGGGACGTTACATGCCCAATACCAGCGTTGCCCTGCGTCTGGCCAAGCACCTGCGCTGCAAGGTGGAGGATCTCTTTGCCGTCGAAGAACCCGACCTCAGCCAGCCCGTCACGTTAGTGGGAGAAGCCTCGCCGGGCGGTTCGCGCCTCCGTCTCGGAAGGGTACGCGACCGCCTGGTCGGTTTTCCGGTCGACGGCAAGGAAATGCTGAACGATACGCTGCACGCGGCGGACGGTTTTTTCAACCCCGAGAACGGCAGCATCCGCCTGTTTCAGAGCGAGGGCCGCCTGGGCCAGACCGCTCTGCTCCTCGGCTGCGATCCGGCCTTCGCCATCCTCGCTTCTCATGTCGAGCATCGCACGCGCGAAGCCCGCGTCGTCTGGCGGTTTTCCTCCAGTTTCAAGGCCCTCGAAGGGCTGGCCTCAGGCGTTGCCCATGTGGCGGGAACCCACCTGCACAACTCCCGGCACGGGGAAGCCAACCTCATCCTGGCCCAGAACTCCCTGCAGAAGGGAAAGGCTACCGTGATGGCGTTCTCGTTCTTTGAGGAAGGCCTCATGGTCGCTCCGGGCAATCCCTATGAAATCACGACCGTTACGGACCTGGCACGCAGCGGCCTACGATTGGTCAATCGGGAAGAGGGAGCGGCGTTGCGGATCCTGCTGGATGAACATCTTGCCAGGGCCGGCGTGCGCACCGAGGCCATCGGCGGCTACAACAAACTGGTTGCCAACCATACTCAGGGCGCCCTCATGGTCACTTACGGCCTGGCCGATGCCGCCTTGGGACTGCGCGCCATCGCCACCGCCCACGGTCTGGACTTTGTGCCCGTTGAGGCGGTCCGCTGTGACCTCGTGATTCCCGATGACCTCACAGAGCACCCGGCCGTCAAGGTGGTCCTGGATGTACTCCAGTCGCGGGCTTTTCGTGAGGAACTGGCGTCCCTTCCCGGTTATGAATCCTCTGTGACCGGCAAGGTCATCGGCGCGGTTTGAGTGCCTGCCCGCAGAGGCGGCTGGGCGTGCGCGTGAGTGATCAGCCGTTCGACTTCTCGCCTGCGGGGAAATAACACCGATGATTCTCATGCGTCGTTGCGAGCCTTCGGCTTACTTGAACTGTTTCGATGCCCTGGCAAGCTTCTGAAGCTCCTCGATGGCAGTCTCCATGGCCATCGAGGGGCGCGACTCGTCCGTATCCATGCCGGCCAGCGCCGCAGTGGCATCGTCCATCTGCGTCATCGCTTCTTCGTTGCGGGTGAGCAAGACGTTGACCTTCTGCAACTGCTGATCGCGAAGGGCTTCTCTCTTGACGAGCGTCTCGTGTTCCTCGCGGTCGGCAGCGGTGGGCTTTTCGAGGTGCTGCAGTTCGTTCAATCTATGGGAAAGATACGCGGGTTCGATGGTGCTCACGCTTTTCAAAATCGCCGCCACGTCCTGCAGGTTATCGAGCACCGCCAGGTAGACCTGCTCAGCCGCACCGAGATACCGGCGGTAGCTCAATTCACTGCTATTCACCTTGTCCGCGAGGATTTCCCGAAGCGTCACCAGCCTCTTCTGCACCTGTTCCAGCTGGGCAATCCCCTGTTCGGAGAAGTTTTCGGCCCCGGCGATGGACCGGCAGTTTACCAGGTCCTCGTGCATCGTCTCCATCAATCTGCGGTGCCTCAGGGCGGCCGCTTCCCGGCATCCCTCGAGGTATCGCGCGGCAAACACCTCCCCTCGAAAGAAGAAATTGATCACCCAGCCCATTACCCCTCCTCCCACGGCGGAGATCGAACCAACCAGGACGGCAAACGGAAGATCGAGAACCACCGCTGCCGTTGCGCCCAGCACGCCGAGGACCATGGGGTAGAGCGTCAGCGGATGCTGCATGGTGTCGCGCAAGACGGCCCCCCCGACAGCCCGCTGGCTGAAGTCTCCGATGGTGGCCAGGGCGGCTTTTTCTTCTTCATCTTTCTTCATCGTGAGGGCCTGTGCGCTCCTAAAAGACTTCTCGAACGAGCAGCAGCTCCACGCGTGGCAATCGATAGTGATAGGATCGAGCAGATTCTCCGGGGTTTCGGGACAGGGGTTGTTCACCTCCAAAGCCGACAGCGAGCAGACGGTCCGGATCGATATTGTACGTCACCTCGAGGTAGCGGGCCACCGCTTCACTGCGTTCCTGGGAGAGGGTCCGGTTTGCTTCCGGGTCCCCTTCGATGCCGGTGTGGCCTTTGATGACCACGCGGAAGTTGGGATAGTGCTTGAGCCGTTCCACGGCCTTATCGAGCTCCAACTTGCCCTGAAAGCTCAACTCCGCGGTGCCGCTTTGAAAAACGACGGGGTCGGTCTTGAGCGTGCCGATTTCCTGAAAAGCGCTCCATGCCTCACGACTCAAGGGAGCGAACTCGGCTTCCAGCGAGTTGATGGCATCCGGCTTGACGGAACCCGGCTTGGGGGTGGTGAACCCGGCGATGCCCTTCAGGTAGAGTTCTTCCACAAACTGGCTTTGCGTGAGCCGGTACGGGTCTCCCCCGGGAATGGGGTTCGCGCTGAAATCGCCGCTGTGAATGAGAATCTGCACCGTTGCCTCAAGGGCCTCGATGAGGCTGTCCTCCGCACGGCTCCCCGGCACCGAAATCCCGAACCACCGCTCGCAGTTGTCGGTAAGGTTGGTCCAGACCACGCCCTTGAGCATCTTCTCGACCGTGTCCGCCGGGAGGTTGGCCGCGGCGATGACGTGTTCCTGCAACAGTTGCTGATTCTCCCGATAGCTTTTCAAGGTCGAGAAGTAGCTTGAAAGCAGCAGATTGACCAGCTCCGGCCGGTTTTTGGAAAAATCGCGGCCGGCAAGGAGAACATCCACTATCAAGCGTTTGGTGTCTTCGGTCCCCAGGAGTTTGACAATCCCCTCCTGGGCCAGCGCCCGGGACACATCGGGTTCCCAGAGGGCGGCCACCTGGGCCTTGCCGGAGAGGAGTCTCTTGAGAGCTTCCTCGGACCCTCTGGTGGGGATGAGCCTGTCTCCCGAGGGCAGCAGTTCGGGAACGTCGAAGTGTTCGGTGGCGGCCTTCAGCAGATGATGGCTCGGCGATGCGGGGGTGAACGCCACCCTGAGGTCGGTTCGGCCTCTCAGCGCATTGAGGCTCGCCACGGCGTCCTTTCGGGCAACAATGGCATCGCCCCCCTGGGATTCATCGATCACCGCCACAATCGTGCCTGGGAAACCTTTGGGCGCTCCATTCAGCAGGAATGAATCGACCGTCGCCACGGCAAAATCGATTTCTTCATCCTTGAGGCGTTTCATGCGTTGCGGGTAGTCGGCCTGATCGTCCTCGCAAACCAGGTTCCAGCCCTGCTGGCGCATCCGCTTCTTCATCTCGGGGGAGCAGAGAGGAAAATAGCCGATCCAGTTGTCCACGGCGACCCTGATCTGGCCCTTGCTCTCTCGAGCGTCGCTCATGCTGCGCTGTTCCTTCTCCTGAAAATAGGGTTTCAGGAAATACCCGGCGCCGATGGTCAGAAGACCCACCACCAGCAGCAGCAGCGCTCCCGTGGCTTGTCTGGTCATCGAATTCCTCCCGGAGCAGGATGCTTTTGATTCCTCACTCGAATGCGCCCACATCGAACGCCGGTGATTCCGCCAGCACTTCTTCCAACCCCTGAAGCAACTCCTGCGGATTGTCCGCAGCCCGATAGATGGTGCGACCCGGTTGGTTGAGCGAATGGTCCGTGCCGATGCAAAAACCGATGGTATGAATGGCAATCGGCGACTGCTCCAGGATGTACCCGACGACGGGCGTGGGATCCTGGTCTTCCGGATAGGCCTGGCCGTCCGTGATGATGACCAGGTGGTATTCGCCGTACCCAGCCTGGCGGCGGGCCGAATCTTCCAGTCGCCGGTAGCCGAGCAGGACGGCGTCATGCAGGGGGGTGCCGTTTCCCGGAGTGGTGGCATTCACGGCCGCGATGAACTGGGCCCGGTTTTCGAGCCCGAGGGGGACCTTTTCCGCTATCCCGTAAGCATCGAAAACCGCCAGCCCCATCTTGGCATCGCCGGGAACAACGCGGGCAAACTGAGCCAGAGCAATCTTGGCCGCCTCGGATTTGGTCTTGTTGCCGGAGCATTGGACTTCTTTCATACTTCCGGAGCTGTCCATGATGACATAATAATTCCTGGCCAGCAGATTTTCGGACAGGGGGACTTCGCCGCCATCTTCCGGGGGCGGGGGCCACGAAGCTGCAACTTCAGCCGGCGCGTTCTGACTCGACGGCAACGGCTCCCGGCTTTGCTGAGCCGGCTGAGGAGTCGAATCGTCCCGGCCGCAGGAAGGCAATCCAGCCGCCAGACTGAGGATCAGCACGGCTATGAACAACGGGCGCTTGGCCTTCATATTGTTTCCCTCTTTCGGCTAAAGGGGCTTGAAAACCGCGGACTCGGCTTCCACCTGGATGATGCGGAACTCCACGCGCATATTATCGCGCCATTCCTGCTCCGTCTTCGGGGGACAGGGATCACTGCCGCAAATCCCGCTTTTGGGCTGGCCAATACCATGACCCACCACGGCGAACTGGCTCTCGTCCAGCGTGATGCCCCGGTCCCTGGCATACGCGATCACACTGTCCCTGACGGCGGTGGCCCTTGTCAGGCTGAGGTTTTTGGCCGATTGTTTGATCCGTCCCAGGACGACTTCGGGATTGCCCTGTTTCTTCCCTTTCAGGTAAGCCATCGGGTCGCTGTGGCCCTCAACGGAAATGAGCGCTCCACCGTAGGTCGATGCCAGTTCCACGACCCGACCGAAAGAATCGGCATAGAGGTCGGCGGGGAAGGTATTCTGATTGGGCTGAAAGAATACTTCAAAGGCAAAAAGCTCCCCTTCGGCGAGAGTGCCCTGTTGCTGTTTGCGAGTGATGACCGATGCCACCCGCTCTTTGTCGAATCGCGGGAGCTCCACCCCCGCCGTATCTTTGAGGCCCGATTTAAACCGTTCGTAGTCCCACCTGGCATCATCGAGGGGAACGCCCCTGCCGATCAGACCGATGGCCGCAAAGGCGGCCTGCGCCTCTTCGCCGAGTTTCGAGAGCTTGCGCGGATAATTGGGGTCGGCGAAGAACTTCACGTTACCCTTGAAACCGACGTACTCACAGTCGTGGTACATGGCCTCCGCGTCCGCGACGGCCTGCGTGCTGTCGAGGAGAATTTCCGCCGCTGCCGTGACGCATGGTTGATAATCCTTGAGGCGCGCTTCCTTGTTTTTGAAGAGGTCCCGCAGTTCCTCTTCGGCCAGCATCAGCCCCTTGACAAAGTGTTCCACCTGGTCGCGATTCGACCCGAAGTAGTCGCTTCGCACCGCGTACACGTCCGCGATAATGCGGTTGGCGGTCTTGGTGGTGAGCAGAATGCGGGCGCCCTTGATCGAGCCTTCGGCCCCCGTTCCCACCGTGCCGTTGGAGGTGAGCATCAGGGCGTCCGGGCTGATGACCGTGGCGGCGTGCACCTCCACGCTGGAGAGGGCCGCGGCCGGCGTCGCCTCCGTCCCTGTCAGGTCGCGGGTCCATTTGATGGTCACGTCGCGGGTCGAAAGGCCGGCGTCGCGGAGCATCTCGGTGAGAAGCTGGACGTGAGGACCGTACGCCTGGACGGCGATCGTCTTGCCCCTCAGGTCCCCTACCGTCTTAATTCCTTCCTTGACCACCAGGGCGTCGCCCCCGCTGGACCACGTCATCTGATAGATGATGACGGGTTTGGTGCGGGGATCAGCTGAAAGCAGCTCCGAAGCCATGCTGATCATGCCCACGGTCCCGCGCAGATAGGGAGAATCACCGCGACGGTAGGCTTCGACCTGCTTCTTGAAATCATCTTCGCGAACCAGCTTGAGAGTGAGCCCCAGGCGATCGAAGATGCTGCCCCTGGCTGTGACGCGCGCGTTGCCGTTGGCGAGGATGGTGGCGATATCTCCGCCCCAGGTGATGAGCGGTACCTGGATTGAGGCGCTTTTTTGCACCTGGCCGACCGGGCCCTGCACGACTTTGGCGAGCGGCGGCGATTCGACGTACGACGCCCCCTGAACGGCTCGGGGCATCAGCATCGCGAGAGCCAGCATCATCAAACAGGCTTTATTCCTCCCAGTCCATCTCATTGCCAACCTCCTTGCGGGTATCAATATGTGACACGGTACCTGCGATCACGTTGCTCGCCACTTGCGACCGAAGCCTTGAAACCGAACAGCTACCCCGCCTCACTCTCATCGAGGGTCTGGAACGAATCGGGATGCCGCAGATCGAATTGGGTGACATGCTGTAAATATTCGGGATCAAACCCGTCATGACGGACCTTCTGAATGAGGGTCCCGAAGGCGGCGGTCTTCTTGACGGCCGTCGACGTTGCTTCACGGGCAAGCGGATAATCGGCAACGATGCGAGCCCCGTGCAGGGTGTTGTCCTTTTCGTTCTTGCCGGCGGTGTAGTATTGCGAGAGCACCAGGATGCGGGTACCAAGAAACACGGCTTCCTCCAAGTCGTGCGTGACAAAGAACACCGTCATTTTATACTTTTCCCATATTCCCAGCAGGAAGATCTGCATGTGTTCCCTGGTTCCCGGATCGAGCGCCCCGAAGGGCTCGTCCATCAACAGCAGTTTGGGCTTCATGATCAACGCCTGGGCGATCGCCACCCGCTGCTGCATGCCGCCTGACAATTCATGGGGATATTTTTGCCAATGCTCGGCAAGCTTGACCTCTTCGAGGAATTCCATGGCTTCACGGTGAAACTCCTTCCTCATGCGGTGCCTTGCGAAGAAGCCGCTGGACAGAGTCAATCCCAACATGACGTTCTGGAGCACGGTGAGGTGAGGGAAGAGCGAATAACGCTGGTAGACGATGCCTCGCGTGGTATCGGGGGGGCCGGCCGGTTGGCCATCGATGAGAAAGGTCCCTGAGGTCACCTGTTCCTGGCCGAGGATCAGCCGAAGCAACGTCGATTTCCCGCACCCGCTCGGTCCAACCAGCGTGCACAGCTCACCTTTCCGCACGGCAAGATCGATGTCCTTGAGAATGACTTTCAAGCCGTAGCATTTGCTGACGTTCTTCAGGTACAGGGATGATCGTTCCCGCAGAGCGCGAAGAGTTGTGTTTTCCTCCATAGGGTCCTCTCTCACTCCCTGGTAGCGAGGTACCACGAATACCGCATGGAAATCCACAGCTGCAGCAACCGGTCGAAGACAAACCCGAGCAGGGTGATCCAGAGGACATATGGAATGATGATGTCCATCGAGAGGTAGCGGCGCATGAGGTAGATGCGGTAGCCAAGTCCGTCGGTCGAGGCAATGGCCTCGGCGGCGATGAGAAACAGCCAGGCCGCTCCGAGCGAAAGCCTCGTGGAGTCGATCAGGCACGGCATGATTTGCGGCAGCACAATCCGATAGGCCACCGCGAAAGGCGACGCCCCCAGCGTGAGTCCCTTGAAGATCTGCTCCGTCGGGATCTTCAGGGTGGCCAGGTAAACACCCCGGGTGATCATGGGAAAAGTCCCGATGAAAATCAGGACGACCTTGGCGGTTTCCTCGACGCCGAAGACGATGAAAAGAATGGGCAGAATCGCGAGCGGCGGTATGATGGAAACGAAGGTAATGAAAGCGAGCGAGAGGCCTCGGATCCCCGGCAGCAAACCCATGTTCAAACCGGCGAGAAGGGCGAGCACGGCTGCGGAGCCGATTCCCAGCGCCAGCCGTGTGAGGCTCGAGATCGTATCCTGCCACAATAAGTACCTGCCGGTTCGTTTGTCTTCGGTGAAGGCAACCTGGTCCACCCCCGCGGTCATCTTACCGAGCGTGGGGACCACCTTGTCGGCAGGATTGTCCCGGTGGCGCACCTCCGAGACCGTCACGTAAAGGCAGACGAGAACGATGAACGGCAACAACGCCAGCGCCAGCCGGAGTGCTTTGGGCGGCTGCGCGTGCAAGCCCAGGAACCTCGGCACCTTTGGCCGGGTCTTGTCATCTTCCACAAGCCACTTCCCTTCCCGAGGAACCGGCGAACGGATTCCGCTTACAGAGCATTCCCGGCGGCCAATTCCATGAAGGAAGCATCGAAGCGCAGCTTGACGTTTTTCGCATCGCCCAGAACGGTGCCATCGGGAAAGGCGATGCCCACATGCTCTTTCGAGGCTGCTCCCTGTCCGAACAAACCATGAGCGAAGCAGAAGGTCCGCACGTAATCCATCGTCTTTTTCACCTCCGGACCTTTGGTGAAAGCGACCGCTTCGGCAGCTTGATAAAACATCCTGGTGGTGCGAAGCTGGGCGCGAAACTCGGCTTCCGTGCCGCCCGCCAATTTGGCCATGGCCTGGATGGCGTCCTTTCCCGCTTTACTGTGGCCGGACATGACCTCCATGGTTTCGTACCAGGCACCGGTCAGGGCCTTCTTCAGCGTATCGGGTGCGTTCGTGCGGACCACCATCAGGTCCATGATCTCACCGGGAATTTTTGATGAGTCAAAAACGAGGTTGACGCCCTTGGCATTGCGGACCTGCATGAGAAGCGGGTTCCAGGTGACGACCGCAGCCTTCGGGTCCTTGCTGGCAAGAAAAAGGCCGGCAATGTCGGCATCACTGGTGTTCAGCGTGGTGAGGTCCTTTTCGGTCAGGCCGTATTGTTCCAGGGCGCGAGTCATCAGGTAGTGGGAGACGGAAAGCTCGACGAGCATCACCTTGCGGCCCTTGAGGTCCTTGACGGAGGTGCCGTTCCTGACGACGATGCCATCATTGCCGTCGGAAAAATCGCCCACAATGATGGCGGTCGTGTCGATCCCGCCCACCGCCGGAATCGTCAGGGCGTCCATATTCGTCATGGCGCAGCCGTCGAACTGACCGCCGGTATAAAGATTGATCGATTCGATATAATCGTTTACCAGCACCAGTTCGATTCCGATCCCGTACTTATCGGCCCACTTCTTCAAGACGCCCGAGTCACCGGCAAAACCCCAGGGCTCCCAGCCCGTGTAATGCGACCAGGCGATGCGAAATTTGTCTGCGGCGAGCGCCCCTTTGCCATGAACCCCGAGGCCGGCCGTCAGAAAAACGGCAATCAGGACCACCTTGAATATTCTCAACAGACGATTTGAAAGATTCATGGACCTCCCTCCCCTCTAATGGGTCCCACCCGAACGCCGTCCCTCACCTTCGCGGGGCGTCAACGTCAATTAAAAGGGCCGCGGTGCCGGCCCGATCTCCCGCTTCCATTCTGCGGATGGTCTGCTCCGCCTCGATGGTCATGCGGTCCATTTCCAGGATAACGCCGGCCATTTGCGGCAGGGCCTCGCTGCGAAACTTGGCGATGTCGTCCATGGCGGCATGAATATCGGCAAACGCCCTTTTCAAGGCTTCCACATCCAGCTGCGCCGTGGAGGCCTGCTTGTGGATTTCGGCCCCCTGGGTCCGCAGCTGCTGAGCGGTGTGGGAAATCAGCCCGGAAGTGGTCTCATTGATGGCCTCGATTTTTTCGATCGTATTCTTTTGATGGGCGAGCGCCATGGCCACCGTTGCCGCCACCTGCAGCGCATAGACCGTAACGTTCTGCGCCCGGTCGACGCCCCGCATCAACTCCCGGTTGTTGCGGATTACCAGCTCCGTTGCCATCACGCCCTGCTGCGTCACCGCGAGCTGCTGCTGAAGGTCTATGATCCGCTGGCGCAGGGGAAAGAGGAGTTCGGAGCGGATGAATGCCGTGCGGAACTCATCCTGGGCCGGTTCACCCCCGAGGACCTGCTCCAGTTTCTGAGCGATGAACTGCCCCAGTTTGATGACCTGCTCCAGTTGCAGAGTCACCTGGCGCATCCCCTTCTGATCTTCCAGCAGAATCCCGTTGTCTCTCTGGAGCTGCTTCCTGCCTTCACTCAGAGAATTGAGAATGGCGTCGATCACGGTCTTGGTGCTTTCGTACTTGGTAATATATCGCTTCAGCGGCTCCCCGACTCCCGGGAGCCAGCCCGCCATGCGAGAAAGCCAGCCCGCCTCGAAGTCAAACCGCGCCGGGTCCAACTCCTCTACGTTCATCTTGAGCTCAACCAGGGCATTCGCCACCGGCCCCCCCTCCTCACCCCGTTTTATCAGGGTGTGAATGGGCTCATCGAGCATCCGGCTGAGCTGGCCGGCTCGATGCTGCGTGGCGCTCCCCAAGCTCCGGGCAGCTTCCTTGATTCGCTCCTGAGCGTCGACGTCTTCCTGACCGAAGGTGATGAGCTTCTGAACATACTCCTGCGCCGTTGCCTCGAGGGCCGAATCTTGAGCCGGGACCAGCTGGATGGTCTTTGGATCAGCCAGGGCCAGCTCCCGTCGAATGCCTTCCGGAGAGGAAACGGTAAGAGGGGCAACAGTCCGGGTCTGCTCCGCCATTTTCTTCCTCCTTTATCTGAGTGGGTCTCGGTGCTCTATTGGTAACGAACAGATGAGAGTATCTTCGGAGTTGTCGGTACTCCGGCATGCATCGTGCCGATACAAACCTTGACCTTCCGTGTCGTTGTACCGCGAATAGCTCAGCACGAATTACATCACAGGCCGGCGCAATTTGAAAGGAAAACTCGCGCAAAGGGCAATAAAGCTCAGCGCCAGGAGGTTCGGAGAAGCCGGCGGGAAGAGCATTGACACCGTTCAGCGGCAGAGGTATCTTGCCTGAACCCGTTTCGAACCTCCGCCTCCGAACCCGGCAGATGAACACGTTTCCCTGGTTCAAGCCGCCCGTGGAGGCTGGCGAAAAACCCCATCTCAGGAGCTTTGAAATGCCGATCAACCGTAACCTCCTGATCACCCTGGTGGTGATGGGGCTGATCGTCTTCTCAAGCAGCAGCCGAACCTTCTGCCTTGAAAATGCGGTCAAGCCCGACGGCAATTACACCTTCACCTCCGACTGGTTCACCAAACACATCCCCACCTGGAATCGCTTGCTGAGTGAGCTGAAAGGCAAGCCGGGGTTGAGCTACCTCGAGATCGGGGTCTGGGAAGGACGCTCGTTTTTCTGGGTGTTGGACCATATCCTGACCCATCCATCCTCCAGAGCGATTGCCATCGATATCTTCACGGGAGCCGAGGAACAGCGATTTCTCGATAACCTGCGCCGCTCGGGGCATGCCTCGCAGATCAACGTGATCAAGGGCTACTCACAGCAGAAGCTGAGGGAGCTCCAGCTCAACAGTATCGATCTGATCTATATTGACGGCGATCACCGAAGCAAGGGCGTGATCATGGATGCAGTCCTCTCATGGGACCTGCTCAAGGAGGGCGGGATTCTCATTTTTGACGACTATCAGTTTCCCGCCGATCTTCCCAGGGAGCTGCGCTCCGAGTTCGCTATCGACGTTTTTCTCACCCTCTTTCAGGACGAGCTTCAGGTCTTGGACCGCGGCTATCAGCTGGTGGTTCGAAAAGCGAAGACCAGCTGTGATCCCGCCATGGGCTTTATCGAAAGGTGGGAGGCCCATATGGCGTGCTCGCCGTTGGGGCCGTATGTCTACTACTGGAAGCCTCGGAAGTTATTCGACGCGGCGACGAGGCGCGAGATCACTCTCGACAAAGGGGAGCTCGCGCTCATTGAAAAAACCTTGCTGGGTCTCAAATTCGGGTCCCGGCTGGAAGTCGTAAAAGGGGAAGCCGATCCCTGCCGGATCCTCCTGAACAGGTTGGGACTCAATGACATCAGCGTGACAGAGAAGGGAAAATAGCGGGACCGCACGGAGGGTAATCGACGGTGGGCCTGCACCAGCCGGTCAACGGCAGGTCCTTCCCGAAGCGCTGCGGCGTAACCACCACGCCACCACGCCAGCCATCATGGTGCCGAATCCCACCAAACTCTCCAAAGGTTTCTGCAACACGGTGAAGGTGGTCATGGCCACAACTCCCGCCAGGAACAGCCAGGGAACAACCGGAAAGCCAGGTACTTTCAGCGCCCGGCCTTCACGGTGGCGGAGCACGAGCAGGGCAACCACGGTCGCTGCGGTACTGATGCCCAGGGTAAAACCGATATAGGTCAGCAAGGCATCAAAAGAAGAGGTCCAGAGCAAAATAAGCGCGAGCACCGTCTGCAGGGCAATGGCCGCTCGCGGAGGCCCTTCCGATACTGCCAGCCAGCCAGGCAGATAGCCGTCGGCCGCCATCTTGGCATAGACCCGCGGCCCGGCCATGACCAGTGACGAGGCGCTGCTGATCAGGGCAAGCGAGATGAGGACCGCAGTCGCCTCCTCGATCACCGCGCCGCCGATGGCCCTGGCGGCGATTCTGCCTATTTCCAGATGACCGGCAAGCTCCCGCAGGGGCGCAGAAAACACAAAGACTGTGTTGAGCGCCATATAGAGCAAGGTCACCAGGACGGTCCCCAAAATGAGGGAGCGGGGCAAAGTGCGCTCCGGGTCCCGCACTTCGCCGCCTATGTAAACGGCGGCGTTCCAGCCGGAATAACTGAACGAAATCCAAACCAGCGAGACCCCAAAGGCCGAAATCGAGAAAGGGGCGTAAGCTTCGTCGGCAATCGGTGTCAATTGGGTGAAGGCCAGGGAAACGAAAGCCACAATCAAGACCACCTTCACCAGCACCATCCAGTTCTGCACCCGCGCTCCCCGCCGAACCTCATGGGCATGCACCGCCGCAAAGACCAGGGTCAGGATGGTGCCGCTCAGAACGGGTGAGGCGCCTCCCAGCCAGGGCTGGGCATACTTGCCAAAAGCATAGCCCGCTGCTGCCAGGGGCGCCGAAAACCCCACCAGGAGCGAAATCCAACCGGCGATATAGCCGGCCAGGGGATGAAGAGTGCGCGACAGGAAGCAATACTCGCCCCCTGACTCGGGAATGCGCCGGGCAAGAGAGCCGTAGCACAAGGCCCCGAGGGTTGCCTGCACTCCCCCGACAGCCCAGGCAGCCAGCACCAGCCAGGGAGAACCAAGGTCCGCCAGGAGGAAGCCGCTGGTAGAGAAAACCCCGGCCCCGATCATGTTCGCAACCACGAGCGCAGAAGCGCTGGTTAAGCCAAGATGCATCACGAAAACACCCAAAAACCATGAGTCAGCAATCTGGAAAGAGTCGCAATGTGGCGATTTCCCTTAGCACACCCCCCCTCAAGCCGTCAACCACCGCCATTGGCTTCGCCATATTCCTGCAAAGCTGTCGCTCATGTCCGTTGGGGATGCCAGGCAACCCGCAACTCGCAACTCGCAACCCGCAACCCGCAACCCGCAACATTTCGAATCACCTGATTTCATGCGGCAAAGTTTCACCTCTGCATGACAAATTGACCGGATATATTCTTTGCACAAGGTATCTTAAAAAGATATAGTGACGTTCAAAGAAGGCTTACGGGTGAGAAAGGGGATGAACCGCGTCGTGTCGAAGAGTCTGGTACCGCTGCTGTTGACGTTAAAGGTGGCAGGATGTGCCACCCTGGCAGCCTTCCTGGTCGGGGTCGCCTTTGCTTTTCTGCTGGCTCGGGTCCGCTTTCCAGGGCGGGAATGGGCGGATGCCCTGCTGACCTTGCCCCTGGTCATGCCGCCCACCGTGATGGG
>CAZDKX010000094.1:0-15091 GCA_964505935.1 uncultured Syntrophobacteraceae bacterium
CTTGGTTATCCCTCCGAACATGTCACCCAAGCCGCCACCGGCAGCTCCGCCACCGCCCAGTCAGCCTCCCCCACCTCCACCTGTCCCAGGTAATGGGCAGGTTCCTCCTGTCGCTCCTCCCCCGGCTCCCCCTAGTAGCCCACCAAGCCCACCAGCACCAGCACCAGTCAGATTAACTATCCCGGCCTGGACGTTCATAGTGGCCACCCCGGTCATCCCGGCCCCCAGCATCCCAGCAAGCCCAGTTCCCTTGCCCCCACCTCCGAGGCCAGGTATCAGTCCACCCAGAATACCTCCAAGTCCTCCTCCTCCACCACCGGCCTTGCCTCCTCCGGTCAGGGCCTTGGCCAGCTGCTGCACCAGGTTCTCAGCGAACAGGTCGGCGAGCTTCCCTATGATGGTGTCCAGCATGTCGCGGAAGGCCTCCTTCACGGTCTTCTGACCCTTGAGCAGGTCGCTGATGAACGTGCCGAAAGCCGAGGCTATGGTCTTGGCCACCTCCTTGCCAAGCTCTCCGACGGTCTTCATCTCCCGCGCTATCTCCCGAAGGCCCTCTATGAACCCGTCGGCGAAGGACCCGTGGGCCATGACGTCGGCTATCCTCATCTGCTCGGCGTAGAGCTGCCTGTAGGCCTCCTTGAGCCCAGGTATATCGAGGGCCGTGTTGGCCTCCATCTCCCGCCACTTGGCCGCTATCATCATCATCTCGGACTCGTACACCTGCTGCTGGGTTCCAGCCAGCTTAGCATAGTCTTGGATGACCTGGGCCAGCTCCGCTCCGCCCCGCGCCTGCTTGCTGGCCTGCTCCTTACGCAGCGCCTCTTCCTTCTTGAGAGCAGCCTCACGGGCCAGGCCCTCGTCCACTCCTGCCTTAATGGCCTGCTGCTTCTCGTACTCTATGAGCACCAGGCGCCTCTTATGGTATTCCTCATATACCTTCTGGTACTGCTCCTGCGTGAGGGTCCCACTGCCCAAGATCTGCTCGTAGGCCGCAATCTCCGCCTGCACCTTGTCCAGGGTGAGCTGCTTATGCTCCTCGGCTGACTCACGCTGGACTCGGGAAAGTTCGGTCTCGTACCCCATGAGTTCTGCCTGGTGCTTATTGCGGATGGCCGCAATCTCGTCCGCGCTCTTCCCGCTGTACTCCGCCGCCTGAATCTCCAGAGCCTGACGCTGCTTCACCAGCTCAAGCTCCTTCTGTAGCCCTGCAATGCGCACCTGGCTTGCCTTGTCGGCCTGGCCTATGGCGGAGCCGCCGCCCATGGCTTTGTTGATGAGGTCTATGTACTCCTGTCCGGCTGATGTGATGCCCTTGGTACGGACAGTCTCGGGGCCGGTGTTGTAGGCCGCCAGGGCCTTCTCCAGCGTGCCGAACATCTTGATCATGCTCACTAGATAGGCGAACCCGCCCATCATGTTCTGGAACGGATCCCAAGGGTTCTGCAGCCCGCCGGGCACCAGCTTTTGAACGTCCTTTTCCCATGTTTTAGGCATCACCTGGGTGAGGCCCATGGCCCCCTTGGGTGATCGTGCCCCTGGATCCCAGCTGCTCTCCACCTTGATCAGGGCTGCGGCAAGATCACGGTTGATGCCATAGTAGTCGGCCACCCACTTGGCCATGGAGGCCAGGTTGTCATCCACTCCCTTGTAGAGCTTGCCCTGGATCTGCACCTGCTCCTTCATGAGCTCGGTCTTGGCCCGCTCCTTCTGGATCTGGGAGTCCAGGAGGTCTATGGTCGGCTCGATGACGTACTTGACCTCCAGGGCCTGCTTCTGCTGCTTGTAGAGTTCGTCGCTTATGGCTTTGAGGTCGTGCAGCTTCTCCAGCTCTCCGAGCTTCTGCTTATACTCCTCCAGGGCAGGAATGAGGTCGCTGCGCAATTTGGCAGCCGTCTTGGCTATTCCAGCCCAATAGTTGTCCCACCACTCCTGCTCGGCAGCAGTCATCTTCTTCACGCCCACATCTCTACCCGTGGTTCCTCCCGCACCGCCGAGGCCAAGAGTGCTTTTGGCATCTATTTCCTTGAGCTTGCCCCAGGTGAGACCTATCTGCTCTGTGCCATACAGCAGGTCCTTCGTAGCCTGAGTGGCCTCCTTTATCTTCCCTGTGAACTCATACACATAGCCCTTGAGGGCCTGATATTCCTTAGAACCATCCTCAAGGTTCTTGAGCCACTCAACATCTTCATCGGACACCCTAAGCGGCGGAAAGGGGGACTGCTTCTCAGTGATCTCAAACTTGCTCTGATTGTCCCTCCACCACTTCTCGTAGGCTTTGATAGTATCGTCCAACTGCTTCAGAACAGCCGTTATACTCTCCAAGCCCTTGATGGTGACCTCTCCCACTGCGCCCCTAGCCAGGGTTAGCTTGAGATCCCTCCAGGCGTTGCTCAACCTGTTTATTGGGGCCTCGGCACTCTCGGCGCTCTCTTTTGTCTTCATCAGCTCTGCGGCAAACTTCGGGATGAAGTCCTCAGTCAGCAATTCTCCGCTACTTGCCAACTTGTCAAACTGACGAGTGGTCATACCCATGGCCGACGCGGCCTTCTGAAATGCTCCCGGAAGTCGCTCACCTAATTGCTGGCGCATCTCTTCCATGGATACCACGCCCTTGCTGATCATCTGCGAAATGGCGTAAAGTGATCCTTGTACCTGCTCATTGGATAAGCTAAGCCTAGTGCCCTCCTGCATAATGGCCTGAAATATATCTCTGACACCCTTGCCCTCAAGAGAGGTGCCCTTGGCTGCAGCCGCGATGGTCTTATAACCCTCGGCCACGGACATGAAGTCCTGCCCTAACTTGTCTGCCGTCTTTCGCAGAAACTCCATCTCATCCCGGCTACCGCTTATGGATCCTGTTATAGAAGTGAATGCCTGATCCAGTCTCTTCACCTGTATTCCAGTGTTAACTACATCCATAAGGGCCGACTTCATTTGAGACAGCCCAAGAGCCAGTCCGGCAGCTCCCAAGGCACCTTTCAAAGCCACTCCGATCCCACTCATTGAAGTGGCCATGACCTTAGAAGAGTCCTTGACCTCCCTCTCGGCGTGCTTGAGCTTGCTGGTATCGGCCCCGACCTGATAGATGAGGCTACCTAGATTGGCCATAGAGTATCCTGTCGAGCCGCTTGTTGGGCCGGGCCCGCTTGCCTATGCGCTTGATCACCGGCGCCTCCCCGTCGTAGGTCGTCACCGTTCCCCTGGGAGCCGAGGCGTGGAGCACCTTGCTTATGGAGTCGGCCCCACGTTCCGCCTTGCCCTTCGCCTGGTCGGCGGCGGCCATCCACTGCCCATCGAAGTCGAACATGAAGTCCTTGAGGGTGAAGGGCTTCTGCTTGGCCCCCCGGTTGACGTTGGCCAGGGTGCTGGTTATCATCGCGGCCCTCATGTCCGCCCGCGCCTCCCCGAAGGGCTCCAGCTTCTCGTAGGCCATCCAGGCCACTACCTCTTCAGAGTCCATCCTCTCCAGCATCTCACTCACAGTCATGCCTAGGGCCAGGGCTAGGCGGTGGTAGAACCGTCGCTCTGGCCTCCTGGCAAATTTTTCGTCATCGCATCCACGTCCGCCTTGCGGAACCCGCTGAGCCTCTGGGCCACCTCGTAGAGGTAGTCCAGGGCCCCGGCGGACTTCTCGTTCAGCACGTCCACATCCGACTCGCCCGAGAATATGGGCTTCCCGTCCTTCTCGGCGTCCACCACGCAGTCCACGAGGAGCTTGGCCCGGAACCGCGCCATGTTCTGCTCGGCGCTGTCCCCCACGGCCTTGGCTATGTAGGACTCAAATGAAGCCCGCTCCTTCGCCTTCTGCCCCCGGACGAACACGTGGCCTCCCCATCCGAATGGGGTCATATCGACTCGCTCCACCTGGATGTCCGTGGCCCGGATGATGTCGTCTCTCGTCAGCAGCTTGGTCATGTCTGTTACCTCGCTTCCTCGTTCACTCTGTTGGTTGTAAGGTTCACTACTACGCCCCGGAGGTCACTGTGGGCGCCCCGGTGATCTTCAACTCGATGACCATCGCCTGCTTATCGTCGAAGGAGATGTCCCCCATGCGGATCGACTGCACGAAGGCCTGGAACTCCCAGGTGAACTTGGTGGTGGCCCCGGCCTTGAGCACGATCTGGAAGTCCCAGCTCTCGGACTCCTCGTCCTGGCTCTCGAACAGGTCCAGGAACTTGTCCCAGTTGGCCACCGTGAAGTTCATGTCCAGGGTGATGGTCTCCCCGTCCCGGAACGTGGGCAGGTAGGTCCGATAGCCCCCGAGGGTGTCCAGGCTGGTGGTCTCCACCATGTTCCGTGTCCACCCGAAACCGCTGATGCGGTTGATCTCGCTCACAGCCGTGAAGGTCTCCCCGGAGTGCTTGTCACCGATCTTGAGCTGTGTCCCGATAGGAACGAATGCGTTTGACATTTGTCTTTGGCCTCCTTTCTGCTAATCGCAGCGTTGAATTTCCAAATTGAACGTGTACCTATATCGTCCACGATGATCCCGGCCCAATGGGATGGGCCCATTGACCACTCGTATCATCCGATAATTGATTCCCCCGATGGAACCCACGTAGCCATGAACGGCGTTCATGAGGACCTGTGTCCTGCGGGCTCCGGTCCTGGCGTTGGCGGCCCTCCACCTTAGGCGGCACTGTACGGAGGGGTACTCGTAGCAGTAGTTAACCTCAGCCGGGCGGAACTGGGTGGTGTCGTAGACCGTGAACACATTGTCCTGCACCTGGTCCCCGTCCGGCTCAGACCCCACGAATATGTCCGTTCCGATGGTCCCGTAGCCGAGGGCCGCGAAGATCCCGGCCACGTCCTCTGCCGCAGTGGTGGTCGTTATGAGGTTGGACATCCCTCTTACCTCTTAGCATAGAGTTTGATAAGGGCCAACACCTTGTCCGCGTTCTTCCGTATGGAGTCCTCAAGGAACTTGGCCTTACCCACCGGCCCCATGGGTACAGGCTGCATGGGTCCCACGAACTTCTTGCCCTTCTTCTTGCCCCCGGTGTACAGCTCCTTCACGTGGCTGGCCTGGAGGTCCTCGTGCACCTTCTCGGCGTAGAAGGCCGTGCACCCTACCTCGGCGAACGGTCCCCTCTTGGCCTTGGCGTTTGCTATGGACTCGGCTATATGCTTAGGGTGCTCAGAGGCAACACGCTTGCCAGAGTCGTCCACGGTCTTGAACGATCCGGACCTGGTGTCCTGAGCCCCCTTGGCCACCACCACGTAGTGGCTGCTGCGGAGGTTTCCAGTGTCCACAGGGGTCTGGTCCATGCTGTCCCGCTTGATGATCTGCATCCCCAGGGTGAGCCCCTTCTGAACGTCGCCCTCTATCTTGGCGATCTCCTTGTTCAGGTTGACCAGAACCTTGTCCAGCCCTATGACCTTCACTGTCGCTGCCATTTACTCTACGTCCCCTATCTCATCAACATCCGGCGGTAGGCCAGACACGAACTTCCTGAACGAGTCCCCCAGGCTGCTGGTCTCGATCATCCCCTCCATGGTGATGTCGACCTTGTCCACTATCAGGTCCAGTCTGAGCTCATTTACCTTCCCGACTCCGGCCCTCACCTCCAGGGCCCGCACTCCCTCTATCATCTTGTCGTCCACGTACACCTCGCCACGCCCCGCTCTAGTAAGCACAACCCTCAGAGTTCTCATATCCACACCGTCCTGACGAATGACTCGGCCAGCAGATCCGGCACAGCCTCTGCCTTCCTGATAGGCCACGCGTCCTCTATGTTCACTGGGTTCGATGCACTGTCCTCCATGGCCGAGGTCAGGGACCCCAGATACAGGTAATCCCCAGGCTTCATCTCCTGGTTGACCATGATCTCGGCCAGGGTGACGAACTCTTCTCCGCTCGCGTCGATCAGGTTCTCGCTAGTCTCCTCCCACCTGACGGATACCTCCACCGGGTCGTCATAGTCCCATCCGCCGTAGCCGTCCGGATCTAGCCGGGCCCAATATGTAGCCGTCTGGTTCAGTGCCCACGTGTAGTCTATGGCCATCAGTTAACGATCTCCAGCACTGGTGCTTCCTTCTCTTTCTCCTGCTGCTGCGGGCCCAGCTTGGCGTACTCGTGTATTACTTCCCTGGCGCACTCAAGCATCCCGTAGGCCAGCACCCTGTCCCCGATGGGTCCGTTGACGTGGATCCTGCCGTCGGACATCAGCACTATGGTCATCCTGGCCTTCTCTATGGCCAACTGGGGGCTAGTCTTCGTCGAATTCGTCATTCGTCACCCCGAACATCTTTAGGGAATAGGTGCCCGAGCTACCCAGCCCGGCCAGTGTCCCGGCGTAGTCCATAGCCATGGCCTGCTGCCCGTAGGGGGTGGCGTCCAGAGCCCCAACCACACGCGACTTGCTCACCTGGTACTTCTGGCTGGCCTTTCCGGCCTGCTGCTCCACCACGGCGGACCTGCTCGGGTCCCGCACGCTGACTAGGTGGGCCGAGAGCCACCGCTCTATCTCCTTCAGCTCAGCCGCGCTGTACGTGGTGGAGCACTTGGCCGTCACGATCAGGTTAGCCGCAGTGATGAACGGCTCCACCTGTAGCGCGGTGAGCGAAGTGTTGATGATCTCTTTGACCTCTGTGCCTGTTACCCTAGCCATTCTTCCTCCGCTCGCTCCAGAGCTGCGGGTCCACGAACCCGGTCACCCTGGCCTGATCCCACTTGAGTCCCAGTCCTATGGCCAAGGTCTGGAACTGCCCGAGGGCCTGATCGTCCATGGCCTTGTCCGGCCATATCTCCCACACCACGCCTATGTGCTCGTCCATCTCCTGGAAGCACTCCTTGTGGTGATCCACCCACTGCTGCCACTCCTCGCGGGTCTTGCGCTTCCTCATGAACGGGGCCCGGAGGCAGCTGTCTATGATCCGGGAGTCCTCCCTGCGGACCACTATCCACCGGGCCTCGGGGAAGGCCTGCGCCCACACCGACCATATCAGGCACGCCTTGGCGCCCTTAAACATCCATGGCCTCTGTCCGTCGTAGCCCTCCGACTCCATGCGGTTGAGTACCATACGCCTCCACTTACCGAGGAGGTCATCGGGGTGGCGTTGCAAGTTCCACCCAGGGCAGGGGAGGGGTTCCTGCCCGAGGGGGTCCACCCCGATGCTCTTGAGGAACGGCTTCGTGAGCGAGTCCCGTATGAATACGTTCTCGAACTGCCCACGCTTGTTCCAGGGAGTTTCTCCAGTGCACTCGCCCGTCCATGCCCCGCAGTGGGACAGGACCCCGGCCACCAGGCTGGTCCCGCTACGGGCGCAGCCTGTGACTATGATGGGGCGATCCGCATTATTGCTCGTCATCTCCAGTAGTCCTTCACCCACCCGAGCTTGTCCACCACCTCGTGGGGCCTGGGCTCCCCGTGGAACCGCACCACGCTAGCCCCGTTTTTAGGAGGTCCGTCCACCTTGAAGCTCAGGATCCGGCCTGGGTAGGCGTCTTGCCAGTAGCTGATGCCGCCCATGAGCTCGTTATCGCAGAACTTGCGGTAGAACTTCCTTTCGCTCCCTCCGGTCTCCTCCTCCACTAGCTTCTTCTGACCGATGAGGAACATGAGCAGGTTCTCCTGCCACTTCTCCCCAGGGGCGAACCCAATGATGCTTCCGCCCGGCTTGGAGGTCTGGTACGCGGCACGGCACGTGGTGAGACCGCCTGGGCTACGGTGCTGAAGGAGGAAGTCCACGTTGCCGGTTATGACAACGTCCAGGTCCATAGTCACCACCCACTCGTACCTGTCCAGGTGCGCGGCTGCTGAGAACATGAAGAACTTCTTCAGATTCCACTTCAGGGCCTCGAACCATCGGCTGATCGGGTATACGGGGAAGTCACTCAGCACGGCCTTGTCCTGATACTTGGACCCGTCCACGTACACCCGGAAGTCCCAGTCCCTGCTGCTGGTGTGACTCTCCAGGGATCTGTGCAGGCGCCGGACGTACTCCTCGCCCCAGCGCACGTCGCTCTCTGGCCACCGGCCCCACCAGAAGCACACGAAAGCCACCTTATTGCTACTGCTTCCCACTCAGCCTCCTCTTATTGAGTCGGTGCTTGTTGCGCTCGGTCTTACACACCTCCAGCTGCACCGACAGCTCCTTGATCTGCTTCTCCAGCCTGCGTACGGGGAACTTCACCTCGTTCACGAATATGGCGTTTAGGTTGGTGTCCTGATCCCCGTGGTCCCGCTTGTAATACTCGTGGAGCCTATAGTCCATCCGCTTGCCCATGCGGTACGCCTCCTCCAGGAGGTCGTTTAGCCTGGCCAGAAGGTCCTCTGGCAGATAGCCCTGGAAGTCTATGTTCAGGACAGACCAGATGATCCTGTGGATGCCGCAGATGGTCTTCCTGTAGCCAGGGTCGCTCTCCATCCGGCCCAGTTCCCTGAGGGTGGCCTCTGGGTTTAGCTCCCACTTGGTGGGCTCGTCAGTCATCGCTAAACATTCGCTCCAGAGAGTCCAGCAGCGCCTCGTTCATCTCCACCTCCCTGCGGCTCGCGGCCTTGAGGGCCTTCGGGAGCCTGGGGTTATCCATGAGCTTCGGAAGCATCTCCACCATGGACTCGTGTATCTTCCTGAGCCTCTTCAGGTCGTCCATGAAGTCCAGCCGCGCCTGCCTAACAGTCCTCTTGGCCATCATTCCCTCCAGTAGTCCCCGATCCAATCGTAGGCCCCCTGCAACTGGGGCTGGCTGGGGTCAAACTTGCCATTAAAGAACACCACTCTGGACCCGTTCGGCAGGGAGCCATCCCGCTTCTGTATGACGTCCAGCCTTCCGTCAGCGCACCTGTGAACGCAGGAGATCGTCTTGCGTACCTGGGTATTGAAATTATACACACCGTCCTCCGTCCCCCACACCTTCTCCTTCGGGTACAGGCATGCGCTTATGTGGGCCTGGTCCGTACCGGGATAGCGCCGATCCTTGCACCGGCGGACGCACTTGCCTGGGTCCTCGGTGAACTGGTCCCACACCCTCTGCCTGGCCCCGGCCTTCATTCCCCACAGGCTCCCGCAGTAGGGGGTGAGCCTGCGGTGGGTGTCGCTCCAGATTCGGAAGTCGTCCTGGAAGCCGAGCAGGTGGTCCACATTGCCCACTATCACTGTGTCCAGATCCAGAGAAATAAACCTGTCGCCAAAGACACCCAGACCACAAACCAGATCAAATGATCGTAGTCTCCTATAGCAGCCTCCCATGTCGGCGAATCGCCTGAAGTGCCTGTTGATGTCCACTACCTCAACCGTGCTGCTGAGCCCCTTCCAGTCGTCGCACACCGCAATGAACCTGTGCTCCACCGTGGTGTTGCGCTCAAGCATGGCCTGGAGGACGTTCACGTGGTGTGAGGAGAATAGCTTACGCTTGTCCCAGTGCTTAGCCCAGTTCTCGGGCGTCCACTTCCAGCACACCACCGTTATCATCTCCTCGCCCTCACCCACCAGATGCTCGAACCCACACCGTCCATCCTGACATCGGGTCCGAAACTGAAGTCCACCGCCCGCCTGACCATAGGGTACTCGTCCGTGTAGTCGTGTCCGCTGAGCACCGAGCTGGGGACCTTCCTCCAGACCTCTATGTCCACGGCCATGTTGGCCACGCCGCCATCCAGGAACACCATGTCCGCCCCGACATCGCTGAGGGCCTTCCTGGCCATAACACTCCTCAGCTCCACCATGTTGAGGTTGGGGAACTGTCCGCACCATGCCCAGAACAGGGTCCGCGCAGCCAGGTCCTTGTGTCCGTAATCGAACTCGTCCCTAGTTCCAACGACCTTCACGGGCCAGCAGTCCACGCAGTAGACCCTTCCGGCTGGTCCGAAGGACTCATAGTTGCCGGTGAGTAGGGCGTGGCTGGACTTTCCGCAGGCGCTCCCCACCTCCACTATGGTCCTGTGCTTCCTGGCCTGCTTGTACAGCCACTCCACGTCCTCCTGGCTGGTCCTGCCTGGAACTCCCGTCACCGGGGCCGGGTATGTGCCTTGGTGGCGCTTCATATCACCCTCTCCCACGGGAACCGAACCCAGCTGGTGGGCCTCGGGGCGGCGCCTCCGCCCTTGGCCTTGAACCTGGGGCCATACAGTGGCTTGTACGCCTCCCGGAAGGCCGGGCATAGGCTCGCGTCGGCTATGACCTCCCTCGGCCAGCGCACTATCCGTATGTCCTTCAGGTGCCGGTGGTCGTGGTTCACGTTCAACCACCGCTTGAATGGCCCGTCTCCCCCGTAGGTGCCGCAGTAGTCCTCGTCGTACCCGCCCGCCCCCCAGTAGGCCCGCTTGGTGAGGAGGAACGTGTTGGGGTGGGGCTTGGGCTTCCCTTCCTGGTCAATCATGGGGCGGAAGGCCACCTGTCCGGAGTCGTCCAGATACGCCGTGTCCCTGTGCACCGTGTAGTAGCAGCCCTTGTCTAGCTTGCGGTCCTCGAACAACCTGGCCAGCGACCCCATGGTCAGGGTGTGGTCTATGTCCGAGGTGAACAGCCACCCACCGTTCGGGGCCTTCATCGCCGCGAGGTTCTTGGCCCCATGCTGGTTCCAAGGAATGTCCACCAGGACCCGGTACAGCTGCATGCGGAAGTTACGCTTTCCATATTCCCTCACCACTGGCTCCGCAGGGAAGTACTGGCTGCCGTCATCCACCAGTATCACTAGCACCTTCTCGGCCAGCTCCTCAGGCATCAGGTCCCAGTTCACCAGCTGTGCTTGGAGCATCCTGGGGGCCTCGTAGTAGGGATATATGAGCGTGAGGTGCTTGATCATAGGAGCCTCGTCCACTCGAAGCGCAGCGGGTTCACCGGGCGCTTGTGGAACGTGACGGCCTTGCTGTAGAGGGCCTTAAAGTAACTGCGGGACTCCACCATGGCCATGGAGTCCGGGACTATGGTTCGGTCAACCCGGACTACCCAGAAGTCGGGGGCCAGGTTGACCTCATCGGCTACAGCCTTCAGCCTCCTCATGAACTCCCCGTCCCCACCGTAGGTGCCCGTAAAGTCCTCGTTGTAGCCCCCGGCGGCCCAGAACGTCTCCCTCTGCGCCAGGAACGTGTTGGGGTGGGGCTTGGTGGGGTAGCCGTTGCCGTCCTTGGCCAGCGACATGTCCACCTTCCCGTCCGGTCCCTGCTGGAACTTAACGTAGGGGAACGTGTAGAACCGTCCCTCCTGTGGCTTCCACTTCCCAAACACCAGCCAGTCCATGCACGCCGCAGGTATGAGGTGCTTGACGTCCAGCCCGAACACCCACGCCCCCTCGTCGGCCTCCATGAACCCGAGGTTCCGGGCCCCGTGGGCGTTCCAGGGGATGTCCTGCCTTATTCTGTACAATCGGCACTTGATACCGCCCCTGCACGAGCCCATCACATCGTAGGCCGGACACATGGGGCTCCCGTCGTCCACCACTATGAGGGTCAGGGCCTCCTTCACCGCGCGGCTGTACCCGGCCATATTGAGCAGCTGCATCCCCAGCATCCTCGGAGCCTCGTAGTAGGGGAAGACCACTGTCACAGGGTTCATATACGCAGCCCCGCAGCCCTGGCGTACACCTCATGCCAGTGAAACCATCCCTTTATGCCCTGGTAGAAGTGATTCATAGCCAGTAGTTCCCCACCCAGGTGTGGCCAGTCTCTATCAGCTTCCTGTTCTTGCCGCCCTGGATCAGCAGGGTGACGATCGTATCAGCCGGGGGAACGTAAACCTTGCTGGCTGGTAGGTACTTGTGCACCCATCTGCTAGGGAACAGGTCCACCCTCATAGGGAGGAAAGACAGCCACTGCTGGTCCCCCACCCAGCGCTCCCAGGGCTTGGAGTCCAGGGACGGCCTAATGATCTCCCGTACCTGGTAGCAATCCGGGCACCAGGCCATGACGGAGCTGTTGAAGGAATTATCCCTCATCGGCACACCGTTGCTCGGGGCAACGACCAGATCAGATGGAAAGTCCACCAGTGGCTGAAGTCCTCTCATGACTACGGTGTCCAGGTCCAGGTACAGCACCCTCTCTCCGCCCAACAGCCACAGGTTGACCTTATACCACCAGGGCTTGAACTTGCGTCCATCTGGCCTTATCTCCGGCTTTACGGTCTTGATCTCCGGCCTGTGGGACAAGGCGTCCCCGTGCGGTGTGATGCACAGGAACTCGAACGGATAGTTGCTGCACCCTATCCACCGCTGCGCCATGCTGTAGAGCTTCTCCACCCATTCCGGGGAGTCATACACCTCGCTCCTCACCCACACGCAGGCCACGGTCAGCATTGGTCCGTCACCCCCTTGATGTACCCAGGGTCCCCAGGCCGGTGGTTCCACACCTGGCGGTAGGTCAGGTCCTCTATGCCGAAGCGCCGGTAGAACATCCCCAGGTGCCCGAGGTCCACCGCCCACCGACCCACCTTGCACAACTCCATGGCCAACACTGTCGCCGTGGGCCCTACACACAGCAGGTAAATGGACTCCTTCGGGTGAGCCAGGCACTCCTTCAGCAGTGCGTTGTGCTTCTCCCAGGCGTTCTTCGGGGGAGTCTCTATCCTCTCTATGCTCCTGGCCTTGGCCATCATACCCTCTGGGTTTGCCCTCTTCTCGTGCCCCCGGACCAGCACCACGTCCCGCCCGTTCCACAGCTCGGACATCACAGACCAGTAGCTCGGGTAGTGCATGGCCGGGAACAGGTCCCCACGGGTGATGTAGCTGCTACCGTACTGGTACTTCAGGTCCGCTATGCGCCAGAACCTCCTGCGCATGGACCAGATGTAGCCCTCGTTGACCTCTGTGAACTGGCGCCCGTCGAACACGTTGGGTATGCCCACCATGTAGTCCGTAGCCCTGAAATGGAAGGCCTCCTTGAGGGACACCTGCAGGTCCTGGCTCCACACCTGGCTGACGTTGCGCTGTCCGTCCATGTGCTTGACCTCGCCGTCCCCGTACCTGGCCAGGCTCACCCCGTTCAGCACCCTCTCCAGTGTCTTCCACTCATCCAACACCCTTGGGGTGGCGAAGGTGTTGTGCATCCTGAGGACAGCGTTTATAGCCCCCAGGTCCTTGCCCGAGTACTCCCCCATGGGCTTGCTGAGCGAGAAAGGGCCTTCGGGGAGGCGCGACTCCACCAGTCCGGAGAACCGCTTCTTGCGGCGCTCCTCACGCTTAGCCTTCTTCTCGGGTGACAGTGGCTTCCTCTTTACCTTCACCAGCCCAACTCCAGTATCTCTTCAAGCCTACGCTCCGGGAACAGGTTCAGGGCGCTCCCTGGGGTGCAGTTCACTATCTCCAAGCCAGTGACCTTCATGGCGTCAGACATGGGCTTGAGGAACGGCATCATGGAATTCTGGTATATCTTCGGCCTCTCCTCCTTCTGGTGATAGTCGTGCCAGTTGTGTTTGTTCTCCACCACCCGCATGTCGAACCCGAGCAGCACAATCCGCCGTGCTCCCAACAAGTAGGCGGCATTGATCGCAGCACCGCCACACCCACGGTTCCAGCATATCGTGTCCTGCTCGACACTGAGACCAAACCGGGCCTCGTCCCGCCTCACGAACTTAAGCCACGGATACGCCTCCCTCGCGTCCATCAGCTGGGGCACCAGGCACAGGGCGTGATCCCTGTTGGGCCACTTCTCCAGCTCCTCGTGGTTCCACACCCACCATCGCTTGTCCGCGAATATGATCCAGTCCACCCATGTGCCAAGCCTGAATGCGTCATTGCAGCCCAGCACGTTGCGGTCCTTGACCAGCTTGAGATTGGTGTGCTTGATGCTGGGTCCGCCCCCTATGACGAACACGGTCTGGTCCTCGAAGACCCTGGGGATACTGTAGTACTCGTCCCGGATCTCCGGGATGAACCACGCCTTCCATCCCTGGTACTTGCCGTCGCTTCCACCGAACTTGATCTGTCCCATCACGGTAAGTCCATCAGCTCGAACTGCGTCAGTGCGCTATGCGGATTGGTGTTCCACACCTTCACCCCTCGCTTGCTCAGCTCCTGGTCTATGGCGTCGAATGGCCGCAGGAAGTGTCTCTGGTAGTGGTGCTTGTCCGGCTTGGGGATCTGCTGGGCATCTGGGTTGCCCCCGTAGTGGGGCAGGTACTCGTCGTGCCAGTTGTGGTGCCCGTTGTCCATGCTCATGTCGAACCCCAGCAGCACTATCTCCCGCGCCCCCATCAGGTAGGCCACGTTCACTGCGCAGCCCCCGGTGGACCGATTCCAGCTCACAACGCCGGGGTCATCCGATATGCCCCAGAACTTCCTGCCATTGACCCTCTTCACATGGTGCATCCAGTGGTTCTTCTCGTCCAGGGGGCGCCCTGTGATGTTCATCAACTTCCCACCGCACTCCACGTAGGCCCTGAGCTGCGGGCGGAACACGTTCAGGAAGGGCTTGTCCCCGAACATGGCCCACTCGGTCACACCAACAGGCAGAAGAAAGGCTGCGGCGTTGGTGGCCAGGACCTTCAGCCCCCTCAGCCGCTCCCAGTCGTAGTGCCTGAGTGACGGGCCCCCACCCACTACGTGGACCCTCTCGCCCGGCCAGCACCTCGGGACCTTTTCCCACTCCATGGCTCGGTCACTCCGCAGGGCCAGGGTCGGCCCCGGTCCTCACCCACGCCTCGGCCCTCTCTCGGCTGATGAAGCCTGGGTGCACCTTCTGGTTCTTGGCCACCGGGTTGCCGGTCTTCATGTCCAGGTAGTCCCACCCAGGGCTCTCTATCACCACACGCCACCTGTCCCCTCCAGCGTGGAGGATCTTGAGCTTCGCGTTGGCCGAGTCCGGGGACGACCCGGAGGATGGCGATGGCCTCCCGGCCTGGTCCACGTTGGCCACGAACCTCCAGCCGTCAATCGCGTTGGGGTATCCTGGCAGGTGCTCGATGCTGGGAACAACTATCTCGTCCCCGGCCCCGTACACCTTGCCCTTACCCACTCTCCGACTCGGGTTTACGATCATCGGCCCGGCGTCCACCTCATCCCCGAGTCTCCTGCTCTTGCGCCGGAATCTCATCAGCATGGTCATTTGTTGCCATCCCTTCTCTCAGCTTGGATGTTTTACCGCTAGCTCGTGCTGGCGTGCACCAGTCCGATGTTGCCGTCCGCGTCCGCACGCATCTGCGGAACCATGATCGCCAT
>CAZDKX010000095.1:0-15052 GCA_964505935.1 uncultured Syntrophobacteraceae bacterium
ACCGGATATCCCGGGCAGGCCGATGGGCGGTTTTCTGTTGACAAACCTGGCAAGAGTGAAGTTACATTGGCCCCAACAGGGTGTTTGGCGGCGGCAGGCAGCAGTTCCAGGCGAAAAGGAGCGAAATGAGGGGTTGGAAGGCTCCGTCTTCTGATGTGATTATTTCTTTGATATCGTTATGTTATGACATATCGTCCAGCGGACCTGCCGTATTGATCCCCCGCGTAGGTGAGCGCACTCAGTCCAAGAGCGCCGGGAAGGAGTCAAGAAGATGCCACCAATATTCCGCATAATCTCCCCCTGGTTGCTGGGTTTCGCGCTTTTATCCTGGTTGGGGACCGAGGCCTCTTTCGCTTCCCACCTGGAGCTTCGTTCAGCCATCCTCCTGGATGCCGCCGACGGGCAGGTGCTTTTTGAACAAGATGCCGATCTGCCCATCCCCCCCGCTTCGGTGACCAAGGTCTTGACGCTCTATTTGCTCTTTGATGCCATCAAGCAAGGTCAGGTCCACCTCACCGATCAAGTGCCCGTCAGCAGGCGGGCAGCCAGTACCGGAGGTTCCCGCATGGGCCTGCGGGCGGGAAAAGAGGTCCAATTGGAGGAGCTCATCAAGGGCATCGCCGTCGTTTCCGGCAACGATGCCGCCGTGGCCGCGGCGGAATACTTGTGCGGGAGTGTCGAGCATTTCGTCTGGAAGATGAATCTCAAAGCCAAGGAGCTCGGGATGACGAATTCCGAGTTCATGACCCCGAACGGCCTACCCGCCAAGGGGCAGCTCACCACGGCCAGGGACTTGGCCAGGCTTTCGCGGTCGTATCTCCAGCACTATCCCGACTCGCTCAACATTCACTCCTTGACTTCCTACACGTACGGCAATGCCACGCACCACAACGCAAACCGGCTCTTGGGGGCCTGTCCCGGGGTGGACGGCATCAAAACCGGCTTTGTGTGCGCTTCGGGTTTCAACCTGGCCGCAACCGCCAGGCGCGGTGATGTGCGCCTGATCGCCGTGGTACTGGGGGCGCGGAACCCATGGATAAGAAGCATTGAGACGGAGAGGCTTCTCGAGGCGGGTTTTCAGAAGCTGGCCGCTGACTCGAAGCACAGCGACTCGATCGAAGAAATTCTCGCCAGGAGCCACGCAATCAAGACCGTCAAAGAGGTACAGCTGGCAGCCGCGGCCCCGACCGCCAGACAGCGGAAGGGTGTTGCCTCCTGCAAGCAACTGAAGGGGTGCACCTCCCCCACGAGATTGATCAGTAACGCGAAGACCAATCCTCCGCTCGCGAAAAATGCCAAGTTCGTGAAAAAGGTGACGGTGGCCGAGGATACTTGCCCCGTCAGAGTGAAGGGAAAGGCAGCGACCGCGGCAGGCAAGACCAAGGTGCAGCCGGTCACTCAGACCATGCCGGCAAAGCGAACCGCAGCCACGCTAAAAGCTGCCGCAACCGATAACCGCAAGGCCACGGTGAAAAGCGCTGCGACCAAGGCGCCTGTCACCGCCAAGAGCGTTGATGCGCCCAAGAAACAGCCCGAAAAGGAAAATCCCACTGCTGTTCAAGTGGCCAGCAAGCCAGCCCCTGGCACGAAGCAAAAAACCGCAACCGGAACATCCCGGAAGACGAACTGAAGCTGGACCCGGGGCCAAAGAAAAAGCGAGGAGCGCCCGTTGCTCCTCGCTTTTATCGATCCGCCTCAAGGATTCCCCGCTGCTGAACCCTCAGCAACTGCAGGAAGCCCCTGAACCAACGCCGGGAATGGGGACTTCCGATGTCAGCTTGAAACCGGAACCGCACCCGTGCATGCCGTAGTCTATGGTCACATCCTTGGTTTGCTCAACGAGATTCTTCTCCATCAGGATCGTAAAGCCGTTTACCGCAAACACCTCATCCGCATCCTTGGGTTCATCCAGAACCATCGCCAGAGATGGTCCGCTTCACCCGCCGGCATGCAAAAAGATGCGGATCGGGGCGATCTCCTTGTCCTTGAAATACTCCTTCAGTACCTGTTCCGCGCTTTCCGAGATATGGACCACTGACTTTCTCCTTTCGTTGTTCTGTTGGGTGACTTACGCCCCCCTTGATTAGCCACTGGGAGCAAAAGAGTCAAGGTGGGCAATGATCTTTTCTCCATGCAAGAAGCCTGAAATGATCTGGCGCCTCAGGCCGGAGCCGTGTCCAGAAAAGGAAGCGCAGTGCCCTTGCGATAGACGAGAGCCTGGCAGGAAGCGATCAACTGCCCCCGTTCGTCATGCACTTTGATATCGTAGTTGGCCGTTTTTCGCGTAAGGCTGTACTCCCGCGCTTCAGCAGTGAGCCTGCTCCCTGTTGCCGGAGCTGCCACATAGTTTACGGTCATGCTCAAGGCCACGGCAACGGTGCCGTGCGAATTGGAGGCGGTTTCGAAAGCCTCGTCAATGAGAGCAAAGAGCGCTCCCCCATGCGTCATCCCGAAAATGTTCTCCATTTCCGGGCTCACCACCATCTCCACCCGGGAATACCCCTCATCCAGCGCCAGCAGCTTCAAACCGAACTTCCGGGCAAAGGGCTCCCATTCAACCGCCTGGAATAGCGCTTGCCGCACCCTCTCATCCATAGAAGACCCTCTTGCTCCTTTCCCGGCCAATCTCAGCAAGACCAAGACCCTCAAGTCTGTACGACCTCGCCAAACTAACCCAAATCGCTCCCTTTGTCTTCCCATTATCCAGGGCAGATGTCACTAAATGCCGCCTGTGACCACCACTACAGGTCCTATCTTGGTGTTAAGCATTCATTCCCCTCCCCTAATGCTTGACATGGAGCAGCAGGGCCAGTATACACATATTTGGAGCGGTTCTTGACGTGCATGACCGTCCGCCGTGCTCCATTTCTCTAACAGAAATGGGGACCGTGCCTGGGTTGGGAAAGCTTTCTTGGATTATAGGGAAGGCATTCTCGTGTTTTGTTTGATGGCTACAATTTGATCATGAGGGAGATGGTAAGATGGCTGATTTTTATGTCAACATTTACCTGGATGACGAAAAGCTCGGGAAAGTTGAATCCGTTGGCCTTGCCAGTCAAGTCAAGGAAATCAATGGAAAGAAAGCGATCCAGGTAGGTATGAGTAAAATGGATCAAAAGAAGCTCGTCAAGGGATTTCCGGATTTGACGTTTGATTCATCCAATGCCTGTACGCTTCCCGAGCAGGCAGAGAATACGCTTCTCGGGTTTGTTATTGACCTCAAGACCGTGGATGTGATGAAAATTGCGATCATGAAGCTTTACAACCCCTTAGCCGGCAAACCCTTGCGCTCGGCAACATCCGCTTGAGCCACTCTGTGAGGCAGCTTCCACAGGTATCAGACGGGAACGACCCAAATCGACCCCTTGAATGAGTGGAGCGGCCAGTTTTGGAAACAGCATTCTGCGAGTTCAAACCGATGGTTTTAGTATGAGTATGGTCTTTCTGAAGCGCAACAGCCGTTGAGAATCCAGTAACCTTCTTCGAACAGATCAAACCCGACATCGTCTCTTCCAGCTGAACGAGAACCCTCCCTTCCACCTGCTGTTTGGGAACCGTCCAAAAACAAGTATTATTCCTGATGCGAACGTAGGGGGGGCTGTGCCGACCGGCTGGACTGGTGGGCACCACCCACCCTGCAGAATGGCATGGTTATTCTTGGACAGGCACTTGACGCCTGTTCTTTGGCCAGTTCCCGTTCGATCTTCTGGTGCCTTCTTTTTTCGTGGGCGCTTGAGTGGGCGACCACGGCGCGGTAAGGCTTGTCGTAGAGCGTGACCGTGCTTTTCGCAGCACAGTAGAGAGCAGCGGGGCGATTGGCCGTCGCTTTGGTTCGAGAGAGCTGACCAAGCTCTTCCCCCTGACTGGCATGAATCGCTTCCGAGACGGCCCGTCCGCTCTCGGCATAGGTGGACGGCAGGCGCATGATGAGAAGTTGTCCTTCCCTCAATTCCTGGAGCCTGTTGGGGGTTACCAAGGCGGAATCGGCGATATGGAATAAAGCCTTGTCGCCTACGCCAATCTGGTCCATGGGTTTGCTGATCTGAGTCAGAAATGTCTTCTTTATAATTAGTTGATTTCATGCAGCAAAGTTCTTTCCCTCGGAGGCTGTCCGAGAACAGCAGTTTTCAGGGGTTTTGGCCTCGCAAATAGCTGAATTCACGATGGCCAAATTGTCACAACCCGAGTTCTCGGACAAGCTCCTCGTCATTCCGGCAGGGTTTCAGGCGGAATCCAGGGCTCACCTCCTTGCTGGACCCCGGCCAAAGTTTGTCCCCGCAGGCCTCTTGACAGTCGCCTTTTTGAGCTTAACTTATCCTAGAACCAATTGATAACACAACACAAAATAGACTTAGGAGGATTTGCCATGATGCATCTGATTCCCTTTCGCAAAAGTCGTGAGCTCTTAAGCGTCCCGACCAACGCGTGGGTCGATCGCTTTTTCGAGGATTTCAGTCCTCTGTTCCGGGCTGACGGCGGAGACTGGCACCCGTCTTTCGACATCTCCGAGACCGACGAGCATGTCCATGTCAAGGCCGATCTGCCAGGGATCGATGTGAAGGACCTCGACATTTCGATTGAGAATAACGTGTTGACCGTCCGGGGTCAGAAGAAACAGGAAAAAGAAGACAAGAATGAATCCTACCACTGTGTGGAACGTTATTACGGATCGTTTAGCCGTTCCTTTACACTGCCGGCGACCGTGAAGGCGGACGACATCGAGGCTGTCTACAAAGATGGCGTGCTGCAGTTGACCATTCCCAAGAGTGAGGCGTCCAAGCGCAAGAAGATCGAAGTCAAACACTGATCATGTGACTGAGGGTGCTGAAAGATTCGGCACCGATTGACGACAATTGTGGGAGTGATTTGGAGAAGCGGGGTGCTGCCCCGCTTTTCCTGTTTTGTCGAGGTCCACCTCAGAGGAACGCATGGCGATCGGCCGCGTTGCCCGCTTCTCCGGAAACAGGTAGGTCAGTTCCCCACCTGGTAGCCCTGTTCCGCTGGTTCCCAAGCTCCAGCTTGGGAAGCAGCGAGCAGCCACTTTCCGAACGGACATGACTTAGGATGCAACGAATAGAAACTCGTGCTATATTCCCTCAGGTTTTTGCGGGGGGGCCTTGCCGGCCAGGCGAGGCATGCCGCAACACGGCAGGCTTGAGCCGGCCCTGCCCGGTGGGAAAGGATGATTCGGACTCAACTTGAGGGAGTTTTCCAAAGAGATGGACCAACTCAACCAACTTGCCAGCACCATCGCCCTGACCATGGGTGTCGGCTGGGCCAGCGGCATCAACCTTTACGCCGCGCTCTGCATGCTCGGCATCCTTGGCGCTACCGGCAACGTCGCCCTGCCTCCCGAGCTCATGGTCCTAGCCAATCCGCTGGTGATCTTCGCGGCCGCCGTGATGTATCTGGTGGAATTTTTCGCCGACAAGGTCCCCGGCGTCGATAGCGGCTGGGATGCGCTGCACACTTTCATCCGCATCCCGGCCGGGGCGGTCCTGGCCGCAGGGGCGGCAGGGTCCGTCAATCCGGGACTGACCGTGGCCGCGGCCATCCTCGGCGGCGGGCTGGCCACCCTGTCCCACGCTACCAAAGCCGGCACCCGTGTGCTCATCAACACCTCACCCGAACCTTTCACCAACTGGACGGCTTCGGTCACCGAGGATGCCATGGTCATCGGCGGCATTTGGGCCGCTCTCCACCATCCCTGGCTGTTTCTGGCGCTCCTGCTGGCCTTCATTCTGGTTGCCATCTGGCTGCTCCCCAAACTGTGGCGTGGTCTCAAGAGGCTGTTTACTTTCCTGGGACGGCTGTTCCACCGAGGAGCCCCTTCGTCATGACCCCGCCAGCCAGCCGCCCTTTTTCAGCTCACCGCAACTGGAACGACTTATGCGCCTTGCCCTAGTCGGCATGTCGGGATCAGGGAAATCATTCTGGTCAAAAAAACTCTCCCAGTCGAGTTTTCGCCGCTTCTGCTGCGATGACCTGATTGCGGCCCGGCTCAGCCCCGAGCTGGGGAAAGGAGGCGGCACCATTTCCGTGGTCGGCCGGTGGATGGGGTTTCCCTTCGAACCAACCTACCGGGAACGCGAAGCCGCCTACCTGGCCGGTGAAGTGGCCGTCATGAACGACGTGCTCCAGGAACTCGAAAACCCTGAAGCAAACCACGAGGAAAAGATGGTCGTCGATACCACCGGCAGTGTCATCTACACCGGAGAAGAAATCCTGGCGAAGCTTCGGCGCCTCACCACCATCGTCCATCTCGCGACCCCGATCGAGATTCAGAAGAAAAAACTCGAAGCTTATGTCAAACAACCGCGACCGATTTTGTGGCGCAATCTCTTTGATAAACGGCCCCATGAAACCGATCTCCAGGCCATGGCCCGGTGTTATCCGGAACTGCTGAGGAGCCGGGAAAGTCAGTACCAGCAGATCGCGCACGTGACCATCAGCTACTACCACCATCGCCGCGCAGGCTTCACGGTGGAAGAATTTCTCAGCGATGCGGCACGCGCAGGCGAGCAGGGCCGGAGGAGCATTTGATGAAAAAGATCGTCATCACGGTTTTGGGCTGCGACCGACCAGGCATCATTGCCGCGGTCTCCCGGACGCTCTCCGAAAACCGGTGCAACATCGAGGACGTAAATCAAACAACCCTGCAGACCGAATTTGTGGGGATCTTCATCGCGGCCCTTCCCGATCACCTGAGTGACGGCGTGTTGCTGGCCAGGCTCGAGGCAGAACTCACGCCCATGGGCCTGACGGTACTGCTCAAGCCCATGGCGGCAACCGGCGCTTGGTCCGCGCCGGCCAGTGAGCCCTTTGTCATCACCACGCTCGGCCCCGACCGGCTCGGGTTGGTGGCCGGCATCACCGAGGTCCTGGCCCGTTTCGAGATCAATATCACCAAACTCAGGGCCGTCTTCCGGGGCGGCAGCGACCCGCACCAAAACGTCATGATCTACGAGGTCGACGTGCCGGTCGCCATTGACCGGCACGCCTTCCGAACCGCCCTTCATGAACGGGCAGCGGCGTTGGGGCTGGAGATCAGTCTCCAGCACCGGGATATTTTCGAGACCATCCACCGGGTATAAGGGGCAAAGATGCTGACCAGCCGCGAAATCCTCGCCACGCTCGAAATGCTCAAGAATGAGCACCTGGATGTCCGCACCGTGACCCTGGGCATCAGCCTTTTTGACTGCGCCGACCGGGACCCGGCAGGCTTCCGGCAGCGCATCCACGACAAGATTTGCCGAATGGCCCGCAACCTGGTCAAGGTGTGCGACGAGGTCGGCCTCCAGTATGGCATCCCCGTCGTCAACAAGCGCATTGCCGTGAGTCCCATTGCGGTGGCGGCCTGTGCGCTGCCCGCATCCCAGATGGTCGCCGTTGCCCACACCCTGGATGATGCGGCGCGAGCGACCGACGTGGATTTCATCGGCGGGTTTGGCGCGCTGGTGGAAAAAGGGCTCACCCCCGGCGATCACGCCCTCATCGAGGCGATCCCGGAAGCCCTGGCTGAAACCCGGCGAGTCTGTTCTTCCGTGAATGTGGCTTCCACCCATGCCGGGATCAACATGGACGCCGTCTACCTCATGGGGAAGATCATCAAGCGAGCCGCCGCCCTGACCGCCCATGCCGACGGGCTGGCCGCGACCAAGCTCTGTGTGTTTGCGAACATTCCGCCGGATATCCCCTTCATGGCGGGAGCTTATCTGGGAGTGGGCGAACCCGATGCCGTGATCAACGTGGGCGTCAGCGGTCCCGGCGTGGTCAAGAAAGCCATCGATCGCGCCCGCGCCGCCAATCCTGCCGCCGACCTGGGGCAACTGTCGGAAATCATCAAGCGCACGGCCTTCAAGGTCACGCGCGTCGGCGAACTCATCGGCCGCCAGGTCGCCAAACAGCTGGAGGTCCCTTTTGGGGTGGTCGATCTCTCCCTGGCGCCGACCCCCAACGTCGGCGACAGTGTCGGTGAGATCTTTCAGAGTCTGGGACTCAAAAGCATCGGCGTACCGGGGTCCACGGCCGTCCTGGCGTTGCTCAACGACGCCGTGAAGAAAGGGGGCATCTTCGCCAGCTCCTACGTAGGCGGCTTGAGCGGCGCCTTCATTCCCGTGAGTGAGGACCTCAATATCGGCGAGGCGGCCGCTCGGGGACACCTGTCCCTGGAAAAGCTCGAAGCCCTGACCAGTGTCTGTTCAGTCGGCCTGGATATGGTCGTGCTGCCGGGAGATACCTCGGCGGAAACCCTGGCCGCCATCATCGCCGACGAGATGGCCATCGGCATGGTCAATTCCAAGGCCACCGCAGCCCGACTGATACCCGTACCGGGGAAGAAGGCCGGGGAAAAAGCCTTCTTCGGGGGATTGCTCGGCGAGGCGACGATTATTCCTGTATCCACCCACGCCGGCGCCGACCCCTTCATCCGCCTCGGCGGCCGCATCCCGGCTCCCGTCCAGAGCTTCGGCAATTAGGCGGCGGGGCTTTGCCATCCTCCCCGTCCCCCAGGGATGCCGGCTCTCAGCAAGCCTCTGTCCAGCCGGCGAGTAGATCTGACAGAAGTGCTGCCGCCGCAGGCACGACCAATGATCATTCGGCGACTAATGCGCGCTCAATTTGGGCGGGTTCCGGTTGCCATGCATATCGGTCCTTCTTTACTGAGACCCAATAGAGCCTGCCCGAGTCCCTCCACGGGTCAAGGACTATGCCGTTCTCGAAAGCCTGCCCCTTCGCACAGATGATCACGCTGCTATGAGTAATTCCCCACCATGAGTCGGGGTATGCAATGCCGCAGTGGAAATCAAAGCTTTTCTGATCCAGGGCACGGAGACGTTTGATCAGATCCAGTGTCCAATGAAAACACAATCCCCGCCTCTTTTTCCCTGTGTTCACGAGATGATTGTGCCACAGTGGGGGGCGGACCAATTCGTACTGGTTCGCAAGCACCATGGATAACCTGATCGCCGTATTAGCGACCAGGAAAGCATCTTTCTCATCAATGCCATCGCTCAGGGATTCCAGGTCCTTCTTGAGGCCTGATACCCGATCGCTATACTTGTCGTGAAATGTCGCATGGAATAATGGCTTCCCATTGGCCCCGATCCCTGGCTCTTGATAATATACACGGCCACACCCGCCAAGAATGAAGACCAAGAGAAGAAGGGCTCGAGCGCGAGCGGGTCGGCGAGCGCGAGCGGGGTCGGACCAAGCCAATACTCTGAAATGACGGACATTCAGTGGGTTCAGGACGCCTCGATTAGCCATAGAACCCCCTTTTTGCCATCAAAAACCGCATTCTTAGACGTTCGGGTGACCTTCCTTCCGGCAAAACACCGCAGCTTGATGGCAAAGCCAAATTTCACCGTGCCTCGTTGCCTCGTGGTGGAGTTTCTCAATGGCTCTCGAGACATTCCTTCGGTCCGCATCGACCGGGAGGCGATCTGGAATGCCGCCATCACCGAGGTTCTGGACTTTGAAGAGCTCTCAAAGGCCAGGAGCTTGCCAAACGGGGCCTCGAGGTGACTGCCGCCGATGCTCACAACCATCCATATATCATAAAGTATTTCAAGAAGAATAAGAGCAACGCTTCGCATCGGAAAAAGTCAAAGTCGTAAGGGCCTCTAGCAAGAGCCTCTCAAGGCGCCATTCCGATAAGCTTTTTGGGCTGGAATCCAGGCCTTAAGGTTTCTTGACCCCGGCCAGGAGTATGCCGGAGTGACGGAGTCTGAGACTTGTGCAATACGCAAATAGGATAGGGCTCTAAAGTGCGCCTGAGCTAATAGAATTTTTACGTGCTCGGGTCTACTTGTTTCGTCAAAACACTCCAGGCCGATCTCAAATCCAAACAGCAGCGAGTCTCGTTGCGATCCTTCCTGTTTTGTGTCAATAATGGCCCCGAGGTAAAGATTCTCTCAATACAGAAGGCCCTTGCATTGATCGCTAAAACTTACACCTGCAGCCTGCTCGGGATTGACGCCCTCCTGGTCGAAGTGGAAGTGGACCTGTCCCCAGGCTTGCCCTATTTCGCGACGGTCGGCCTTCCCGACAACATCGTGCGGGAGAGCAAGGACCGGGTCAAAACCGCCCTGCAAAACAGCGGGTACCGCTTGCCGTCTGAGCGGATCACCGTCAATCTGGCCCCGGCCCATCTGAAGAAGGAAGGGGCGGGTTTTGATCTGCCTATCGCGGTGGGCATCTTGGCGGCCATGGGGCTGCTCAACCAGCAGATGGCCGAGCAGGCGATTCTCGTGGGGGAACTTGCCCTGGACGGCCGCGTCAAACCGGTGACCGGTTGCCTGTCCATGGCCATTCACGCCCGGCAGAGCGGCTATCGCCGGATGCTCCTTCCTGAGGATAACGCCCAGGAAGCTGCGGTAGCCGATAATCTGGCAGTCCTTCCCGTGAAGCATTTGGCCGAAGTGGTGAACTTCCTCAATGGTTCCTGCACCATTGATCCGGTCCACATCGACCGGGAGGCCATCTGGAACACGGCCCTTACGGAAACCCTGGACTTCGAAGAGGTCAAGGGCCAGGAACATGCCAAACGGGGTCTCGAGGTGGCCGCTGCCGGTGGTCACAACGTCCTGCTGATCGGGCCCCCGGGGGCCGGCAAGACCATGCTCTCGCAGCGTTTGCCGGGAATCCTGCCGTTGCTCAGCTACGAAGAAGCCCTGGAGACTTCCAAGGTCTTCAGCGCCGCCGGGTTGCTCAACAATCAGCCTCTTATGGTCCAGCGGCCGTTTCGCTCGCCACATCACACCATTTCCGATGCCGGACTGATCGGGGGCGGCCACATCCCGCGCCCGGGTGAGGTAAGCCTGGCCCACAACGGCGTACTCTTCCTGGATGAGTTCCCCGAATTCCGCCGAAATATTCTTGATTTGCTGCGGCAGCCTCTCGAAGACGGACAGGTGACCATTGCCCGCGCCGCCATGTCGCTCACCTATCCCGCCAGATTTATGCTCGTGGCGGCCATGAACCCTTGCCCCTGCGGCTATTTCGGCTCCCACGACCGTCCCTGCAAATGCGGCACACATCAAGTTAACCGCTATCGGGGCCGCATTTCAGGGCCGATCCTGGACCGCATCGATCTCCACATCGAAGTCCCGGCCGTGCGTTACGACGATCTGCGCTCGACCACTCCGGCCGAGCCCTCGGCCGCCATCAGAGAACGGGTTGTTGCCGCCCGGGAGCGTCAGCTCAAACGCGGCGCCGGGGACGGCACCTACGCCAACGCCCTCATGAAACCCAGGCACATCAAGAAATACTGTCACCTGGACGATGCCGGCGAGCAACTCCTGGGCGGGGCCGTTCGGCAGTTGGGGCTGAGTGCTCGCGCCTATCATCGCATCCTCAAAGTCGCTCGCACGATCGCTGACCTGGACCACCAGATCGATATTGCACCCCACCACCTTCTCGAAGCCATTCAGTACCGGTCGCTGGACCGGGCGCTCTTCTAATTGGTGCCGCTCACAAGGCGCTCACCAATTACTCTGAGGTCGAAGACGTCGGCGATATGATCAAATTCTCTGTCGTTGTGGAGCAGATGGGTCTTGTGTTCGATACAAACGGCCGCGATCATGCAATCCACTGAATTTCTTATGGTGAATCCGTGCGAACGGAGGGTACGGTAGATGTTGGCGGCAAGAAGGAAGGTGCTCTGCTCCATCGGCAGGAAGATGAGACCTGTAAGAATGGATTCAGGCAGATAGGGGACGCCCTTTATATTTTTATATTTAGGACCGCTGCTATCTGCAGCTTTTCACGATCCACGATTTTCGTGCCTCTCTGGACCGCCACACTGACGGTTGGCACAGCGAGCCCCAACCGGCCAGCCAGATCGGTCAGCGTCATTCCCAATTCCTTTACCGCCCAAAAACACAACAGGCTTCGGGCCCTTACCCGCTGTCTCTCCTTGCCGGCTCCCCCCATGGCCTCCACCGGAACCGCTGTCAAAGCCGATACCCGCTGCACCAGCTGTTCAAATCCAATTCCTTTGGCAGTCAATGCATACTGGCGCTGAAGTTTCTCTTTTGCTCTGGAGAGGACACCCTCGACAAAATCGCTATCGCCCAGAATGCGCTCGTCGCTCTTTTGATGGATGCCGACTTTGTGCATGGCGTTAATCGCCTGCCATCCACCCACACTGCGAAGCAGGCCACCCCCCATAAGGTCCGGACGCCTTCCTTGACTCTTTCCCTCCTCGACAAATACACGATAACTCTGCCGGGCGGAGCGCACACGATCGGAAAAAAGCCTCAGGACAGATGCAGTCTCCTGCCAATCGTTTTTCTTGTTTCCCATCAGACAGCCATGGCCACAGTATGGATAATGATCCAGTTCTTCAAGGCTTTTGATTATCCCGGCCCGTAAAGGATTGAGGTGGATGTAGCGCACCAGTTCCTTAAAATACACATCTTCCTGGCACAGAATGGATTTGTAGCGGTTCTGAAACAGATGGCCACTTCTGTGGTGCCGTCGATTGAAGCCTCCAGCATAACCGGTCAACAGGCGACGCATGACGGTAGCCACAGGAACGTCGCCGGTCTTGAGCAACAAATGGAAATGGTTGGGGATCAGGACCCAGGCATAGCACCGCGTTTGGCTCTCGGTGACAATCTTGCCCAGACGACGCAGGAAATTGTCGCGGTCCTCTCCGTCACAGAAAATCTCCCGGCGCTCCATACCGCGCCCAATGATGTGGTGCAGCGCCCCCGGCGCATCCATTCTGGCTTGCCTTGGCATGATTCTCTCGTATCCGGCTTCATATCATAGATAAATATAAAACATAAAGGGCGTCCCCTATTTTACTTGATTTTCGGCAAATATACATCGATATTTCAGGAAGCAAGAACTGAGCTCAATATCTCTTTTCTTGAACCGTGTAGGGCAGTGAACAGGGGGGTGGTATGGAAAAACAAATGCTGCTGGTGGCGCTCGGCTGCGGTCGCTTGCCGGGGATATTTGACATCAGTGCAAAGCACTCGTTTGTCGTCTTTGGAACGATGGAGGGACCTGTTCTTGCCAGTCTCACGGCATGCCTTGTGGGTAGTACGGCATCTGCCTTGCCGGTCTATTTCTATGAAACCGGCTGAGTCATCCCGCGCCGGATGGTTGCCGTTGGCAACCTCGACAAGGTTTGGCTTGCCGTTCCCGAGGATGTGACCGCAGACGAGCTGCGAGATGCTTTCCGAGGGTATTTCAGCGCAGAATGGGCCGAAGTCCTGGACGCCGTTGAGAAATCCTTTATTTACAGCGCTGCCAACAACGCCTACTTCGCCGTGCGCGACCTGCGCCATTTAGAAGATCTGACCTTGGATCAGCTTCTGGAAAAGAAGGGGATCGGCCAGCCACCGAATATCATTGTAAGCTAACGCTTCTCAGTTATTATCAACACGATCATCAATATCCAACGATAGAAGGTAGACTGCCGCCTCTTCGGGCGTTTCCATGGGCGCTTGCGCACCCCACTCGCGGAAATTCCAGCGAACGCCGTTGACTTGACTGCAGAACCATCCTTGCTCGTTCTGGATGAACTCGCCGTCGACCATTCCATAGCCTTCGATCTCGATTCTCTTCTTGATTGTCGTTTCCATCATGTGAGCCTCCCATTGTTGCGTAACGAAGGAAAGACCAGCAGGGCATTGCCATGAAGCGCCTTGCAGTAGCTGGCGGTGTTACGGGAACCGATGGTGTTGCCGGCAAGCGCGGAGCCGGGGGCCTCGAGTCCCTGAAATTCGTCGACGCGTTGAGGTTTCTAGCTTTCGGCTATTGCTGAGTGCGGCTGCGGCAGACCGCCGGGAACGGCTCGCAGCAGCTTAGCCAGAACCATCATAATATGCAGCAGATACAAAAGGACGCAGCCGTTGGCGCCAAGAACCACGCCAATGATCCATCCGGGGACCAGGTTGGATACGAGCATTGAGGAACCAAACAGGATCGTCAACAGGTTCATGGTCAGCTGCGCGGCAAACAGCTTGTTCAAAATCGCGGGGACAGGACCGCGCGGTTCTTCCGATGTTCTCAGGCGAGGCATGCATATCTGCCACAAGATGATGACCCCGCCCAGGATATTGAGCACGCCGACGAGAACCGTCAGCTGCCTGACCAGAATCTCCGGGATAATACAGGAGACGATTCCCAGCGCCGCGAACAAGAGACCGAGCCAAATCATCAGCCATGAACGAGGGAACGGGCCAATTGGGGTGCTTCCGGAGGCAAGCATCTGAACGGCAAAAATCACCATCAGCAGTCCAAGCTGCGCACTTCCTGAAAAAGGAAGCAAACCCAGCGTTGCCGGAGTCAGCAGAATGCCGAGGAGCAGCATGAAAACACCCATCAAAAGAAGCATAGCCTGATCGGTGGAGAGCTCAACATCGCCCTGAGGGGGTTTTCCCGCTTCGGGATATATGCCATAGATCTTCCGCAGAACCCCGGCGAGATAAAAGATCGCCAGCCCAAAAGCGAGAACCACCCCCGCGGTCATGGACGTCGTCAGCAGATGCTGTTGCCAGATGAGCAGGGCGATCACCATCGACAGCACATAGACCGCACCGCATCCCACAATGAGATGCCAAAAAATCCCCCCGTATCTTGCCCAGGATCGGAGCTTATCTTTGGCAAGACACATCTGGAGCAGCAGCACGAAACCTCCTGGGCCGAAACAGAGAATCAGCAGGATACGGGGAAGCTGGTCGAAAATGTCAGGGACAAAGCAGGCGGCAATCCCCACCGCCGCAATCACCAGCCCGAGAGCGATGACAGCTTTGGACCGGCGTACATCGCCGAACGGGGTCTTTCCAAGCGTTACGATCTGCAGGGAAAACACGACCAGAAGTAATCCGTACAAACCGTTTTCAAAGTAAGGGAGTGATCCTGCAGCCACCGGAAAGAGCAGAATTCCGGTAATCAGCATCGTCAGGCCGCCAATCAGCAGAATAACCACCTCAAGGGGAAGGTCCGCCTCCTTCGATATCCAGTCCTTTGTCATCGTGTGGGACCCTTTCAAAACGGAAGACGCTTCATCGGGGTGTTGAGGGTAAGCTCCTCG
>CAZDKX010000096.1:0-1495 GCA_964505935.1 uncultured Syntrophobacteraceae bacterium
GCTTCCCCGCCGCTTGTACGCCCCCCCGGGCGGCGGCAACCCCGCCCCCCACATGCATCCTCTCAAAAGGAAGTGATTAGGGAACGAAAGAACCAAACCTCAACAAGCATAATCTTCCGAACGGTCGGTCACGGATGACGACGACGCACAGCCTGCTGGTAGAGCCAGAAAAGGTGGACCGCGATGATGGCTGCGAGCAGGCGCGGAAGCCAGAGCCAAAACGCCCCCAATCCCAGCGCGAGAAACAGGGTGGGATCTTCGACCAGGGAATGGTTGATGCCGATGGAAAGATGCAGCCGTTCCAGTTCTTCCCGGGTCAGGTGGCCTTTCTGGGCCTCCTCGACAATGACTGCGGCCCCATAGGCCAACCCGAAAATGACGGCCGTGAACCAGATGAGTCCCGCGGTGGGGCTCAAGCCGAAGAGGTGAAAAAGGGGTTTGAAGAGACGGACGATGCGGTCAATCAATCCAAAGGTGCCAAGGAGCTCCATGGTGATGAGCAGGCTCATGATGATCAGGAGGATCTTGCCGGCCAATGCGAGCATGGTCCAGCCCCACGTCTCAAGCATCGCAGCGAAGGTCTGGGCTGAGGCGGCCATAGCCTCCCGGTTGATGACCTCGCCCTTGCCGGTGTCGAGGAATTGAGCGGTCAGGACCACAGTGATGACAGCGGGGATGAGGCGAAAGAGGAGGGCTTTGAGGGGGTGAATGCCCGACTTCCCCTGAATGATTGTTTCCTGAACCACATTATGGAAAATCAGGATAAAGATGGCCATGAGCGTCATCTGCTCGAGGGTAAAGGGCAGCACCACCATGGCGGCAATGCCGCCGTAGACTCCCGTGAGCGCGCCAATGAGGAGGGGCAGGGCGGCCATGGGGGGGAGAAAGAGGAGCTTCATCACGGGCCGCACGAGAAAGTCGAGGTAGCCGATCCCGCCGCTCCATTCCAGCAGGGTCGTGAAGAGCGAGATCGGCACGAGGATCTTCATCATCCAGATGAAGCCAGCCCAGCCTTTGCGGGTCCCGGAAACGAGGCCTTCTTTGACGAGATGTCTCGTGTTCACGCCTTCAGCAACCTTGCTAAAACGATACCTTCCAGGCATTTTGCCATGAGCGCTTTCCTGATCTTCCTGTTTTCGTGTCAAGGAAGGCAGCATAATGGAAGGGGAACGGGCACTCAAGAGGCGGGGTGATTTTTTTTGGCGATTTTCTCTTGCAGGTTTATGTAAATTCTTGCTGTAGCCGTCGTATCGTGCTACATAGGCCGTCGGTCTGTTTCTCACAATCTTGCACCGAGGTGCCAGGTGCAGCTCCGCAACTTCCTGCTGACACGAGTACTTTCCAGAAAATCGGTCTGATTCAGAATTTCGGCACGTTATACTCGTTGAGGTTGAAAATCTTCATTTTGCTGGCGCCCTGTTTGTTGGGTTTCGTTGCCACTCAACCCAACCTACGATCTACGATCTGGCGCCCTGTTTGTTGGGTTTCGTTGCCA
>CAZDKX010000096.1:1595-14999 GCA_964505935.1 uncultured Syntrophobacteraceae bacterium
TCAACCCAACCTACGATCTACGATCTGGCGCCCTGTTTGTTGGGTTTCGTTGCCACTCAACCCAACCTACGATTCACCGAGGTCTAAGAGAGATGAAGGATTCAAACCTTAATCGATATGATTCCCTGGGTTTGCGAGGGTTAACCGGGAGTCGTACAGGCGACGGCCCTGTTTTCATGATTTTGACGGATAATGTTGAAGATCTGGACGGAGGAGATGTTGATGCCAAAGGAGGTTATTCATGAGTAATGGAAGAAAAGTATTTGAATTTCTAAAGGCCGCTTCGGTGGCGCACGCGCAGTGGGACTTCGAGGTTTCCATGTCGATTATAAAAAATCGCAAGAAGCTTCTGGTCCTCTTCCTCCTGGCCCTGCCGATCCTGGCGGTCTCGTTTCTGGAGGCGGCACCGTGGCTTGGAGGGAAGACTGCTTATGGGCCCGCTTTTTACACCACCACCATTTTTCTGGTTTCCATGGCGGTGGGGCTGGCGGCGGGTTTGATCACGGGATGCATCGGCGCCGGGGGCGGGTTCATCATCACGCCGGCGCTCATGGCAGCGGGTGTGAAAGGCATCCTTGCGGTGGGCACGGATCTTTTCCACATCTTTGCCAAGGCCATCATGGGTACGACCGTCCACAAAAAGCTGGGGAACGTGTCGGTGAGCCTGGCGATCGCCTTTCTGGTGGGTTCAGGAATTGGGACGTTCATTGGGGGGGCCATCAATAAGGGGCTTTACAACTACGATCCCCTCCTCAGCGAGGCTTTCATCAGTGCGGTTTACGCAGTCCTGCTGGGCTTCCTCGGCTTTTACGCCTTAACCGACTTTTTGCGATCGAGCAAAGGGGGCGCCGGGGGCGGTGGGGATGCTCATGGGGGCCCGGTCTCAGGTACCCCCGGCATTGCCGCCAAGTTGCAGAATATGAACATTCCGCCCATGATCCGTTTCGACGAGGATTTCGTACCCGGCGGCAAAAAGCTTTCCGGCGTCATCATTGCCATGGGCGGGGTCGTGGTCGGGATCATGGCGGCCATCATGGGCGTGGGCGGCGGATTCATCACTTTCCCTTTGTTTGTATATATCTATGGCGTCTCCTCGATGACCACGGTCGGGACCGATATCCTGCAGATCATCTTTACCGCGGGGCTTGCCGCCATCGGTCAGTATGCCATCTACGGCTACGTTTTTTATACCCTTGCCATGGGGATGCTCATCGGGTCGCTGGTCGGCATTCAGGTGGGGGCGCTGACCACCAAGGTGGTTAAAGGGATTCACATCAGAGGTTTCTATGCGGTTTCCATCATCGCCGGGTTCCTGAACCGGGCGGCCACCCTTCCCAAGAAGTTCACCGAGCTGGAGGTGATCGATATTTCCAAACCCGTGTGCGAGTGGATCGAGTACGTGGGGAACATCCTCTTCTGGATTGTGGTTGCCGTCTTCGGGTTGTGGATTTTCGCCAAGTTCTTTAGCAACCTCGGTGTACTGAGAGAGGAGGACTAACGATGCTGATCAGACACGCGAAATTTTTCAATATGGGGCTGCTCCTGGCGGTAACCTTCCTGGGAGTCCTGTTTCTGATCTTCCAGCCGTTGTTTGACGGCAAGAATGGTCTGGAATTTTCCGATGACCTCTTTAACAAGCTGTCGAAAGGTTCCTCCTATTTCATTCCGGAGGTCCTCAAGGGCACTGAAAAGCTCGTGGGCAGCAACTTCTCGGTGAATATCAAGCTGGATAAACCGGAGCAGGGGGCCAACGCCGTCAAACTGCTGACCGGCAACGGCGCTCAGGGGACGGTAAAAGAAGGCCAGCTCGCCATCACCGGCGATCTGGGCAAGCTCCTTGGGGGGACCTTGAGAGACTCGGAAGAGATGTATCACAATGACGGGTCGAAGGTGGCCGGCCGTTACGGTCTCAAGGAAACGGATGCCATGGCGCTCTGGTGGAGCATGCTGACCAAAATGAACAAGGAGTTCCAGAAGGAGAAGAAGCTCACCGAGTCGGAGATGGTCATGAAGGTCATCCAGAGGGCCGTCGAACCTTCCTACAATTATTATGGAATACAACCGGAGAACGTTGCCGGTAAGGCATTCACGGTGATCGGCCTGCTCGTTTTTTACGTGCTCTATACCATGTGGTGGGGATACGCGATCTTCTATCTCTTCGACGGCATTGGACTCACCATGAAGAAGGCGAAGATGAAGAAGGAAGTCTAAGGGGGGAGCAATGAAGATTTTGGTGCCTGTAGATGGCTCGGAATATGCGCTCGAAGCGCTCAGGGTGGCAATCGACTGTGTCAAAACCAAAGGTGGGTCCATCGCCTTGATCAGTGTCGTGCCGTTCATCGGCGGCATGGACGATCACGAAATCTCGCCGGCCAGAAGAGAACGGCATATGGAAGGCCTGCAGAAGCGTGCCGATGAGATTCTCAAGCAGGCCTGTGAGGTCGTCGACGCCGAAAACGTTGGCGCCAGTTGCACCAGGCATACGGCCACTTCGGTTTCCCCAGCGGAGGCGATCGCCGATTTTGCCGAAACCGAGAAGATCGATCTCATCATCATGGGAAGTCGCGGGTTGAGTCCCGGTGCGCGGTTCAAGCTCGGCAGCGTGGCGTCCCAGGTGGTTAAATCCAGTCCCTGTTCGGTGTATCTGGTCAAACTACCTGCCAGGGAGTGAGCGACACCGGAACCCTCCAGCTTGAGCCCAATACCCTTCCGGCCGTCCTTGCCGATGGCCGGAAGGGCGTACAGCACCGCCGTGCCTTTTCCTCCTCGCCCTTTTCCAGCGCCGGGGCAGGAGTCATCCTGGCCCCGCTTCGCCCTGCCGGGCGGTCGTCGAGACCGCGTTCCGATGGAAATACCATTGGCAGGCGAAGAATCCCCAAAGAATGCTTGCCGCGGGCAATTGATCCTTTCTATACTACTCGAACCGGCGGGCAACAGGGTGTACGCTATCCCGGTGCCGGGGGGCACCCTCGTGTTTCTGCCGATGCTCCGTGAATGGGGTGTCTTGCCGGAAATGGTCGGAGAGGTCCTGAGAGCGAGGAGGCGATAAAAGTGGACACATTCAAGGTGCTGCTGGTGGATGATGAAGTGGAGTTTCTGGAGACCCTGGTCAAGAGGCTGAAACGGCGGAATCTGGAAGCGTCTGGGGTAAACAGCGGGGAAGCGGCACTCGAAAGGCTGGGGCAGGAGGTGGCAGACGTGGTGGTACTGGATGTGAAGATGCCCGGCATGGACGGCCTGACGGTTTTGAGAGAAATCAAGAAGCGCTTTCCGCTGATAGAAGTGATCATGCTGACCGGTCATGCCAGTATGGAAGTGGCGATTGAGGGGATGGAACAGGGGGCCTTTGACTATCTCATGAAGCCCATGGACATCGATGAGCTGCTCTACAAGCTTCAGGATGCCTACAAGAAGAAGACCCTCCATGCCGAGCGCACCAGACACGCAGTGGACGAGGTTTCCGGCGCCAAGCAAAGTTGAGTTGCACCATGGGGACCCTGGCAAACCTTTTCCGTAAGCTCTTCTCCAGAGGCCGCCAAGAGGAGTTTTCGCCGGCCAGAATCGAAGAGCTTCGCACGGCTTTCAAGGACCGCTACCATAGTTTTAAAGTGCTCCTGGCAGCCAATAACAAGGCACTCGAGATCATGGCGGAGATGGAGGAAGCCCTGCGAGGCGCGCGCCCATTCGGCATGTCTTTTATCCGGGCTGACTGCACCGCCGTTTCCGTCAATGTCTTTCGCATTGTACAGAATCTTGATCAGCTTGCTCCCGGGAAGTACCAGGATTTGTTTGATCAATTCAAAGAAATTCAAGGCCGGATCAATGACGTGCTCTCTCAGAGGAAACCGCCGAAAGCCGAGCAACTGGTGCTCCCCTTTGAGGAAATCAACGTGAGCATGGCCGATCAGGTGGGGAGCAAAATGGCCAATCTGGGAGAAGTGATGACCCGCCTCGAGCTGGCTGTGCCCCCGGGATTCGTGATCACCTCGCTGGCCTACCAGCGGTTTTTTGAGCACAACGAACTGCAGACCGAGATTGACCGCATCCTGCAGGCCTCGGAAGTTGAGCAACTGGATCAGCTCTTTTCTTTGAGCGCCGACATCCAGCAATTGATCATTCGCGCGGCGGTCCCTCCGGACCTTGAAGAAGCGATCATGGATTCCTATCGCCACCTTGAAGCCAAAGCCGGTGAGGGGGTGAAGGTCTCCATGCGCAGCAGCGCCCTGGGGGAGGACCTGGCGGGGACCTCCTTTGCCGGCCAGTATCGCTCACAACTGAACGTGAGTCCCGAAGACCTCATCGAGGCCTACAAGGAGATTGTGGCCAGCAAGTACAGCTTGCAGGCCATTGCCTACCGGCTCAACCGGGGAATTCTGGATGAGGACGTGGCCATGTGTGTAGGGTGCATGGTCATGGTCAACGCTGCGGCGGGAGGGGTGACTTATTCGCGCAACCCGCTCCACCTCCGGGATGACTCGATTTTCATCAACGCCGTATGGGGCCTGCCCAAGTCGGTGGTGGACGGGAGTGTTGCGGCGGACCTCTTTGTCGTCTCGCGCCAGGATGCCATGCCGATCATCCAGCGCGATATCCATACCAAGGAGCAAAAATTCGCCTGCTATCCGGATGAGGGGGTCTGCCGTCTGGAAGTCACGGGAGAAAAGAGCAACCTTCCTTCACTGAGTGATGAGCAGGTGAGGCGGTTGGCTGAAATTGCCCTGCGTCTTGAAGACTATTACGGCTCACCGCAAGACGTGGAATGGGCGATCGATGAGCAGGGATCGGTCTTTCTGCTTCAGTGTCGGCCGCTCAAGCAAACAGAAGGGGGAAATGGAGGGGCGCGGAGCGCGAGGAGCGATATTCCGCGCGATCTCCTGGTGCTTCAGGGAGGGACGACCGCCAGTTCCGGGGTGGCCTGCGGGCCGGCTTTTGTCCTTCGCCGGCATGGTGACGCCCTGAATTTTCCTCATGGCGGGGTGTTGATTACGGCCCAGGCCCTGCCGCGTTGGGCGGCGCTCCTGAACCGGGCGGCGGCCGTGGTCACGGAGCAGGGAAGTGCTGCGGGGCACCTGGCCAACGTGGCGAGAGAGTTTGGCGTACCCGCCATTTTCGGGATGCCGGCGGCCACCAGCGCCCTGCAGCATGGTGAAGAGCTGACGGTCGATGCCGATGGGGCCGCTGTCTATCGCGGGCGTGTCGGACCTCTCCTGGCTTCTTCCAGCAAGGTGAAAAAGAACCTCATGGAAGGGAGCCCGGTCCACGAGATCCTGAAGGAAGTCACCCAACACATCGTGCCGCTGCACCTCCTCGATCCGGACAGTTCCGACTTCAAACCGAAGCATTGCCAAACCCTTCACGACATCACCCGCTTCTGCCATGAACAGTCGGTAAAGGAGATGTTCAGCTTCGGGAAGGAACACCATTTCTCGGAGCGAGCCAGCAAGCAGTTGTTTTATAAGGTGCCGATGCTGTGGTGGATCATCAATCTCGATGATGGCTTCAAGGAAGACGTTCCCGGAAAATTCGTCCAGCTGGAAAACATCGTCTCCATTCCCATGCTGGCTTTATGGGAGGGAATCAACGCCATACCCTGGGAAGGCCCGCCGCCGGTGGACACCAAGGGCTTCATGTCGATCCTTCTCGAAGCCTCGGCAAATCCTGCTTTGGACGGATCCATGCCGTCCGAATATGTCAACCGCAACTACTTCATGATTTCCAGGAATTTCTGTAGTCTCACGTCACGGTTCGGCTTCCATTTCTGCACGATTGAGGCGCTGGTTGGTGAGCGGGCCAACGAAAATTACGTCAGTTTCAGCTTTAAGGGAGGAGCGGCGGATTATCAGCGGCGACTGAGGCGGGCGGTTTTTGTGTCGAGCATCCTTGAGGAGTTTGGCTTTCGCGTTGAAGTCAAGGAAGATGGGGTATTCGCCCGCATTGAGGGTTTCGCTGAGGAGGTGATGAAGGAGAAGCTCAAAATGCTGGGCTACATGCTGATGCACACGCGTCAGCTGGATATGATCATGTCCAATGATGCGGCCTACCATCACCACCGCACCAAGATCATTAACGATATCTGCACCATCACCAACCTGTCCTGTGAGAGCTGAAAAGGAGAGAGCATGAACAGCCGCTTGCGTATGACCGTCATGGTAGCCGTCGACGGCTCGATCCAGGCGCTTGACACCGTCCGCTATGTCGCAGCTACCGTACCACCCGAGGCGGTCAGAATTGTCCTGTTTCATATCATGACGAAAGTCCCGGAGTCTTTCCTCGACCTGCAGCGCCAGCCCAGCTTTCATTACCGCATTGCCGACATCAAGGAATGGGAAACCCAGCAGGAAGCGGCCATTCAGGACTTCATGGAGCAGGCGCGCGAACTGCTGGAGGCGGCGGGGATTCCCAAGAAATCAGTGGTAGTGAGAATTGAAGAGCGGAAAGTGGGGATTGCTCGGGACATCATCACCGAGTCTCAAGCCGGGTACCATACGGTAGTGGTTGGTCGCAGAGGGGTGAGCGAGCTGAAGGACTTTGTGCTGGGAAGCATCGCCAATAAGCTGGTCGAAAAACTGGGTCATATCCCTCTCTGGATCATTGGTGCGGCACAGCAGCGCGGGAGATTTCTGGTTGCGCTCGACGCCTCTGAGGGTGCCATGTTGGCGGTGGATTATGTGGCGGAGTTCTTGGGCGGCTCATCGAAGGTTGAGGTTTGCCTTTTTCATGTGGTGAAAGGGTTCGATATCCTACACCAGATCGTTGGCAAATCACCGCCCCAGGCTGCTGACAAGGTGTGGAAGGAAGACCTGGAAAAGGAACTGGAGGAGGCCGGAAGAGGAATGGAGTCGGTGTTTGCCGACGCTACGAAACGTTTGCTACGAGCGGGTTTGGCTCCTGCCCGGATCAGCGAGAAGATGGTTCGGGGAAGCAGTAGTCCGGCCAGCGCTATCCTGGAGGAAGCGGAACAGGGAGGCTACGACACCATCGTTGTGGGTCGTCGCGGGCTTTCCAGGGTTCAGGAGTTTTTCATGGGGCGGGTCAGCAACAAAATCATCCAGCTGGCCAAAGACAGGACCGTATGGGTGGTCAGCTGAGAGGAAGGCGGAAAAGCGAATATCCAATGCCCAACAAGAAATGTCCAATGATGAAGGGTGGTGGAAAGCGAATATCGAATATCCAACAAGAAACCGCCGAATGATGAAGTGAATGAAGCCACAGGATGGCCTGTGCCCACCGCCTTTATCGGTTGGACATTCGATATTCGATATTCTGCAGTTCGCTTTTCTTCCGGAGAGGGGGGGACCTGCCATTGCCTCTCGTTCCGCGTGAAAATCTGCAGCGCCTCTCCCCTGACCTTCCTGATCCGCTGAAAAGCCAAGTGCAGTCCGCCGGCAATGGACATATGAGCGCCCAACCAGGGCATGGTGTGCCTCTTTCCCGCAAAGTCTTGAAGGTGGCCGTTTCTTGGCAAACGCTGCCGCCTGTGTTATAGGGTAGCCCTTAATGGGAAGCAACGGGCAATTTCTGCATCCCAATCCCCGGCAAAGAACCTGGTCTGCTTTTCGCGGTGGTGCTGTTCTCATCGGCTGGTTCTGCTGTATCTTGGAACGATTCCAAGGTTGCGATGGGAGGAAGAGACGCCGGCCTGAGGAAAACGGTGGTAACGGGAGGTATTACCCATGATCGAACGATACACGCGTCCCGAAATGGGGCGGATCTGGACTCTGGAGAACAAATACCACAAATGGCTGCAGGTGGAACTGGCGGCGTGCGAAGCGCTTGCGGAAGCCGGAAGGATCCCGCTGTCGGACCTTCAGACGATCCGGGAAAAGGCCGATTTTGAGGTAGGGCGCATCGCCGAGATTGAAAAGGAAACCCAGCATGATGTCATCGCCTTTCTCACGAATGTCGCCGAACACGTCGGCCCGGCTTCCCGCCACATCCACGAAGGGTTGACCTCGTCGGATGTCCTCGATACGGCCCTGGCCATGCTCCTGGTGGAAGCCTCGGACCTGCTGCTGAAAGACCTGGAAGCGCTTATCGAAGTGCTGAAGAACTCTGCCTTCCGGTGGAAGGATACCATCATGATCGGCCGCTCTCACGGGATTCACGCCGAGCCGATCACCCTGGGCCTCAAGTTTGCCCTTTGGTACGCGGAGATGAAGCGGCATCGGGACCGCCTGCAGCACGCGCGGGAGACGATGCGGGTGGGGATGATCTCCGGAGCGGTCGGGACCTACGCGAACATCGATCCCATGATCGAGGAGAAGGTCTGCCGCAAACTGGCCCTGGAACCTGCCCCGGTCAGCAGTCAAATCATTCAGCGTGATCGTCATGCCGAATACTTTACCACCTTGGCTTTGGTTGGTTGTTCCGTCGAGAAGATCGCCGTTGAGATCAGGCATCTGCAACGCACCGAGGTGCGTGAGGTCGAAGAGTTCTTTGCGGCCGGTCAGAAGGGTTCTTCCGCCATGCCGCACAAGCGCAATCCCATTGCCTCGGAGAATCTTGCAGGGCTGGCCCGCATCTTGCGGGGGAATGCGCTGGCAGCCATGGAAAACGTTCCCCTCTGGCATGAGCGTGATATCAGCCATTCGTCGGTGGAACGCATCATTGCCCCCGATTCGACGATCCTTCTTGATTATATGCTGGCGCGGCTGACGCGGGTGCTTGACCGGCTGGTCGTTTACCCCGAAAACATGCGGCGGAATCTGGAGCTCACCGGCGGACTGCTCTTTTCCCAGCAGGCCATGCTGGCCCTGACCAAGAAAGGGCTTACGCGGGAGGAGGCCTACCGGATAGTGCAGAAGAACGCCATGGCGGTCTGGCAGGAAGGTGGGCAACTCAGAGAACGGCTTGGACAAGATCCAGCAGTGACCGCTCATTTGAGCGCCGGAGAGCTCGATGGTGTCTTTGATCTTCACTACCATCTCAAGCATGTGAACACCATTTTTGGGAAGGTTTTTGGAGAGAAGTAGGTGGTCGGATTTCGGATTTCGGATTTCGGATGTCGGATGTCGGATTTCGGATTTCGGATTTCGGATGTCGGATGTCGGATTTCGGATGGTGGATGGTGGAGGGTGGAGGGGGGCGATCTCTTTTCTCCTCAAGGATACCGAGAACATAAGGTCAAACTTTGCGTCCTTTGTGCTAATGGAAGCGATTCTGGTGTTTTTGCGACGGCTGCCAGGGGAGGCGTGAGCTGAAAAGCGGTAGCGGAGGTTTTTCAGAGGGAAGATCAAAGATTGAATTGCTGGCTCCGGCAGGGCAGGTCGAGAGCTTCTGGGCCGCGGTGGAAAATGGCGCGGATGCTGTCTACCTTGGCTTGAAGCAGCTCAGTGCGCGGGCGTCGGCAACCAACTTCAGCCTGGAAGAACTGGCCTTACTGCTCCCTTTCGCCCATAAACGGAAGGTGTCGATTTATGTCGCGGTAAACAGCCTCCTCACCGCAGTCGATTTTCCCCGCATCCTTGATCTGCTGCAATCCCTTGCCGATTTGAAGGTTGACGCGCTGATTGTGCAGGACCCTGGAATTTTCTTCCTGGCAAGGCAGTTTTTCCCGTCGCTACGGCTCCATGCGAGCACCCTCATGGCGATTCACAACCACGCCGGAGTGTCGCAACTTGGCAAGATGGGCGCCCGGCGGGTGGTGCTGGCCCGTGAACTGGACCTTAAGGAAATCAGTTACATTGCCGGCCAGACTGCGGTGGAGCTGGAAATCTTCGTGCACGGGGCGCTCTGTTATTCCTATTCCGGGCTTTGCCTGGCGAGCAGCTTCCGGGGCGGCCACAGCGGCTTGCAGGGACGCTGTGTGCAGCCCTGTCGCCTGCAATTCAGACAGGGCCGCAAAGAGGGTTTTTTCCTTTCGTGCAACGATCTGTGCCTCCTCTCCTGTCTGCCGCAATTGAAGAAACTGCGGATTGCCGCTTTCAAGATCGAAGGGCGGATGAAATCGGCCGACTACATTGCCCAGGTGGTGCGCGCCTACCGCCTGGTGCTCGATGCGTCCTCCCAGAAGGAACAGGAGGCCTTGCTTGAAGCCCGCGAACTGCTTGCCAGGTCGCCATCGCGAAAGCTCACCCTGGGTTATTTGGCGGGAAATGCCAGCGTCGAAATCCTGTCACCTCATCGTTCCGGGTCAAGCGGCCAATGGGTGGGCACCGTCAAACAGGTTGACAACAAGCGGGCCCTCGTGTTCTTGCGTCATGATCTACGAGCAGGCGACCGATTGCGGCCGGAAGCTTCCGCAGGCAAGGAAAGGCAGGCTTTCACGGTCTCGGCGATGTTCTCCGAGGCCGGCAAGCCGACCTCTATGGGGCGAGCCGGCGAGAAGGTGCTGCTGGCCTTCAAGACTGAACTGCGGACGGGGGAACGTCTGATCCGGCTGGGCGCCAGGGAGCAAGCACCCGGTGGAGCATGGCAGCGAATCCGCAGCGAAATCCCGGCTGGCGAGCCTTTTGCCAGGGGATTCCGCCAGCGGGCTTTGCTGCGGCGAGGATGGCCGGAGTTGGCGGTGGCCCAGCCTGAGAGTGGCGAAAGCTTGATGGTTAAAGTCTCCCAGGTCGGGGACCTCGCCGAGGCGTTTCAGTCACCGGCCCGATGGGTGGTGTTGGCGGCGACGCGCACCAACCTGGAGCGACTGGCGAAGCATCGGTTCACCGTGCCCCAGAAGCAGCGCTTTGGCTGGTCACTGCCGCCGCTCATTGCTGAAAAGGATGATCGCTACTACCGTTTGGCGGTAAGCTGGTTTTGCGAACGGGGCTTTCGCTCGTGGGAGCTCAACAACTGGGGGCATCTTGATTTTTTCCCCGATCGTCAAAGCCTCAATCTGATGGCCGGTTACCGGTTCAACGTCAGGAATCCGGCGGCCATGGCGGAGCTGGCGCTGGCCGGTTGCCGCTGGAGTGTTCTCTCGCTGGAAATCACCAGGGAAGAACTGCAACTGCTGGCGCAGCAGCAGCCGCTCAGTACCATCCCCGTGGTGACCCTCTACTCCTGGCCACCCCTTTTCACCTCCCGCCTCGTGCCCAAACTGGAGGAGGGCCGGCCCTTTCGAACGCCGCGGGAGGAAACCTATTTCTTTGCGAAGAGAGGCGGCAGTTCCCTGATCTTTGCCGACACCCCGGTATGCTGGCTGAACCAGCTCAGCGCTTTGAGGGAGTACGGCTATCGATGCTTTCTGCTGGATCTGAGCGAGGGTCCGGCCGAGCGCCTGCCAACTATGGAGCGCCTCCTCCACGGCTACCGCGAAGCAAAAGCCGACCAACCCTTCTCGCTCTTCAACCTCGACCGGCGTGCGAGGTGAACTCTCTTCCTGCAGTCAGGGGCCGTCTGAAAATAAAGGACCTTCCTTCACTGAGCACCATGTCAACCTTGCGACCCATCTCCAAGCGAGCATGGATCGGCAGGAAGGGTAAGGTGTTCGAGAGGGAACTCTGTTCAGGTTTCAACCTTTTGTCAGACGATTCCGTCCTGAGCTCTTACTCCGATATAAAAGGCTGTCCGCTCTCTTCATGAGCGTGTCGATGGTATCCCCTTCCTTGACGAGTGTGGCGCCAAGGGAGATTGTAACCTGCAACTTCTCGCCGTCGTGAGCGAGATAGGACGATGCTACCAGCGACCTCAGCCTATTTCCCAGGTTTTCCAGGTCCCGCGCCGTGATATTGCGGATGATCCCGAGGAATTCCTCACCCCCCCAGCGACCATACAGATCAAATGGCCGGGAATTCTTAACGAACGTCTTGGCGACATACTTGAGGACCTCGTCACCAACAGCATGACCGTAGGTGTCATTGAAGTTCTTGAAATGGTCTATATCCATGAAGAGAACCCCAAATGAGACGTGGTAACGTTTCTTTTCCTCAAACCTCATCTGCAGCTCGGTTTCCAGGTGGTTTCGATTGGCAAGCTGCGTCAGTCGGTCCAGCCGTGCCATCTGTTCAAGCTCTTTGAGTCTCAACTCATTGGCGGAGCGATTGCTGATATCGGAGAACAGCTCGATACCCCCAATCACTTCGCCTGCATCGTTGGTCAACACGCTGACCCGCACAGAAACCGGGATTCGATGGCCATCTTTGTGATGGAGGTAGACCTCTCCTTCGCGTGGCTGAGCATCGGCAATGGTTCTTTCCAGAGGACAGCCGCCGAAACAGAGCTGATTGCCTGCGGAATCCACGTGATTGAGAATATTGTCAAAACAGGATTTGCCCAGGACTTCGGCGGCGCTGAAGCCGGAAATCCTTGCGGCAGCCTTATTCCAATAGGTTATCGTTCTGTTCTGATCGACAAAGTACAAGCCGTCATAGAGATTGTCGATCATGCTCTGAAAAGAGCCCCTGTCGAGATCCATGGGTGGACTCCCCTCATTTAGTCACAGTGTCATGTCGTTTCGTCTGACGGGTCCCATGGGAGACTGCTGCTCACGAGCGCCGGGCAAAGCCAGCGCGCCCGCGGGTCGCTTGACTCCCCTGCTGCAGGCCCGGCGGGAAGGTGATTTCAAACAGGAAAGCCCTTCCGCCAACCCGTTCAGAGTCTATCCCTGCCATAATTTCCGGTTAAAGGCAAGAGGCAGGCGGCGATGCCGCGTCTCCCTGTGACGTGGGCGACGCGATGCTCGTGGAGATTGGCGCTATCTGTTCTTTCCTCAATTATGATGGTAGGCATCGGGCTACTCATATTATAATAAACATATACATAAAATATGCTATCCATAACATATATAAAATGCGGTCAGTGACGCCGAAAAATACCTTGACATTAATTTCACAGAGTATAAGGTAAGGTGCGAGCCTGGCATAGATAGGTATTGAAGAAGGGTGCAGAGGCGAGCAGTCTGTTCTGTGAGGCGACAGGTTGTATAATTGTGCTGAATGCGGTGGTATTTGTACCTTGATACGCTGATGTTGAACACGCTCTGTAGCAGTGCGCGGGCCTGTGAGGATGCACCCTGGGTAGAGATGGCATCTCGAAGAGCAAGCCCTGCGGGCATGATTGTGACTCCATCGTGAGGTGGCGGACGTTCTTGGGCGGCATTTCCCGTTGATGGTTCTTTCTCGGTGCCGTTTGAAGTCAGGATGTGCAGGGTGAGCATGCATTTGTGAGGTGGGAGCTTCCGGCCAATAGTGCATTGGTCAGGTGAAGTCGGGCAGTCGAGCCATTTCCCGTCGTTCTGGTTTCTACCCCGGAATTCTGGGTTATCCCCGTTTGTAAACCCTTCGTTGGGCGCAGAGGTTTGTTGTGCCCTTTTTTTGTTTCCCGAGGCTTCAGCGGGGCCTTCGGGCCTCATTCATTCACCATATCAAAACGCTATTGGGAGGAAGTAGACGATGCAAGAGAAATTGCAGGAGATTTTTTCTCAGCACTATCGCAAGCGCGATGCGCTGATCCCGGTCCTGCAGGACATCCAGGGGG
>CAZDKX010000097.1:0-9890 GCA_964505935.1 uncultured Syntrophobacteraceae bacterium
CTTGACGTTCTCTCCCAGTTTGACGTCATCAGCAATGGACAGGAAGGGCATAAAAAGCCTCGGTTAGGGGTGATGGGTGATGGGTAATGGGTGATGGGTGATGGGTGATGGGTAATGGGTGATGGGTGATGGGTGATGGGTGATGGGTGATGGTGTCGTCTTGTGGCCCGTCACTGATAGTATTAATTCCAGCCTATGACCTTCTACCTATAACCTATAACCTATAACCCATCACCCATCACCCATTACCTATCACCTCTGACCTGCTTTTACGAAAGGGATTGAAAGATGGCACGGAAGTCTTTGAAGGTGGCGGTAGTGGGGGCAACGGGGGCTGTGGGCGACCTCATGGTGAAGGTCCTCGAGGAACGATCCTTTCCGGTGGGCGAGCTGACCCCTCTCGCTTCTTATCGATCTCTGGGGAAAACAGTCACCTTCAAGGGGACTGAACTCCCGGTGCAGGAACTGCGGGAAGACTCCTTTACCGGCATTCAGGTGGCGCTGTTTTCCGCCGGTGGTTCGGTCAGTAAGAAGTTTGCACCCCTTGCGGCAGCCGCGGGGTGTGTGGTGATCGACAACTCGAGTGCCTTTCGCATGGACCCGACGGTGCCGCTGATCGTGCCTGAAGTGAACCCTGACGCCGTCGCCCCTCACTCCAATATCATCGCCAATCCCAATTGTTCCACCATCCAGATGGTCGTGGCGCTGAAGCCGATCCATGATGCGGCGGGCATCAAACGGGTTGTGGTGACCACTTTTCAGGCCGTCTCCGGGACGGGCAAGCGTGCCATCGAGGAGCTCCGTCAGCAGGTAACCAACATTGTGCAGGGCCGGGATGTGCAACGGGAAATCTACCCCTATCAGATTGCCTTCAATTGCTTTCCGCACATCGGGGCCTTCCTCGAAAATGGCTATACTGAAGAAGAAATGAAGATGGTCAACGAGACCCGCAAAATCTTCAGCGATCCCGATATCGCCGTTTGTGCGACCACGGTTCGCATCCCCGTCTATTTCGGTCATTCGGAGGCCGTGAACATCGAGACCAAGAATCCGATTGCGGTGGATCAGGTGCGCGCGCTGCTCGAGAAAGCCCCGGGCATTCGCCTGGTCGACGATGTCGCCAAGGCCCGCTATCCGATACCCCTGGAAGCGGCAGGGACGGATGAAACGCTGGTGGGGCGCATCCGCCAGGACCTTTCGGTCACCAATGGGCTGGTCATGTGGGTGGTGGCGGACAACATCCGCAAGGGCGCTGCCACCAATGCCGTACAGATCGCCGAACTGCTGCTTGAAAAGGGCTTGCTTTAGACGCTCCGGTCCAGGTGAGCCCGGAAGCCGCAAACAGCCTCTCGCTATCCCCAACCCCGTTGCCGGTTCTTCAATGGGGGGCGGGGTAGGCGAAGTTCAGCTGACTACTGATCACCGGCCAGCGGCCACGACTGGTTGCCGAGCAGACGATGCGCATCATCGCAGGCACTTTTGGCGGCAGACGGCTATTCCCTCCCAAAGGCCCGGCCATTCGGCCGACGGCTGATCGCGTGCGCGAAGCCATCTTCAGCATCATCGGGCCGGCTGTGGCGGGAGCCGAGGTCCTGGATCTCTTCGCCGGGACCGGCGCGATGGGCCTGGAGGCGCTCAGCCGCGGCGCGTCCCGGGCGACTTTTGTGGATCAGAGCCGGCATGCCGTGCAGCTGATCCGGCTGAACGTCGAATTGTGCGGGATGGTAGACAGGACGAGCGTCATCCAGGGGTCGGTCGATCAGGTGATCCGGCGGCTTGCGGCGCAACGGGAAGCATTCGATTTGATCTTCATTGACCCTCCTTATGGCCGAAACACCATTCAGCAAACCCTGCCTATCCTCGGTGAGGTGGCGCGGCCGGAGACCATCGTCGTTGCGGAGCATGGCTCACGGGACCTCCTGCCGGTTCAGCTGCAGGAATGGTCCCAGACTGGAGAACGGCACTACGGCGATACCATGGTTTCCTTCTATATGCGAGCGGGTGGCGGTTGATGTGGAGATGAAGCACCTCAGGATCTGGTTGAAAGGAGCATAGCATGGAAAAGACGGCGGTCTATCCCGGTTCGTTCGACCCTATCACCAACGGCCATCTGGATTTGCTGGAGAGGGGTCTGAAAATATTCGATAAAATCGTGATCGCCATCGCCGCCAACCCCGGGAAAAACCCCGTCTTCACCCTGCAGGAACGCATTGATCTGATCAAGGAGTCCATTAAGGGGCACCCCCTCGAGCGTCGCGTCCAAGTGGATGCCTTCCATGGTTTGCTGGTGGACTATGTGAAGCGCGTCAAAGCCAACGCCATTCTCCGTGGGCTGCGGGCCATCAGTGACTTTGAATACGAATTTCAGATGGCCCTCATGAATCGCAAGCTCAGTACCGAGATCGAGACGCTCTTCCTCATGACCGGAATGCGATACATCTACATCAGTTCGAGCATTATCAAGGAAGTGGTCATGTCCGGCGGGTGCGTGGCGGGACTCGTCCCCGAAGCCGTTGAAAAGAAACTAATCGAGCGGCTCTCAAAGAAAGGGGACTGAAGGGTGCCGAGCCTCTGGCGCACAACGGGTATAAGATCCCTCTGTTCCGCGCCATCGTCCACGACGAGTTGACGAAACTGGCGTCGGGATAGAGCGGCCATGTGCCTGGTGACGGATGTGTTGGCAGTGCCGATACAGGCGCTGCCTGCCGATTGGTTTTTGATCTGAAAGCCTGCCTGTCGTAACCGAAGATGAGCGGATTTGGACCAAATGCAGCCAGGCCCTTTCAAGAGGGCCTGGATCTGTCACCCTCTGAGTAAGGGATTGAATTATGGTGAAAATAGGAAGAAATGCGCCGTGCCCGTGTGGGAGCGGCAAGAAGTATAAGAAGTGTTGTCTCGCCACAGATGAGGAAGCGAGACGATCCCGCTTGGAGGAGCAAGAGAAGAGGGAGCTTCAGGCAAAGCAACAGCGTGAAGAAGACGAGGATCTTTTCGAGGACGCACTCGATGAGGAGGAAGCCGAAGATGAGTTCTACGATGATGAACTAGACGAGATGGACGAGGAAGAGGAAAGGTACGAGGCCTCTGAGGACTCGAAAACGGAGAGCAGGCCGAGGAAGAGAGTGCCGAAGGAGAGCCCCCAGATTAGCGATGCCGAAGAGGAGATCGTCAATAAGTGGTGGGAAAAGTACAAGAAAATGCACAACACGGAGGAGATCAGGCAACATCTTGAGGATTTCCTGCGTGACTATCCCAAACTCGTGCCGAATCTTGAATTGCATACGGAGGTGTTGTTTGAGCTGGGCGCCGGCTACGTCAAGGAAGGCAGGCACTCCGAATATATCGATCTGCTATTGAGAATGCGGAGCCAGTTCGCCGATTCTTATCTCAAGAGCTTCGGCTACTATGATCGTGACATAATCAGTCATAAAATCGCCATCGGTCGCAAAGACGAGGCAGCGAGCTTTCTAAACTACTTCAAAGAGTATCCCGAACACGATCCGGACAACCTCTTCAAAACCATTGAATTCATGATGGCGAACAATTGTCAGGAAATGGTCACCGACTTGCTCCAAGACGTCTATTACGATGTATGCACATGTCCGGAAATCTTTGGAGGAGAACAGCTCATCGACATTTTGGTCACGGCATACATGGCTCCTTTCCTGAAGCCTGATTTCACTCAGGCCGACCTGGAGGAACTGGCTTCCAGACTAAGGACCATAAGGATCCCCCTAAAAGACGAACTGTATCAACCCGATTTCCTGAGGCAGCATTTCCAGCTTGTTCTCAGCAGCCGAAAGGACTGGAAGATCGACGACTGCAAGACCACGAGCAGCGTGATCGATCGATACTATGAAGTGAGCCTCAACTTCATGGGATTTCTCCATGAACACAAGGAAAAGGATTGGCTGGCGTCGGACTTCTACAGAAGAATGGTCTTCAGGTATCTCGTCAATGTTATTCCGGAGGGAAAGCGTCCCAAGGAGACGTTTGTTTTCACCAGGAACAAGATCGAAACGACAATTGCCAGAACCTGCAAGTCTTTCTTTTTTCTGGACGGCACCGCTGCGTTCGTTTCCCTGAATTCTCTGTACTGGTTTGCTGAATACCTGGAACGAACGGGCTCCGTCACGGAAGAGCGAAGTGCCATGATTCAAAAGTACTGCATTGAGCTCTTCAACGAGGTGTTCCCCGGTCTGTTGAAAATCGACCTGATAGTCAAGGCTTTTGAAAGGTTCCCTCTTTGACGGCACTGGATTATCGCCCGCGTCTGGATTTCCCTTGAGATTCTGGCTGGCCTGCCTTGCCTTGAGAAAAGCCAATGCCTCAGGATTGTGATCCAACAACACCAAAGCGCTGCTGATAGCGCGACTTGGCAAGAGATCTCCGCTTTCGCACTTCTGAAAGGCTCGCGGCCCCCCACCAATCAGCAACCCGGCGGCCTCTTGGGTCAGATGAAGCCTCTTGCGAATGCGACGAATCTCCTCAGGCTCGACCAGTCCCTCGCTGCGTGCTTTGAGTCGGTTTAGCATCCGCTCGGAAATCGTCAGGTCTTTCCCTGTGTGAATGCTCTCCGTAACCGTTCACCAGAGTTTTTTTTCAGGCCCGCAATTTAGGACAAGCATCACAATCTCTGATAATAGGAGAGTCCAACACTGTGAGAAGCGATCCATTTCATTGCGATCCGCATTGTGTGAGGGCGTATGGACATCCGGGAAGCCGAGCTTATCTACGAAGCCGGCAAGGAGGCAGTCGTCAAGACACTCCTGGAGCTGCATGCCCGGGTAGAGTCCCTCTCACAGCAAGTGATCACCCTTGAGAGGAAGATCGCCTCCCTCTCAACCGATTCCACCAACTCCTCCAAGCCGCCTTCCTCTGATGGTCCCAGGGTGGCCAAACCGAAAAAGAAGAAATCCTCTCGGTCTGCTGGAGGCCAGAAAGGCCACAAGGGCCACAAGAGAGAACTGCTTCCCGTTGAGGAGATGAATAGAGTCCATGAACATTACCCTCCTGCCTGTGGCCAGTGCGGAGCTCCTCTAAGCCCGGAAAGCTGCGAGGAGACTTCCGATCCTGAAAGATACCAGACTTTCGAGCTACCGAAGATCAAACCTATAATGGAGGAGCACCGCTGTCATGAATTGGGATGCACCTGTGGTCACAGGACACGGGCCGAGCTTCCTCCTGAAGTTGCACACAGCCAGTTCGGCCCTGCAGTCCATGGGGCCATTGCCTACCTCACCTCGAACCACAAGATCGGCAGAAGGGGCATAGTCGAGATCATGAACACTTTCTTCGGCTTGACTCTGTGCCTCGGAAGCGTGTGCAATTGCATCGAGCGGGTCAGTCCGGAGCTGGGGATTGCGTCAGAGGAGGCAAGGCAGACCCTCCCCGAATCCGGCAACCTCAATGCTGACGAGACCGGGTGGAAGTGCAAAGGGCATTGCCGCTATCTTTGGGTCTTCGTTTGTCCTCTGGTTATGTATTTTTGCATCGCTGCCAGCCGAGGAGCCAAGGTGATCAGGTCCGTTCTTGGGGATGTTTTCAACGGGGTAATCACCTCCGACGACCATTCGGCCTATGCTTGCTACCACAAGAAAGGGGTCCGCCAGCTTTGCCGGCCCCACATCATTCAATTCAGCCGAACAGGCCATCCGGCCTGCTGTCCAGTGGAGAAAACTCTGTTTCGGAAACCAGTCCGACGAGGGGGAGCGTTTCACCGAAAGGATTCTTACTGTGACCAGAACCTGCCAGTTGCAAGGAAAGAATCCCTTCCACTTTCTCTGTGACCTCATGGAAGCCGCCTTCAAAGGAATGCCTCGGCCTTCCCTGATCCACTAATTGTCCCAGGGGCCTGAACGGTTACCCCTGTTCAAGGTTGAACGGGGACTCATGATGGCGGCAGCCAGAGTGATTCGGAGCTCTGGCATCTGAAGTTGCTGATGGATCGAGAAGAGAACGGGAGTTCGAGACTTCTCGATGGCAAGGTGAGCGCAATGGCGTGCCCCAGCCTTTCCCTGCTGCCTGTTCGCGGATCTATCTCGGCGGCATGGGGCGCAGCATTCTCGCCACTTCGGCATCGACCACCCGTCGTACTTCAAAGGGTGGAACGGTGCTCAGGTCGATGGCAATACTCCGGGAAGCATTCACGCGCTCGCTGAAGCTGTAGACATTCAGGTCGATGGTCACGAAGTTGGTCGCTGCCGGCGAGACGAGTCCCAACGCCCCGCCACTGGCAGCCCCGATGGCGGCCCCGGAGGCGGGATCGCCCACGGCCGCGCCGATGAGGGCCCCGGTTGCGGCGCCAACCATAGCCCCACCCAGAGTATTGCCTGCCCTCAGCTGCGGGTTCTCACGCAGACCACCCGAGATGAGCACTTCGACCGCGAAATCGGCGTCGCGCTGCCTTCGGACCCGGTCGTAGCCCTTGTTGTAGAGCAGCCTGTCAGCCTGGGGGAGATCATAGATGCCAAAAGGGGTATTGTCATCGAGCTGGAAGACGTAGTTCTGATCAGCGGGGCCGATGATAAACGGACCTCCTCCCGTCGCGGGGCGGTTGTCCTGGACCTTGTAGTAAGTCCCCGGCGGCCCATAGACGCAGCCCCCCAGGAAACCGGCAAGGCAGAGAAGAAGCACAAAACAGCAGATACGACAGAATGTTCTCATATGATTTTCCCCCCTTTTTCACGGCGGTCGGCATGGTGACAGATTCAACGGCCACCATCATAACATTGCCGCCCTGTGGCGGCAAAGGTCAAGGCCGGGGGCTCGGAATTGACATTGCCGCTCATTTTTGCTAAGTGAGCATCGCGATTTCGAAAGCATGTCCTTGAAACCGTTGTACTAATTGTTGAAACCTGGAAATTGGAGAAAGCCACGATGATCGAGGCATTGAGTTTATCCAAGTCTTTCGGACCAATCGAGGCGGTCAAAGACCTCTCCTTTGATATTCGGGAAGGCGAGGTCGTCGGCCTCCTGGGACCCAACGGGGCGGGAAAGAGCACGACCATCAAGATGCTCACCGGCTATCTCACCCCGACCAGCGGGTCGGTCAAGGTGGCGGAGCTGGATACGGCTCGCCACATTCAGGCGATACGCCGCCGCATTGGCTACATGCCCCAGGATATTCCTCTCTATGAGGAGATGGTGGTGCTTGATTACCTGCACTTCATTGCCGATATCCGCCGGATCCCCGCCGCCAGCCGTCGCGAAAAGATCAAGGAAGTGGCCGAACGGTGCAGTATTGAAAAGGTGATCACGCAGTCGATCGGCACCCTCTCAAGCGGCTACAAGCAGCGCGTTGGACTGGCGCAGGCCCTCATTCACAACCCCGACATTCTGATTCTCGATGAACCCACGTCGGATCTCGACCCTAACCAAATCGTGGAAATCCGGAACCTCATCAAGGATATCGGCAGGGAAAAGACGGTCATCGTGAGCTCTCACATTCTCTCGGAAGTGCAGGCGACCTGCGGCCGGGTGATGATCATCTCCGAGGGCAAACTGGTGGCCGACGGCTCTCCTGACGAGCTGCTGGCGCAGGAGCGGAGCGAAAATACGGTACACATCACCTTTCAGGAGGTGCGGGCCGAGGAGGGGAGCGAGGCGCTGCAACGGATCGAGGGAGTGTCTCGGGTCAGGTCCCTGGAGGAGGGGCGGTTCATCGTCGAGGCCGGTAAAGGAAAAGATGTCAGACCGCTCCTCTTTCACCTGGCGGTGGCCCGCAATTGGGTGATTCTGGAGATGCGGACGGAACAGCTCAGTCTGGAAGATGTCTTCCGCAAATTGACCCTGAACTGAAGCGATCCACCATTCGAGGTGCTGCCATGGATATGCTCAAAAATACGCTGACGGTGTTCAGGAGGGAATTCCAGTCATTTTTCAATTCCCCCATTGCCTACATCGTGATCACGGTGTTTCTGCTGTTTTGCGGCTGGCTCTTTTTTCAGCAGTTCTTCCTCATGGGGCAGGCCAGTATGCGTCCGTTATTCGGCCTGATCCCCGTGCTTTTCATCTTTTTCGCCCCTGCCATCACCATGCGGCTCATTGCCGAGGAACGCAAGACCAAGACCATTTCGCTCCTGATGACCCTTCCCATCGGGCATGCCGAGATCATCCTCGGCAAGTTCCTGGCGGCGGAGGCGCTGCTCGCGGTCGCGCTGCTCCTGACGCTTCCCTACGCCCTTACGGTCGCCAGCGTCGGGGCGCTCGACTGGGGCCCGGTCTGGGGAGGGTACCTGGGAGCACTCCTGATGGGGGCGGCCTACCTTGCGGTGGGAATGTTCTGCACCAGCCTCACCAGCAACCAGATTGTCGCCTTCATTCTCGGGCTGGCGATCTGCTTCGTTTTCTTTATTGTCGATAAGGTCCTGATGTTCCTTCCTGGCGGGCTGTCGACGTTTTTTGAATACCTTTCGGTGGACTATCATTTTCACAACATCGCCCGGGGGGTGATCGACCTGAGGGATGTGGTCTTTTATCTGTCGTTCCTGGCGGCGTTCCTCTTCTATGCCATCCATGCCATTCAACGCGAAAACTGGCGATAGCGGGAAGGAGCTCAGCATGTCGAAACCATCCAGCATCACCCTGACCAGGGGCGTGTTCCTCGTGGTAGTCACCCTCATCCTGGTCTGCGTCAATGTGATCGTGGCCCAGCTGCCGCCCATGCGCCTGGACCTCACCGGCAACAGCCAATACCGCCTGGCTGACGCCACCCGCACGGTGCTCAAGCGCCTCGATGACCCGATCAAGGTGCAGGCTTACTTCACAAAGGATTTGCCGGCCCCGTACAACCAGAACGCCGCCTACGTGCGTGATCTCCTCGAGGAATACGCCACCTATGCGGGGGGCAACCTCGACTTCGAAATCATCGATCCGGGGATGGACGAAGCGAAGAAACACGAAACCGTGCGCAAGGGTATCATGCCGGTGCAGATCCAGGAGATCAAGGACGACCAGATTGGCATCAAACAAGCCTTCATGGGCCTTGTGGTGACCTACGGCACGAAAAAGGAAACCATTCCCCTCATCCGCCAGACCGACAATCTGGAGTTCGAGCTGACCAGCATGATCAAGCGGCTGAGCGCCCAGCAGCTCAAGACCGTCGCCTTCACTGCCGGTCATGGGGAACCGGCGCTCGACGAGAAGATGCAGCGGGTAAAGGGGGAGTTGGAGAAGAACTACCGGGTGATCACCCACGACTTCAAGCTGGTCAAGGAAGTGGCGGGGGATGTGAGCACCCTGATCGTGGTTGCCCCGACCGAGACCTGGAACGACGAGTCCCTGTTTTACCTGGATCAGTTTCTGATGCGGGGCGGCACGGTTGCCCTGCTGCTGGACGGCGTGAAGGTGGACATGAGCCGCCTGGCCATGGCCGAACCCCTCGATCATGGGTTCTTTGAGGTCCTGACCAGCTATGGGGTGAAGCCCGAAAAGAACCTGATCGTCGATCCTCAGTGCAAGCGCATTACCCTTGAAGCGCGCCAGGGGCCATATCAGGTCCGCAACCTGATCAACTACCCTTATATTCCGGCGCTGACCGACCTCAACCGTGATCACCTGCTGACCAAAGAGATCGGCTCTCTGTCGCTGCCTTTCATGTCGTCGTTGACCGTTGTTGCCAACAAGGCCTCGGTGACTGCCACCGTGCTGGCACGAACGTCCAACAGGAGCTGGGAGGAACAGGGGGCCTACGCGGTCCACCCCATGGAGCGGAAAGTCCGCCCCGAGCAGGCGACTTCCGGGCCCTTCAATGGCGTGGTGGTGGCTTCGGGGAAGTTCTCGAGCTTTTTTGCCGGCCGGAGCGCTCAGGAGGGGGCCGACTATCTCAAGGACCCTTCCAAAGTCCTCAAGGAAAGCGTGGACACTCGCCTCCTGGTGGTGGCCTCGGG
>CAZDKX010000097.1:9990-14972 GCA_964505935.1 uncultured Syntrophobacteraceae bacterium
CGCGGAAAAGCGCCAGAACCAATGGTGGCTTACCGAACCGCGGGAGCTTCCTGCTGATGAGGGACAACTGAAAGCGGCGGTGACGGCCTTGGAAGTCTTTGCCATAACGGGCATCGCCTCGCGGAAAGTGGAAAGGCAGGCGGAATACGGCCTGGCCTCCGACAGCCCTGAGCGCGTGGCGGTCAAGGCCTTCGCGAGCGGGAAAGAGGTCCTGGATTTTGCCGCCGGGAAGCGCACTCCGGATGGGCTGGGATCTTTCATCGTGTTGGGCAAAGAGCCCCAGATCGTTTACGTGGTCTCGCAGGCCCTCCCTGTCATCCTCGGGCAGGGCCTCAAGGAATGGCGCAGCAAGGTGATTGTGGACCTGCCTCAGGAGAAGATCGAGCGGATCAGGCTGACTACCGGCAAGGGCGTCCTGGAGTTGCTGAAGGAAAGTGGGGATCAGTGGCGAAAACAGGACGATCCCACCTGGTACGCCGATCCTGCCCGGTGGGGACAAGTACTGGGCTTGTTCAGCCGGCTGACCTGGGTTGAAATTGTGGATGAACCGGTTTCCGTTGCCGACTACGGTTTCAATGCACCCCAGGCCAGCATCACGGCCACCGCTGAAGGCAAGGACCATCTCCTGGTTCTTGGCAAAGAAGTGGAGGGATCAACCGGGCATTGCTGGCTCAAACTGGAAGGCGCCCCGGGCGTCTATCAGGTCAGGAAAGCCACCCTCGACCGTCTGACGCGGGATTTCGATTATTACAAAGGAGAGCCGCCCAAGAAGGACCAGGAGGGACCCAAGAAAGAGAAGTGACCGCTACGAGTGGTGCGGTTGAGGCTGTCGTCGTGAATTACCCCTACGTGGCGGTTGCCTGTCAGAGTGGCGTCCACTTCAATCATGTCGCACCCAGCCGGTATGGCGCCTTCGAAGGAGTCGAGAGTGTTTTCGGGAAGCCTTGCCGGATAGCCTCGGTGGCCAATGAGCAGTGGCTGAGGCAACTGGGTCAGGTTCACTGCCGGGTCCCTCCGCAGGCAGGCCTTAGCCCCTGGGAACGAGCTTTCTCATAGATGCCAAGGGCCGGCCCCATGCGTTCCTCGAGTTCTTCGGACCGGGTTTCGTGGGACGGGTGGGTCGAGAGAAACTCGACCGGCTGTTCTCGGGAGGCGGCTGCCATGTTTTCCCAGAGCTCCAGGCTTGCCCGCGGATCGAAGCCCGCCCTCGCCATGAGCTCCAGGCCGACGGCATCGGCTTCTTTTTCGTGCGTGCGGCTGAACGGCAGCAAAATGCCCACCTGGGCTCCGACGCCAAGCGCTTTGCGCAAGACCTGGTACTTCCAGTCGGAGGGGTCGTCGCTGAACAAATCCACGATAGCCAGACCTCCCTGCACCGCCAGTTGCTGGGTGAGGCGTTCGTTGGCGTGGTCGGCCAACAGGTGCCCGACCTCGTGGGCAAGGACGGCGGCAAGTTGATCCTGAGTACGGGCCACTCCGAGCATCCCGGAGTTGACGCCGATCTTGTTTCCCGGCAAGGCAAAGGCATTGGGACTGGGATTTCGGAACACCAGCACCTCCCAGTCTCCCCGGTTTTCAGGCAAGGCGTTGATGATACTCGCGGCGATGCAATGCACGTATCGGTTGATGGCCGGGTCGGTGACTGCCGGCTGGGTGCGTTTCATGTCAGCAAAGGTCCGCGCCCCGTACGCGGCCAGTTGGCTTTCGGGGAGCAGGGCAAGCTGCTTGCGGCCGGTGGGTGTTTCGTCACACCCGGTTAACAACGAGATGAAGCAGGCCAGCAGTAGCGATGCAGGCAAGAGGCGGAAACTCGAGACTGAGCGCATTAAGGGCTCCCCCAACAATGGATCTGTTGATCTTCGCCAAACCGCCTCATTTGACCCATTGTCGCACGGAAAAGCAACATGGGAATGTGAGCCAATCTCCAGTTCAACGGTTCATCTCTCAAGATGGAGCCTCATGAAGAGACACAACGACTGCAGGCAAGGGTTTGTCCTGACAGGTTGGCCAAGATGTGCTAGAAACTGACCTCGCGATCTCTCGCAGTTCGCCGTGAGTCAATTGATTAGAAAGAAAGAGCATGCCGACTATCGATGACGTTAAGCACTTTCTCCGGGAGCGGGGCATCGAGGTGTGGGAATTCGAGGAGCCGACACCCACTTCGGAAACCGCGGCAAAAGCCGTGGGCTGCTCCGTCGGTGAGATTGCCAAGAGCGTTCTGTTTATCATCGGCGGGACCCCGGTGGTGGTGGTGACCTCGGGGGACGTGCGCGTCAAGGGCTCGAAGCTCAAGCAGGCCGTAGGTCTTAGCGGTAAGGCGCGGCTGCCGGAGGCCGAAGAAGTGATGACGCATACCGGTTATGCCCCTGGCGGGGTGTGCCCGTTTCTGCTCCCGCGAGAGCTGAAGGTGGTCGTGGACCGCTCCATGCGTCGCTTTCCGCGGGTTTACGCCGCGGCGGGTAACGAGCATTCGGCGGTGCCGATCACCGCGGAACAACTCCTCGAGATCACCGGCGGTATCGAGGTGGAAGTCTGCGAGTGAGGAAGGTATGTCGCCAAGGAGCCTGGCAGCGGGTTTGCCCGTGCTGCTGATTTACAATCTCGACCCGACCTGGGAACCTCATGAACTTGATGAGGTTGAACGGGAGACTCGCCGACTCGGCGAGGCCATGGCGGAAGTGGGCCATCCGGTCAAGTGCCTGCCGATTGCCGACGGGAATCTTGCAGCCATGCTGAAACCCTTTCGTCCTGATGAGCATATCGTCTTCAACTGGTGTGAGAGTCTGCCCGGGGTGCCCTACAGCGAAGGCTTGGTGGCCGGGGTGCTGGAAGCGCTCGGTTTTGTCTTCACCGGAACTGCTTCCGAGTCACTGGCGCTGAACCTGGACAAGCAACGGGTCAAGGAACGACTGGTTGGGCAGGGGATTCCCACTCCCTGGTGGCGCGTTTGTGAAACGGCTACGGTTGAAGACTGGCGAAGGTTTCCGGCTATTGTAAAGCCGGTCCATGAGCATTGCAGCATCGGTATCACCCCCGACGCGGTGGTCTTCACTCGAGACGAGCTCGAGGCAAGAGTGCGCTTCGTGCTCGACACCCTGCACCAGCCCGCCCTGGTGGAGGATTTTATCGATGGGCGGGAATTTCGCGTGTCACTCTGGGGGAGTGACCATCTGGTCCCGATGCCGGTAGCGGAAATGGACTATTCGGCCTTTTCGGAGGTCCGTCAGCGGCTCTGCACTTATGACTCCAAGTTTGACCCGAAGTCCCTGCATTACCGGAAGATCGAGACCCTACTGCCGGCGCCCCTGCGGGAAGAGGAACACCGACGTCTCTGTGAGACGGCGGCCAGGGCGTACTCAGCCTTGGGATGCCGCGATTACGGGCGCATTGATCTGCGGCTGCAGGATGGCGTATTTCAGGTGCTCGATGTAAACCCCAACCCCGATCTCAGTGCGGATGCAAGCCTGGCGTGCGCGGCACAACTGGCGGGGTTTTCCTACGGGGTACTCGGGAGCTGCCTCGTCGCTCTCGCTGCCTGTCGCCATCCGCATTTTCGGCAACCGGGCTCAGCCCTCCTCAAGCGGTGGCACGGCCATCCTGAGCTTGCATAGACGCTGTTCTGGGAGAAGATTCTTTATCGGTCATGGACACGGCAGGGCATCCTCGCATGCAGCTCTGGTGAGAATGTTGCCCCTTCGGTCCATGGTCGGCCCGCTCCCTCCTTGACAAACGCCCCTTCGAGCAGCAAGTTCTTAAGACTTGGTGAGAGGCGGTGGCTGAGGCAGGGCAATTTCATTTTTGGCCTCCCGGCTGAGCGCTGAAAAAACAGTCAGGATCCGGCGAAGGCCAGGTGACCGGGCCCAATAAGAGCCCCTCGCCGATGTTTGTATGGGTTTATTTGCACTGTTCCTGAGAACCTTCTTGACTGATGAGACCATGTGGGAGCGGCTTTCCAGCCGCGATGGGAGCGTTACTCGCGGTTGGAAAGCCGCTCCCACAGCAATACCCTCTCTCATCTTATACTCGTCCAGCAAGGTTGTCTTCCGTGATGCTATCGACGGTAACCTGGGAGGTAAGACGAATGAAAGAATTTGAGCTTGAAGCACTGGACGAATACGACGGCAAGGATGGCAGGCCCGTCTACATTGTCCATCAGGGTCGGGTCTTCGATGTCAGTCAGAGCCGCCTCTGGAAGGGTGGTCTGCATATGAAACGCCACCACGCGGGGACGGACCTGACGACGGATTTCGGAGGGGCCCCTCATGGCCTCGAGGTCTTCGACCGGTATCCCCAGGTGGGGGTGGTCAAACAAACCGAAGCCTTCGAACAGCCCATGCCGGCAATGCTTGCCCGGCTGCTGGTCCGATTTCCCTTTCTGCGGCGGCATCCACACCCCATGACGGTCCATTTCCCGATTGTCTTCATGCTCTCCGCCACCATCTTCAATCTCCTGTATCTCGTCACGGGAGTCGCCTCGTTTGAAAGCACCGCCTTCCACTGCCTTGGCGCCGGCGTGCTGTTCATGCCCGTGGTCATTATCACGGGGCTCTATACCTGGTGGCTGAACTATATGGCCAAGCCCATCACGCCAATCAAAATCAAGCTGTTCGTTTCCCTGATCCTGTTCCTTGCCGCGGTGACCCTCTTCGTCTGGCGGTTTCAGTCACCTGCGGTGCTGGACTCCCCTGGCGGAGAGAAAGGTCTCTATTTTCTCCTGACCATGGCGCTCAGCCCGCTCGTCATCATAATCGGCTGGTTTGGAGCCAATCTCACGTTTCCTATCGAGAAGGAATGACCGGCTACTCCCCGGCGGAGATTACCTTGTTTGACCCGGGCGGGCGGTGACAACAAGAAACCTGATCCACGAAGTCACACGAAGTCACACAAAGAAATGCGGACAACAAGAGCTCGTAACTCCTTCGTGTCGCTTCGGTACGCCAGGCCAAGCCTGGTCAATCTATCTGACTGAAAGGAGTCAGACA
>CAZDKX010000098.1:0-3128 GCA_964505935.1 uncultured Syntrophobacteraceae bacterium
GCTGGTTCCCAAGCTCCGGCTTGGGAACCCTGGTCAGCCAAGCTCCAGCTTGGCGCGACTCGTGGCCACGAGAAGCTGGAGCTTCCGAGGCTACGCTCCCAAGCTGGAGCTTTGGAACGAGCGGAATGTCTCATTATAGCCTCCTGCAAAAGTCTCAAATTCCGTCACCCCGGCGTGCTTCCAGCCGGGGTCCAGTAACCTTAAAGCCTGGATTCCGGCCCAAAAACCCTGCCGGAATGACGTCGTGAGAGACTTTTGCAGGGGTCTCATTAGTCAAGAAGGTTTTTGGAAACGATACGACTCGCCGTTTTTTGAGATCTTTAGCGATATTCAGAAGTTGGAGATCAGCGATGGACCGCCAGCAAGTGCGCGAGCGTGAGAATCAGTGCATTCAGGAACAGCCGCCCACCTGTACGGCTGCCTGCCCAATCCATGTCGACGCGCGCGGCATGATCGCGTGCCTTCGCAAGCAGGATTTCTCCGCGGCCTTTGTCATTTTCAACCGGTTTGTCCCTTTTCCGCGAATCATCAGCCGCATCTGCGACCATCCCTGCGAAGCGGAGTGCCGGCGCTGCGAGCTGGGCGGCGCCATCCGGATCAACACTCTGGAACGCGCGTGTGTGGAGTATTCCACGAAGCGGCCCGCGGGCGCCACCTTCTCCTCCCGGAAGAGTGCCCGGATTGCGGTGGTTGGCGGCGGTTTGAGCGGGCTGACGGCGGCCTTTGACCTGATCACCAAGGGCTTTCAGGTGGTTCTCTTTGAAGCCGGTGGTCAGCTCGCGGGACGTATGCGCCAACTGGGCGAGGAGCTTCTGCCGCGGCAAGGGATTGCCGAAGACCTCACCGTGCTCGAGAACGAGCTTGTCGAGGTGCGCTTGAACACGCCGGTCGGCGGTTCCGTTCCGACCGGGCCAAGCCTGAGCGCTGTGATCGAGGAGTTCGATGCGGTGTATCTGGGCGTGGGGTCGGCCGCTGCCGCCATTTTTGGACAGGAGCTGGCGCTTCGGGATGACGGACGTATCGCCATTGAAGACCTGACCTTCGCCACCAGCAACCCCAAGGTGTTCGCCGGTGGCAGCCAGCGTTATGGTTCCGGCTCCTATTCTCCCATCACCTCGGTGCATGACGGCCGCTACGCGGTACTCTCCATCGAGCGTTTCCTGCAGAAGGCGTCGCTCTCGGCCAACCGCGATCAGCAGGGACCCTTCAAAACGAAGCTGTTCACGAATACCGGGGGAATCACGCTGGCGGCCGCGGTCCCCATGGCACAGCCGCGGCAGGGCTACTCCAGGGAAGAGGCGGTCGGGGAGGCCGAGCGCTGTTTGCACTGCGAGTGCCTGGAGTGCGTGAAGGTATGCGAATACCTGGCCCACTACAAATCGTATCCGAAGCGCTACATTCGTGAGCTCTACAACAACTACTGCATCGTTTTGGGCAATCATCTGGCCAACCCGCTGATGAACTCCTGCGCCCTGTGCGGACTGTGCGGGGCGGTCTGCCCGGAAAAGCTCGACATGGGCGAGTTCTGCCTGGAAACGCGGCAGGGCATGGTGGAGAAGGGTAAAATGCCCCCTTCGGTGCATGAGTTTGCGCTGCGGGACATGGCGTTCAGCACCAGCGAGGCCTTTTCGCTTGCCCGTCATCAGCCCGGCTGTGAGAGGAGCAGCCACGTCTTTTTCCCCGGCTGTCAACTGAGCGCCTCCTCGCCCGGCCAAGTCTTCCAGCTTTATGAACATTTGCGGCAGCACCTCGAAGGCGGGGTTGGGCTGATCCTGGGCTGCTGCGGTGCCCCAGCCGAATGGGCCGGACGAAAGAAAACTTTCGACGATACCATCGGACAGGTTCGCGCTCAGTGGGAGGAGTTGGGATCGCCGCCGGTCATCACCGCCTGTTCGAGCTGTTACCGAATGTTTAAGGATCATGCGCCGGCCATGCCGGTCGAATCGTTGTGGACGGTGCTCGACCAGGTTGGGCTCCCGCCTTCGGCCGCTCCGGGGAGCGCTGCCCTGGTGGCCATTCACGACCCCTGCACGACCCGGTACGAAGACGACCTTCAGGACGCCGTTCGCCGCCTGCTGGGCAAACTGGGAGTGCGGGTCTCCGAGCTGAAAGACAATCGCCGTCTCACGACTTGCTGCGGTTACGGCGGTCATATGGCGTTCGCTAACCCTGAAGTCGCAGACAAGGTCGTCCACCGCCGGATTCACGACGGCGAAGCCGACTATGTGACCTATTGTGCGATGTGCCGGGATAACTTTGCCGCTCGGGGCAAGCGGACGTTCCACCTGCTCGATCTGATCTGCCCAAGCGGCAGCGGCGATCCAGCCGAGCGCAGGGGGCCGGGCTACTCCCAGCGTCACGAAAACCGGGCGAGACTGAAGAACCGAATGCTGAAGGACCTATGGGGTGAAAGTGTGGCCGAAAAAAAGGGATATGAGGCGGTCAAACTGCGTATTTCTTCTGCGGTGCAGGAACGCCTGGACAAGCGGTTAATCCTCGAAGAAGACCTTTACGCAGTGATTCATTTTGCCGAAACGAGCAACAGGAAGCTCCTGAACCGTCAGACCAACCGCTTCATGGCCCATCATAAGCCGGCGGCCGTGACGTATTGGGTGGAATATTCCCGTGAGGGTGGCGAATTTGTGGTTCATAACGCATACAGTCATCGCATGGAAGTTGAAGAGGTAGCAAGGTCGTGAGCCAGGAACAGCATGCATCCGCCGAAAGCACTTTGATCTGCCTCCAGTGTGATCTGCCGTTGGAGCTGGGCAAGGTCGAAGTCGGCTATCTGGGAAGCAAGTTTCCCGTAGAGCTGCTCTGCTGCCCCAAGTGCGGGCAGACCTTCATTCCCGAAGAGCTGGCGCTGGGGAAGATGGCCGAAGTCGAAAAGCTCCTCGAAGACAAGTAGCATCACTTCCCTTGGGGAAGTCCTATACCGTAGTGAGCTGTGAGGTGTTGGCCAGACCGACTCGGTTTCCAAAACCGAGTCGGTCTTCGACTCGTAACCCGTGACTTCTCGAAGCAGCAGCAAAGGCGGTGCGCTCAGGGCATGGCGGTGAGCGGAGTCTACGAGAGGATTGCTGCCGGTCTTGGGGCTGATGGCTTCATGCGGCCGGGCGGGATCGCGC
>CAZDKX010000098.1:3228-14825 GCA_964505935.1 uncultured Syntrophobacteraceae bacterium
AGGATTGCTGCCGGTCTTGGGGCTGATGGCTTCATGCGGCCGGGCGGGATCGCGCTGACCCAAAGGGCGCTTTCCCGGTGTACCTTTCCGTCCGGAGCACGGGTGCTGGATATCGGGTGCGGCATGGGCGGCACCGTAGCATACCTGATCAAGCATCACCATCTCCGTGCCTTCGGGATCGACCCTTCCTGGACAATTCTCAGACTCGGGCATGCCAGAGATGCCACCCTGCCCTTGACAGCGGCCGACGGGGCTGATTTGCCATTTGGAGATGCCACCTGGGACGGAGTGCTTGCCGAATGCAGCCTTTCCCTTGTCAACGATGCCCAAGGAATGATGAGCGAATGCCGGCGAGTTCTGCGGGAGGGGGGATGGCTGGTGTTGAGTGACGTATACCTGAGGGAGGCGAGGGCACGGGATAAGGCGCGGCGCCTGCCCTCCTGCTGCTGTCTTGCCGGGGCCATGACTCGCGAGGAACTGTTGGCTACTCTTGCGGGATGCGGCTTTCAAACGGTTTACTGGGAAGATCATTCTTCCGCCCTCAAGACTTTTGCCGCGCAGATCATCCTGTCCTTCGGTTCTTCCATCGAACAGTTATGGCGCCGGGCCGCGGAAGAGCAGGGCGAAGCGGTGGCCATCCCCGAGATCAAGAGGATCATTGCCCAGGCGAAACCCGGCTTTCTTCTGCTGGTGGCGCAGAAATCGCTGCCCTGCTAACCTCTTGTCGTGAAGGTGCAGCTTAAGTACGGTGCAGCTAAAGCAAGGAGTAGTTTCGTGAACGAAGAAACCTTTCGCATGATCACCCTGGCAGGCCAGGGCTTCTACTGCAGCCAGATCCTGGTTTCCCTGGCTTTGGAGGCTCAGGGGAAAAACAATCCGGATTTGCTTCGCGCGATGGCCGGGCTGGCGGGTGGGCTGGGGTTTACGGGGGATACCTGCGGCGCCCTCACGGGTGGTGCCTGTGTGCTCGGCCTCTACGCCGGCAAGGGCCTGCCCGAAGAATCGGAAAACGAAAAGCTGAACCTCATGATCAGCGACCTGGTGGACTGGTTTACCGCAGAGTTTGGCAAACTGCATGGCGGTATCCGCTGCGAAACCATTTTGGGCGATGATCCGCGGAACCGCGCCACGAAATGTCCCGCCCTAACCATCGGCACCTATGAAAAAGTGAAAGCGCTGCTCCTCGAACACGGCTTTGATCCCGCTGGGGGCAGGTAGTGGCGGACGATGAGATCATCCTCTCCCATACGGAGAGTGTCTGTCCCGAATGCCTGCTGCGGATTCCCGCCATGCGGGTCGTCGACGCTGATCAGGTACTCCTGAGGAAGACCTGCCCCGAGCATGGTCGCTTCGAGACGGTCATCTGGCGAGGGGCGCCGGCGTATGCCTCCTGGACCCGACCCAAGAACCCCTCATATCCGAAGGCACCTCAGACTGCCGTAGCGGCAGGCTGTCCGTGGGACTGTGGACTCTGCCCCCAGCATCGGCAACAGACCTGCTGCACCCTGCTGGAGATAACGCAGCGGTGTGACCTCGGATGCGCGGTCTGCTACGCCGGTGCCGGCGGTGATGCCGGCAGCAAAGAGCAGGATCCCGAAATGACTGAGATCCGCGGGATGTACGAAGCCCTGCTGGCCGCTGCCGGGCCGTGCAACGTGCAGCTCTCAGGAGGGGAGCCGACGGTGCGGGATGATCTGCCGGAAATCATCGCCCTGGGGCGCGCCATCGGCTTCGATTTCATTCAGCTCAACACCAACGGCCTGCGCCTGGCCAGGGAGCCGGATTATGGCCGGAGGCTGAAAGAGGCCGGGCTGTCGTGCGTGTTTCTCCAGTTTGACGGTCTCGATGATGAGGTCTCGGTGAAGCTCCGAGGGAGACCTTTGAGGGCAGAGAAAGAACAGGCCGTGGCTCATTGCCGCGAACATGAACTGGGAGTGATTCTGGTACCGACCCTGGTGCCCGGGATCAATGTCCACCTCATCGGCCCCATTATCGAATATGCCATGGAACGACTGCCCGCGGTGCGGGGGGTGCACTTTCAGCCGGTGAGCTACTTCGGCCGGTTCTCAGGATTATCCCGGAAGCCTTGCCGTATAACGATCCCTGAGGTAATCACCGAGATCGAGAAACAAACCGACGGGCTGATCAAAGCAGAACACTTCCGACCGCCGGGAGCGGAGAACAGTCATTGCTCCTTTCATGGTAATTTTGTGCTCATGCCGGAAGGGGAGCTCAAGCCCTGGACCGTCCCCAATGCCGGGCAATCATGCTGCGGCGGCGATACGGCCGCCGTGGGGGCAATCAAGGCCCGGCAGTTTCAAAGAGAGTTCTGGACCTTTCCGACCGATTCGGGCCGACCGGTGGCGGAGGGGCCCAGCCTGGGCGGGTGGGATACTTTTCTTGACCGTCTCCGGACGCATTCCTTCTGTATTTCCGGCATGGCCTTTCAAGACGCCTGGACCCTCGACCTGGAACGCCTCAAGGGGTGCCATCTTCACGTCCTCCATCCCGATGGCCGGCTGATTCCCTTTTGCGCTTACAACCTCACCGACAGCCGGGGGCATTCGCCTTATCGCCACGGCTCGCGTGATGATCTTCCCTCTGGCGGGAGGCATGATGAGCACCGGCAGACGTCCCTATCGCCCGCCGCCGGGCTTGCACCAACCTCGTGGGACCCGGCGAAGCACTCCTCGGGCTGCATGGTCTGCGGATCAGTACTACAATACACCCTGCTGGAGCGGGAGTATCAATGCTCGTACTGCGGCATGGTTTTTTCGGCAAACAGCGCCTGTGAGCGAGGACACTATGTCTGCGACCGCTGCCATGCTGAGGATGCCGTTGCGGTCATTCACCACATCTGCCGCCATACGGCGGAGACGGACATGATCCGCCTCTTTGAACAAATCCGGAGTCATCCTGTCATTCCGGTTCATGGGCCGGAGCACCATCCCATGGTCGCCGGCATCATCCTGGCTGGTTATAGAAACGTGGGTGGCGATGTTCCGGACGGTATCCTGCAAACAGCGATTTCGCGAGGCAGCAACATTGCCGGCGGGGCCTGCGCTTTCATGGGGGTGTGCGGTGCTGCGGTGGGAGTCGGCATTGCTTTCAGCCTCCTCCTGCAGGCCAGTCCCTTGACGCCCAGGGAGCGCCGCCTCGTTCAAACCCTGACCCAGGCGGTGCTGAAGGAGATCGCTCAACTCGAGGCGGCACGGTGCTGTCAGCGGGATGGCTGGATTGCCCTTTCCACGTGTGCCGAATTATCCAGAGAGATTCTGCCCATCCCGCTCAAGGCCGAGCACCGGCTTGTCTGCGGCCAGCGGCACCTGAACCGGGAGTGCCTTGGAAAGGCCTGCCGGCTTTACCCTTCAGCTGAGCCTCGGAGGCAGTGATGGGAGGGCCTTCGGGGGCATGGTGGTGGGGTGAGAAAGCAAAATCTCGAGACTCCCAGGAGACGCCATGATAACGAGAACGCCTCTGGAGCGTTGGATTGCCGAAAAGATCGGCAGCAAGCCCGAAGACCTTTCACGTAAAAGCATCGAGCGCCATCAACTGGCAAAATTGCAGGAGACGCTTGCCTGGGCTGAAGCCAGGAGTGCCTTCTACAAGGAACGTCTCGCCGGCCTTGACGGTCCTGAACTCCGTTGCCTGGCGGATCTCTGCCGCCTTCCCTTCACGACTGCCGAAGATGTGAAACGCGATCCGCTGTCGTTCCTCTGCGTCTCCCAGGGTGAGATCGAACGGGTGGTGACGCTTCGCACTTCAGGGACCACGGGAGAGTCCAAGCGCGTTTATTTCACCCGTGAGGACCAGGAGTTGGCGGTGGACTTCTTTCACCGGGGCATGGCGACCCTGGTGGGGCCTGGGGACAAGGTGCTGATCTTGTTGCCGGGCGAGCGTCCCGGCAGTGTCGGGGACCTTCTCGCCGTAGGGTTGGAGCGTCTTGGGGCGCACGGCATTGCCCACGGACCGGTGCAGGATTACGCACAGGCCCTGGAAGTGATGGCCAGGAAACGGATCCATGCCCTGGTCGGGATTCCCGTGCAGGTGCTTACCCTTGCGCGGCAAAGCCGGGGGCGAGGGGCGCCCCGAAGCGTCCTCCTGAGTACCGACTACGTTCCCCAGGCGGTCAGGACGGAACTGACCAGGATCTGGGGTTGTGAAGTCTATACCCATTACGGTATGACGGAAATGGGGTACGGAGGTGGGGTGGAATGCCGGGCCAGGTACGGGTATCATATGCGGGAGGCCGATCTTTTTTTTGAGATCATTGACCCGAAAACAGGAGTCTCGATGGCAGAAGGCGAAAGCGGCGAGGTGGTCTTCACCACTCTCACCCGGCGTGGCATGCCCCTCATCCGCTATCGCACCGGGGACCTGAGTCGATTTTTGCTTGAGTCATGTCCCTGCGGGACGGTCCTCAAGACCATGGCGCCGGTCAAAGGCCGCCTTGCCAGTGCGGTGGAACTGGAACCGGGGAGGGTGCTGACGATGGCGGACCTGGACGAAGCACTCTTCCCGATCAGCGGTCTCGTCGACTTCGCGGCGGAATTGACCCGCCGGAACGGTCGCAACCATCTGAACATTACTGCTACCCTGCTGCCGGAAGAAGGTGAGGACCGGTTGGGGGAGTTAGGAAGGGCGCTGAAGGGTATTGCGTCTTTGCAGGCCTTCATCGAGGAGGGAAAACTCGAGCTTGGGCTGGAGCAGCGGAGAGGAAGCCCAGAGCCACGAACCGGTGTTGCTAAAAGAACCTTGGCCGACCTGAGAAATTGAGGAGTCTCAGCATGGATATTTATAAGAACATGGTGGCATTGTTGAGGGCCCGGGAGAGCTTTGTCCTGGCGACGATTCTCGGGCGATCCGGCTCGGCGCCGCGGGATGTGGGATCGCGGATGATCATCCGGACCGACGGGTCGATCATCGGCAGCATCGGGGGAGGCATCCTGGAAGCGACAGTTCAGAAACTGGCCCGCGAGCTTTTTACCTCCCGGAAGACTCTTGTCCGCACGTTCACGCTCGACCGGGAAGATGCCGCCTCGAGCGGGATGATTTGTGGCGGTAATGTGGAGCTGCTCCTGCATTATGAAGATGCCTCCCGGGCCGACCGCCTGGCCCTCTACGAGGAGCTGCAAGAGTGTCTGAATTCGAGGAAACGGGCCTGGCTGATCGTGAAGCTTCCCGCGGCCGGGGTAAGCGACGGTCCACTGCCGACCTATGTGTTGAGAGATGGCAGTGCTTCGCTGGAGGTCGCGGGCATGCCCCGGTTGCGAGAACTCCTCGTCGAGGTGAGCGCCACGCAGCCGGAGATGGTAGCATATGAGGGGACCCGCTTGTTCATCGAACCCTTATCATCGGAGGGTACCGTCTATATTTTCGGGGCCGGCCATGTCGGGCAGAAATTGGCGTACTTGACCAGCTTTGTGGGCTTCCGCACGGTGGTCCTCGATGATCGGGAAGAATTTGCCAACCGGGAGCTCCTTGCCTCCGCCGACGAGATTATCGTGCTGAAATCTTTTGAGGAAGCCGTGAAAGCGTTGAGGATCGACAAGGAAAGCTACCTGGTGATCGTGACCCGTGGCCACGCTCACGACAAGACGGTGCTCGAACAGGCGTTGCGGACCCAGGCGGGCTACATCGGCATGATCGGCAGCAGGAAGAAGCGGGACGCCACTTATGAAGTCCTCAGTCAGGAAGGGTTTGGCGAGGAGGATTTTGCCCGGGTGCACTCCCCCATCGGGCTGAAGCTCGATGCCGAAACGCCGGAGGAGATTGCCGTGAGTATTGTTGCCGAGCTGATCCAGGCCAGGGCGAGGTGCGAGCGATGAATGACCGGGAGCGCATCGGCGCGCTTATTCTGGCGGCCGGTTTCTCGTCGCGGATGGGGGCCTTCAAGCCGTTGCTCCCCATCGGGAACACCACGGTTCTCGAAGAGGCGATCAGTCGGTTTCACAGGGGGGGCATCCGGAACGTCAAGGTGGTGGTGGGATATCGGGCCGAGAGCGTCATCCCGGTGCTGGAACGGGCGGGCATCCAGTGGGTGCGGAACGACCGGTATGGGCGCGGCATGCTTTCTTCGGTGCTGGCGGGGGTGAGAGCCATCGGCCCCGAAGTTGACGCGTTTTTCCTGTTGCCGGTGGACATTCCCTTGGTCAAGCCGAGAAGCCTCATGGCGATGCTCGAAGCTTATCGCAGCAGCGCCGCCAAGGTCGTCCATCCCTGCTTTCGGGGTGTCCGGGGGCACCCACCCCTTCTTTCCACAACCTGTATCCCCGCTGATCTTGCCAGTGGTTTCCCGGGTGGATTGCGGGCGTTCCTCAGCCAATATGACCAGTCGGCGCAAGATGTCGAGGTGGCGGATCAGGCGATTCTGATGGACTGCGATACGGCATCCGACTATGCGAGGCTGCAGCGCTATGCCGGCCGGGAAGCGATCCCGACGGAGCAGGAATGCCAGGTGATCTGGAAGCAGTACCAGGTGCCGGAGCGGGTGGCTGCCCATTCGCGGATGGTGGCTCAGGTGGCGCGCCTCCTGGGCGTAGTTCTCAACCGCGCCGGGCGGCAGCTTGACCTGGACTTGCTCGTTTCCGGGGGACTCCTTCACGATCTTGCCAAGGGTCAACCGGACCACGCCCTGAAGGCCAGTCGCATCCTCGCTGAAGCAGATTGTCCGGGCGTTGCCAGGGTGGTCGCCTCCCATATGGACCTCATCTACCGTAAGGGGGCACTTGATGAAGCAGCCCTCGTCTATCTGGCGGATAAGCTGGTTGAAGGAGATGAGTTGGTCTCTTTTGGCAAGCGGTTTGACAAAGGAAGGAAGCGGTTTGCGGACAGCCCTGAAATCCTGAAAGCGGTGCGGAGGCGGCGGGACACGGCCAGGCGCATTCAGAAAGATGTGGAGACCATCCTGGGAGAGTCGCTCGAACAACTCCTGCACCGGTTTGAGCGTAACCTCAAGGCGGTTGCCACGGGAGGAGAACGTTGCATTTACCTGGTTCGGCATGGCGCCATTCAGGAGAGAGAGGGTGGTAAGCGCTTTGTCGGTCAGCTGGACGTGCCCTTGAGCAGCGAAGGCATCGATCAGGTGCGAAGGCTGCACGATGACCTGCGGGACATCCAGTTTTCAGCCGTCTATTGCAGCGATCTCAAACGCTCGGTCGAAACGGCGGCCATCCTGACCGAGTCACGGCCGGACCTCGCAGCCCTGCAGCGCCCCGAATTGCGGGAAATCGATCTGGGGGAATGGGAAGGTTTGAGCTTCGAGGAAGTTAGGAGTGCCCATCCGGAGGAATTTCAGCAAAGGGGACGGGATATTGTCCATTACCGGCCACATGGAGGAGAGAGTTTCCTCGATTGTACCAAGCGAGTCATTCCCGCTTTTCTGGATCTGCTGCACACGACGCGGGGGAGCGTTCTCGTAGTGGGTCATGCCGGAGTCAATCGGATCATTCTTTGCCAGGTGCTGGGTCGATCGCTCGCTGACCTTTTCGCCATCAAACAGGATTATGCCTGTGTGAACCTGATCCACTATGAGAATGGTGCTCTGACCGCGAGATTGGTGAATGGGAAGACGGTTTAGCGGCTGCTGAAGCGCCATGGCCGCGTGAGATGAGAGAGACGGGCAGGGAGGAAGTCATCAAGAATGGAATGGCAGGGAAATCGTCGACCGTGATTCCCCGGTTGACAACACCTGTGGTGAGGACTATGAAGAGAGCCCGCAAGATGGGAGGCCCTCTCAAAGGGGCGAACGTCAGAGTGTTGGAAAAGAGGAGTGAAGGATGGGAAGAAGGATTTTATCGGTATTGGTGGCGATTCTCTTCACCGTTGGGGCCTTTGCCGTTCCGTCTTCAGTGGCTGCCAAGGTGAACCCCGGGCAGACCCTGACCAAGGAACAGCAGCAGAAGAAGAAGCACAAGACTAAGAAGAGCGCCAAGAAAGACGTCAAACTGAGCAAGAAGAAGAGCAAGCCAACCACGCCCAGCGCAAAGAAGCACACCAAGAGCAAGAAACCCCAAAGCCATCAGGCGTGATCATGAAGTCTCCACATTGCACCCTTTGAGGGCCTTCCTCGAAACCCATCAAATTGCTGCATGATTGGAAAATGAAACGGGCGTCCGAGCGTTTCCGCTCAGACGCCCAGATGGAAAAGGATGAGGCGGAAGCGCTGCTGCTATTCGTCGAAGGCAATGATCAGATCGGCTTCATTGCCGCAAACGGAGCACACGCGATGTTCCTTGGTCTTTTTCTCAATCACCTTGGGTGCTACGGCAACGTCAACGAGTTCACAGGTTACGGTCATTTCTGCTTCGTTGCCGCACTTCTCACAATGGCAGACTTCCCTTTTTGTCGTCGTCATAGTCAGTTCTCCTCTTGGGTTTGAGCTCACCTTCATCATTACCACACTGATAATTCCTTATCGTAAAGCACACTATAATAATCTTTTTATGAAAGCAAACAGGAACTTTGCGAAGCACGGCATTGGCCTGACTGAAGAGACTCGGTTTTGAGCACGACCAGGGTAACGTCGTCCTGCTGAGGCACGGTGGCGCGAAATTCCGCCAGGGCGTCGGTGATGCAATCGACGATATCCTGGGCGGAGTCCTCGTGATGCTTTCGGATGATCTCGCGTAGCCGGCCTTTCCCGAACGGCTCATGGTGAGCGTTTTCCGCCTCCCAGATGCCGTCGGTGCCGATGACCATAATCTGGCCTTCAGCCCAGTCGCCATACTCGTACTCATGGAAAGCGAGCGTCTCCTCCACGCCCAGGGCAGTGCCGCTGCCGCGCAGTTCACTGAAAGAGTCGCCGGCGACGTCATAGACGATGGCTGGATCGTGGCCCGCCCGGACCCAGTTGATCTTCCTGTTGAAGCGATCGACGAGCATGAAAAAGAGGGTCATGAAACTGGCGGTCTGGGCCGTGTCCAGGCACAGGAGACGATTCACATCGGTAACCACCTGGGCGAGAGTCCCTGGTTGGGTGACCCGACTTCTGAGCAGCGAACGCACGGTGGTCATGATCAAGGCCGCGCCGATGCCGTGGCCGGCAACGTCCCCTACGACGATCCCCAGACGTCCCTCGAGCTCGGAAAACTCGAGAAAATCAAAATAGTCCCCCCCCGTTTCATCGCAATAGAGGCTTTTGCCGGCAAGGTCGAGCCCGTCTATCTCAGGGGCGTGGCGGGGCAGAAGGCTTTGTTGCACCTCCATGGCCAGGTCCAGTGCTTCCTTGAGCCTGATACGTTCTTCAAGTTGGAGGGCCATGGTGTTGAAACTCTCCGTCAACTGTCCCACCTCGTCTCGTGAGGTAACCGGTAACAGCGGTAGCTGGGAGCCTCGAGCAATCCGTTCGGCAGCCTGGGCGACAGCTTTGATGGAACTTACCGTGCGCCCGGTCACCCAGCGCATCAGCAACAGGATGAAAACGACGAACAGCAGGCCGCTTGCCAGATAGTAATTGCGGAAGCGAATAATGGGAGCAAGGATTTCCTCGCCGGGAGCGATAATGACCAAAGTCCAGGGTGCCTCATGCAAGCGGAAAAAACCACTCACTTCACCAGCAGGGTGACCCGGGCCGAGCAGGGTCCCGAATGGCCTTTGCTGGAGAGCTTCAAGGGTTGCCAGTTCCACAGGATCGCCGCTGCCGCCGAGTTGTTTGTGCGCCCCCGGGTCGGCGCACATGAGGACTCTTCCCGTCTGATCCACCAGAAAGGCTTTGTGCTCCTGCCACCATTTGGAGGCCTTCATGTCCTCAACCAGATAGTCGAAACGGATGGCCACTTCGAGCTTGCCGAGAATGCGGTCGTCCTCGCCGGTGAGGTCTGCCATCAGCGAAATGGTCTCATGCTCGACCAGAGCATCGTATCGAGGAGCTCTTATCTCAATGGGCGCATGCCTTGCGGCATGCCTTCCGCCTCTTCTGCCGTCTTGGCCCATCCCGCCGTGGCCGCCGTGGGCGGGCTCCTGTCGGCTGCCGTGAGGGCTGCGGGCGGGAGTGCTTGCGGCATCCAGCCAGGTCACCTTGACCCGCTCAACTCCCTCCAGGTCTTTGAGCAGCTCAGCGAGACGTTCCTGCATGTTGCCCGCCGAGGGCTGTCCTGAGACTGACAGATACATTTCCAGCCATTCCTTGGGGCGGAGCAGACGCATATCGATGAAGTGCGCGGCGCGACCCAATCTGAGGACCACGCCCTCGCGCCATTGTGCAAGGAGATTATTTCTGGCATAGAAGAAGCCCGCGGAGATCATGGCAAATAACAGCACCGCCACGGGGAGGAGGAGGAAAAGGGCGAGGCGCTGTTGCAGGCTGGCAGGCCGAATCATGCTGGTCCTCCGAAGCTTTATCCTGTTGACTCAAAACCGGCAACCGGCTATGTAACGGGGGCGCGATCGAAACCGGGCATTGCCCGGTGAGCAGGGTCTCGGCGCGGCATTCATTGCTTCACCGGGGCCTGGCCGATGCTGCGGAATTGCAGCGAATCAATAATGGTCAAGCTTGGTCATTCTAAGATAACGGGTGGGAACAAATCAAGATGAAGCGAAAGTGCATTGAGGTCAGATGGCATGGACGGGGTGGGCAGGGAGCGGTTACCGCCGCAAATATCCTCGCGGAAGCAGCCTATTACGAGGGATACAAAGGGGTGACGGCAGCGCCTTTTTTCGGAGCGGAGCGGCGAGGGGCGCCGGTCATCGCTTCAAACCGGTTCGGCTGGGAACCGGTCAAGACCTTTTCCCTGGTGAATCATCCCGATGTCGTCGTGGTTCTGGATGAAACTCTGCTGAAGGTGGTGAACGTGGCCGCCGGGGTCCGCCCCGACGGCATTGTCATCGTCAACACGACCAAAGCCCCCGAAGCGATCGACCTCCAGACCACTATCAACCTTGCCACGACCAATGCCACCGGCTGGGCAAAGGAGGCTGGTCTGATCGTATCCGGGGCGGTGTTGTTCAACACGACGATTCTGGGTGGTTTCGCGCGCGCCACCGGCCTCATCGGCATGGAAAGCATTGAAAAAGCCTTGCGCCAGCATTTCCATGGCCCTGCCGCGGACAAGAACGTACAGGGGGCGCGGCTTGCCTATGAAGGCACCTGTGTGCTGACGGAATGCCAGTTGGCGTGTGCGTGACGGGGTTTTTCGGATTTGGAATTTCGGATTTCGGATTTCGGATTTCGGATGTCGGGTGTCGGGTGTCGGATGTCGGATATGGGAAGGGCGGCGATGAGCGCCAGCTTTTCTCATTCATTATCCTGTGGCGGTGCCCGTGAACGGCGAGAAGGAGCTGGGCTTGCAAGTCAGGGCTCAGCATCCGGCTCGCAGGAGTCAGCACAGCGCACAAGAATAAGGTAACCACCACCACAGAACGTCATTCCGGCATGCTTTTAGCCGGAATCCAGAAAAAGGCCTGGATGCCGGCCCCCGGCTTAAAACCTGCCGGGACAAGCATCGCCGATATGACGAACCGAAGGCGGTCACGTATTTCTGTTGAGGCCTACTCAGCACTGTATTTCCAGGCAGTTGCTCATGACCCGCTGGGACACCCGAAGACCCATGAAAAGGACCACGGTTTACAGGCAACTGCCACTGGTAACTCGCAACTCG
>CAZDKX010000099.1:0-14751 GCA_964505935.1 uncultured Syntrophobacteraceae bacterium
GCTTCGTAGACCGCCTCGACGATGTCCTCATCATCGGAATCCAGGAGATCATCGAGGACCTGTGCCGCCTCGTGCGGGCGGATACCGACCACCGCATCAATCGCTGCCAGCAGCAGGGGCTTATCGCTAGTCGGCGGCCTGAGCAGCTTCCTGATATGCGGCCAGGCCTCTGCTATTTCCCAGTTTCCCGCGGCGCACACGGCCTCGCAATGGATGGCGGGGTTCGTGCTTTGGAGCGCTTCGAGAATCTGCTCCTCAAAACCCTTGACAAACCGCATACCATACACGCCGGTGAGTTTCCAGCGCTCGTCGTCACTGGCATAGGCGGCCCGGATGGCATCCCGGTGCCACCTCTGAGGAGCCCGCACCGAAGCTTCCAGGATCCGCCGCCGCACCGCTTTGGGCACCTTGGCATCGCGATAAAGCCGGGCAAGCGACTCCCGAATACGCCGAAAGGTCCTCACAGAAATCGGCGCGTCGTCGAGATCCTCAGGATCTTCCATATCCATGTATTCGAGGACCGCCCCCAGGGAGAGCGCCGCCCTTCCCCGCACCTTCACCGATTCGGCATCGTTTCGCAGAATGGTCAGCAATGCCTCGGCCAGTTCGTCGTCAATCACCACGACCTCTCCAGCCAGCTCCGCAGCCAGCAGGCGGTCAGGCTCCGCCCCCCGAGGATCGGTGAGGATGCCAAGAAGCATGGTACTGGTGCCGTCCGGCCACTCCCAGGGCGGCACCTCTTCAAGAGTTCTTAAATCCATCTGGTATTCCTTCCCTGTACTGAGGTTCACTGCGGAATTGCCGCCGGCAACAAGCATCCTCTCCGGTCCCAGCCTCTCCTCATCACTGTTTAACCGTTCGCAGCGGCTATCTCCCGAAAAAATCCCGCAGGGTGGACGCGAGCGTCTCGGGAGTGGTCAGCATGATCTCGTTTCTCAGCAACTTTTGCAGGAAGTAGTCGTCCGTGCGATAGTTCTCGTGGACATTCTGGCGTGAGACGACGCGCAGGAAGCAGCGGAAGCCATCCTCCCCGGCGCCGAGCGCTCCGGAATAGAGCGTGAAATTGAACGTCGAAAAGCCCATGGCGGCATATCCCCGAAGCACCGACGAGAATCCGGCAGCCAGGTCTGCAAAGTCCTCATCCGTGAACTCGAGAACATCCTTCCTCGTGGGAAGGATGCCCAGAATTTCATTGCTCCCCTGGGGAGAGAAGCTGGCGAGCCAGCTGACACTCCTTGTCCTGGCGATGGTCCGCAGGCCAAGTTCCTCCTCCTTCACCATCAGATCGGTCCAGTAACAGGTGTCGTGCTCTCTGCGATAGCGAGCGCTTCGGGCCAGCAAGGCTTCCAGATGGGTAAACGGGACATCGCTTCCGAGCGCCTGAAAATGAGGGTGAACGACACTCGCCCCGGCGGGAGGAAGATAGTTGCCATTGAGGGTCACAAAACGAACGGTCGGGTCGCTTTGAGCAAGGCAACCGACGAACTGGCTGAAGGCATGAAACGCCTCTTCGAGGGGCTGCGGCGAAAATTCCCCGAGGGGGACATAATGCTTCAAACCAACCCGGATCACCGCATGCACCCGCGACAGGGGAAACAAGTTGGGAAAGAGCACCGCCTCACCCACCTCCACACGCCCCCCGGATACCAGCTCGTCCGGATAGGCGGGAGTCGATTGCCGCCAGCGGTCGCCGCAGAGAAAGCACCGCGGCTCACTCTCCCGGGCCAGGCGTTCGATGAGGGCAGGGTCCGAATCAGGGAACAGGATCTTCACCTTGTCTCTAAGACCCGTGTTGTAGACGCTTTGACGGCCCAGGAGCGGGTCTCTGCGAATTTCAAGTTCCTGGGTGTCCAGCTTGCCGTTCAGCATGGGATTGTGAAACGAACACTGCTGAAAATGTCTCTCGAATCGGATCTTCTCGCCCACGATCCTTTACTCCGTAATGCCCATCAAAAAGTCACCGGATTGGTTCAAGCTAGCCCGCCGAAAGCCCCAAAGCAGCGGCGGCCTTTTCATAGACCTCGTCAGGGTCAAGAGGTTTCTGGAGGGAGCCGTCCGCACCCACTTCGTCAAGCCGCTGGTTTTCATAATTCTGCCCCGGCGTGGTGAGCATAATGATGTGAACATCCTTGAGGCCCAACTGATGCTTGGCGGCATCACACACTTCGAGACCATTCATTTTCGGCATCAGCACATCAAGAAACACCAGCTCCGGCCGGTACTGACGGATGGCCTCCAGAGCTTCCATGCCATTGCCGGCAAAAATAAGCTCCACACCTTGATCCTCGAGTTCCTGGAGGGTTTCCTCCAGCATTTCCCTGACGTGGGTTTCATCATCCACTATCAAGATCCTGGGCATACTCTCATACTCCTTTCTTCTCTCGGATCGCTGACCCTCAGCCGCCGCTGCCTGGAAGTAAAAAGGCTCTGCGCACCGGGCAGCTTGCCAAGATGACGAATAAGCCGCTTTGGTTGTATTCGCGGGTGAAAAGAAGTCAAAAGGAAAGCGCCTTGATAAAGGTCTGCTGAAAGTCCCGGTGGGTGGCCAGGTCGAGCACCCGGGTGGCACCGGCCAAAGCCCGGGCCTGTTCATAAAGCTCCTCCCGCAACAGGGCGAGCACGGCTCCAACCCCGGCCGCATTGCCCACCCCTTCGATATCGGTAACCGACAACTCCGGGAACATACCGACCTGAAGCGCATCGGCCCGGTTGATGTAACTCCCGAAGGCCCCAGCCAGGAGGATCTTGCGGGGGCGCAGCATGCCGTTCTCGCGACAGAGCAGGTCAATGCCGGCGCGCAGGGCGCCTTTGGCCAATTGCACGGCGCGCACATCCGCCTGAGTGAGGGAGATCGCCTGGCCGGTACCGGTGGCCTCGGGGGGCACCACCGTCATCTCGAGAATCCCCCTTGCGTCGCGCCGCAGGCAGGGCGACCCGCAGGCGGCGTTGAAGTTCCCGGTGTTCTGGATAACGCCGGCCTTCAGCAGTTCCGCTACGACGCTGATCACACCGGAACCGCAGATGCCCGCCGGTCGCCTCGCAGGACCATCCCCGCGCTGAATTACCGAATACTCCAAACATCCCGTTTCGGGCACAAACCGGACGCTGTCAACGGCCCCCGAAGTGGCCTGCATGCCGTGGCGGATGGCTGCTCCTTCGAAGGCGGGTCCGGTGGCACAGGAGGTGGCGGCAAGCCCGTCTTCGGTGACGAGGATGATCTCACCGTTGGTCCCCACATCCACCAGCATGGTGCCCGGTGGCGCCTTGAAAAGGTCGGCAGCCAGCGAGGCGCCGACAAGGTCCGCCCCCAAATAGCCGCTGATGAGCGGCAGGGTGCGCAGGCGCGCGTCGGGGCAGGCGCGCAGGCCGATGTCTCCCGCGCGGAGGCCCCTGGCTTCGGTAAAGTGTGGGAGGTAAGGAGAGACTCCAATCGACGAGGGATCTTCACCAAGAAACAGATGCAGCATGACGCTGTTGCCTACACAGACCATCTCCGCAAGGCGGCGGGGATCTACCCCGACCTGGCGGCATAACGCCAGAAAAGCCCAATCAACAGCACTCACCACCATCTTCTGCAGGCGGGGCAGGGTACTCTGCCCCAGAAGAACGGCGCTCAACCGGCTGATGACATCATCGCCGAAAACGGCCTGCGGATTGCGGACCGAGGTTGACGCCGCCACCGCCATTTGCACCAGGTCACATAGGTAGACGGCGATGGTGGTGGTGCCGATATCGACGGCAAGGCCCCAGGCATCAGCCACGGCAGGGCGGGAGACGAGGCCGAGTGAGGCAAGGCGAGACAGCAGAACCGGAAGCCCCTTCTGCACCACTTCCTGGACCAGACGGCTCTCCTCCGGGATCTTCAGGGACACAGGACCCAGCACTGTTGCTCGGCAGGCTAGACGATAGCCGGCAACCCGCTCTTCCATGCAGAGTATGCTCTCTTCCGCCTCGTCGATCGTCGAGAGGCCATGCCCGCCAGAACCGGACACCTGTACCCGGCATTTTCCACAACGGCCACGACCGCCACAGTCAGACCGCAGGAGAAGCCCTTCCGCCGTCAGACATTCCATCAGCGTAGCCCCGGATGGACCGGTAAAAGAGCGACCCTCTGCCGTGATCTGGGCGTCATGCATGACAAGCACCCTTTTCCCACCTTATCTCCAACTACCTCGAAACAGCTTCTTATAGCATAATTGGCCCCGTCTGGAAGGCTGAAGGCGCCCCAAGTCAACGCAGTTCACTGTAGCTTTCGCTGATCTCAATCTCAGACAAGCGGTCAGTTTACCATGATCTGTTGCTGATGAATTTCAGAACATGTGAAGCGCATAGGAGGCGCTGTTTGACATCTTTCTCTTTTACGAGGGGGGAATTGTTGTTTGTGTCGTTTGCTGAAGGCCTGGAATCGCTCCCACACGAGCAAGCAAAGCGGAGGTAGCGCTTAGCTCCCAGCCCACCTCCCCTGAACGCTCCCACCAAACTTGTCGGTATGGAACGGGATGGAACATGAGGCTTTCCATCCGTCCCCTCCGGGCATGAGACCTGGCTCCCCGCCCTCCGTCTTCCGTCTTGCGGAGGCACCCTCAGGCTTTTTGTCGATAAGGGTTCACGGTCAAGACAGGAACGGGGCTGTTCCTTACCACCTGATCCGCGACGCTCCCGAACATGATTTTGTCGATCCCTTTGCGGCCATGAGTTCCCATCACCACCAGGTCGACCTTCTCCCCTTCGATATAAGCGATGATCTGATCGGCGGGATCACCCTTCACTACCATGCTTTTCTTCTTTGGGTAAGTGGCGAAAAACTGCTGTTCAAACTTCTCCAACTCACTCTTGGCCTTCTCCAGGACTTCGCTCTCGAAGTCATCCAAGATGAGGTCCGGCCCATAAACACCCACCACTTCCGCCATGGTGGCAGCCACGTGGAGAAGGTGAATTTCCGCGTCGAACGCCTCACCAAACCCGATCACCGACGAGGCAATCTTCGAGGACACTGTCGAAAGATCAACGGGAAACAGTAACTTCTTGATTTCCATCATACCTTTCCCTCCTTTCGCTCCGGAGCAATTCCGGCAATGAGATTAAGAAATCCAGTCCACCACCCCTTTCAATTTCGCTTAAGACCTTTATCTCAAGATGTCAAGGGGCCGCTGTCAGTACTTTGAAACGACCAGGGACTGTACTCCTCTGAGTCCCTCACGTCCCAGGACCACCACCGACAATATCAACGCCATCGGTGGGCAAACACCACCCTGCGCACCCGCAATCAGTATGGCTATTTTTCAACGGCTCCTCAACAGACGATTGCCCCACTTGCTGATGAATCCGCCGAAATGCAGCACCACGAGGTAGAGCGTTGCCGCTCCGTAGGCAATAGCCGTGCCGACATAGATGCCGTAGCCCGGATAGCAGAGTGTCACGGCTACCGAGTAAGTGATCAGGGCACCCAGGCCTTTGGGAAAATTCTTGAGCATCGCGTGAACATGCCTGGCATCGTAAGTGATATGAATGATCACGAGCACGGGCAGTACCGTCATGGGAAACGCGGCAAACAGTCCGGCCCAGATTGGCCCAACGGCTTTGGCGGTGAAGGTTATCAGAACGATGACACAGCCGGCGAAGGCCGCTCTCAAAAAGATGACTGTCAAGTTCATCCGGATGCGCGTTTGAATCTCCGCATCCTCAGCGCTTCGAAAAAGGTGATGGAACAGCGCGATCGCCACGGTTGGCAGCAACAGCGCGAGGAAGAGGTTCACCCTCACCCCTTGCAGGACGGACGCTGCCAGGAAGTACCCCACCAGCCCTCCCATGGTCGCGCAGAGGATTTGCAGTGCCTTGCCTTGCCGCACCGCCAGCAGCGAGGCCCGGTAATAACCGTAGGCAAACGTCTGCGTGGCGATGAGGCCAAGGGAGGTATAAGGGGCGCTTTCGGCAGCGAATTCGGGGGAGAGATCATAGCCGATGAAGAACAGGGACAGAGCCGCCCCCAGAGGATAACCGGCGAGGATGCCGGCAAAGCGGGTGCCGACGACTTCCGCGACCAACGACAACAGCACAACCAGTACCACGGCGGTGCTCATTTTGATGAGGACCAAGGTGGGGAAGGTATCGTTCAGCACCTGCATGGCTCAACCTGCCCCTGTCCAATCTGATCAGCGTTCATGTGCACCCCTCTTGTTCCGTACCATCGACTCCCGGCTTAAGAGGATAGCGTCCTTGGGGCAATCGGTCAAAGGCCTCTTTGGGGGAGCTTTCAGGAGGAAGAAAAGGGAGATTGAGGCGTGAAACAAAAGGGTTGACAGCTTGCCTACCATCTACTATCGTGCCTGACGTTGTGTCATAATATCTTTATATTTTATGCTGTTAGGCACATTTGACAAACAATCTCAGCCAGAGGAGGGCCGCATGAGAAGATTGGTCGGAACGTTCATCGTAATCCTTGCGGGAATCGCTTTCATCACTCCATCCCCGGTCTGTTCCGCGGACTACAAGGCCGAATACAAGCTCTCCACGGTTCTCGGGAAACCTTTCCCCTGGGGCGTTGGAGGTGAACGTTGGGTGGAACTGATCAAAGAAAAGACGAACGGCCGCATCAACGTCAAAATGTACCCCGGCACCAGTCTCGTGGGCGGGGATCAGACCAAGGAATTCACCGCCATTCGCCAGGGCGCCATCGATCTGGCGGTCGGCTCGACCATCAACTGGTCACCCCAGATCCAGCAGCTGAATCTTTTTTCCATGCCCTTCCTCATGCCCGATTACCGGGCGATCGACGCCTTGACCGGCGGTGAAGTGGGCAAGGAGCTTTTCAAGATACTCGATAGCAAGGATGTTGTGCCGCTGGCCTGGGGCGAGAACGGCTTCCGCGAGCTCAGCAATTCCAAACAGGCCATCCGCAAGCCGGAAGACCTCAAGGGCCTGAAGATCAGAGTGGTGGGATCTCCCCTTTATCTCGACTCCTTCACCGCCCTCGGCGCCAATCCCACTCAGATGAGCTGGGCTGATGCGGTACCGGCGCTTTCCAGCGGCGCGGTGGACGGTCAGGAGAACCCACTCACCGTCTTCATGGCGGCCAAGCTCTATTCCGCCGCCAACCAGAAGCATCTCACCTTGTGGGGTTATGTGGCCGACCCCCTTATTTTTGTGGTTAATAAAGAAGTCTGGAACAGCTGGAGCCCCGAAGATCAGAAAGCCGTGAGGGAAGCCGCGATCCAGGCTGGCAGGGAAGAAATTGAACTGTCGCGCAAGGGCTTGTTGCCGCCCGATTACAGTCTGATCAAGGAAATAGAAGGTTTGGGCGTGAACGTGGTCAGACCGACGGAAACCGAGATCGCCGAATTCAAGAAGGCCACCAAGGAAGTATACGACAAATGGGCCAAGCAGATTGGCTCTGAGCTGGTGAAGAAGGCTGAGGAGGCCATCACCGCCCGCAAATAAAGGGCACTCCCGGCCCACTCGTGGGTAACAAGTGGAAGGCGCACATCTTCGCAGGCGGGATGGGGCGCCTTCAAATTTTTGGGTATGTCCGCCGTTCTTCGGGAGGGCTGTTCGCCGGCTGGTAAGTCGGCGCATACACCGAAACCGTCACGTTGGACCTTGTGGTTTCCGTCTTTGCCATCGCAGGAGAGCATGACCATGGAGTGCCCGCCGCCTGGAGACATGAATCGACCTCAAACCAGAGTCCCCCTCACGATCGAAGAGAACCTGTGCGGTATCGTCATTGGTCTGCTGGCGCTTATCACCTTTGCCAATGTGGTCGTGCGCTATCTCACCAATTTCTCCTTTGCTTTTACGGAAGAATTCTCAATCTTCCTGATGCTCGTCATGACCCTGGTTGGCAGTTCGAGTTTGATGGCCAAAGGAGGCCATCTCAACATCACCTATTTCGTGGACAAACTTCCCCTTCCGTGGCGCCGCAAGGTCCTGCTCGTTGCCACCGCGGTGACGGGACTGACCTTTCTTCTGCTGACCATTCTGGGGGGTCGGATGGCGTGGGATGAATACCGGTTTGAGGTGACTTCCCCCGGAATGGGCATCCCCACCTGGCTCTACACCGTCTTTCTGCCGGTATTGTGCCTGGCGATTACCGGCCGCGCTGTGGGAGCGATCATCCGCATCTGGAGGGGAAAGAACTGATGCACCCGGCATTCATCCTCTTCGGCTGCTTTTTCCTGCTGCTCTTTGCCGGCGTTCCCATTGCGGTTTCGCTGGGACTGGCGGGGACCCTGGCCATTGCCCTGGCAAAGCTCGGGATCATGGCGGTTCCGACCAACGTCTATACGGGAATCGCCAAGTACCCGCTGCTGGCGGTGCCGATGTTCGTCCTGGCCGGCGCCATTTTCGACCGCTCCGGCGTGGCGGAGCGCCTGCTGCGGTTCACTGCGGCCTTTATTGGTCGAGGCCGGGGCGCCCTGGCCGTTATCACGATCCTGGTAGCCATGGTGATCGGCGGCATTTCCGGGTCGGGCCCGGCATGCACCGCCGCCGTCGGCGGCGTCATGCTGACCGCCATGATGCGGGCGGGCTACCCACCGGCCTTTGCGGCCACGGTCACGGCAGCCGCCGGGTCGACCGACATTCTGATCCCACCTTCGGTCGCTTTCATCATTTACAGCGTTCTGGTACCTTCCGCCACGGTGCCGGCCCTGTTCGTCGGGGGGGTCATCCCGGGGATTCTTGCCTGCCTCATGCTCATGATTCCGTCATTGCTGTTGAGCTTCTACCACAACTTCGGCGGGGAACAGGCCGACGAACCAAGGCCGAAAATTTGGGAATCCTTCAAGGAAGCTTTTTGGGCGTTGATGGCGCCGGTTCTCATCCTGGGCGGCTTGCGCACGGGCTGGTTTACCCCGACCGAGGCGGCGGTAATGGCCGTGGTCTATGGTCTGTTTGTGGGTTTCTTTGTCTATCGCACCCTGACGTTGCGAGACCTTCATGAACTGCTGATCGAATCGGCTGAAACTTCGGCGGTGATTTTGATTGTCGTGGGGCTTGCCAGCGTGTTCGCCTGGGCGTCCAGCACGCTCGGCATCGTGGACCCGATCTCCAAAGGCCTGGTGGAACTGGGACGCGGCAACGGCATGGCCGTCCTGCTCATCCTCATGCTATTCCTGGTCATTGTGGGGATGTTTCTCGACGGCATTTCGATCTTCTTGATCTTCTGCCCGCTGTTCATTCCCATCGCGCAGACTTTCGGATGGGACCTGGTGTGGTTCGGCGTGCTCATGACCTACAACATCGCTCTGGGACAGTTCACGCCGCCCATGGCCGTGAACCTCATGGTGAGCTGCCGTCTGACCGGCGCCCGCATGGAGGATACGGTGCAATGGGTCATCTGGCTGCTGCTCGCCATGTTTATAGGCCTGCTGCTGCTGGTTGCCTTTCCCGGACTGGTACTCTGGCTGCCCGAAATCCTTGGCTTCATGTAGCTCCGGGGGAGTGGATGAAGGGATGGAACGGGAGAACAGCCTGCGGCCCGTGTAGGAGGAACCGGATCCCGAGCGCCGTATTTCCCGCTGGAGCGCTTTTACGGCCGAGCATCGCGGTGCCGTCAAGACCGGAAAAGAAGGCCGGAAAGGAACATTCCCGTCCCGGCCGGCTCCCTCGTCGAGGCTACTCGAATTCCTCCCTCTCCTCACTCGTGTAAAAAAGATGAAGGTCCTCCCTGATGATGCGCGTGGGATCATTATGCAGCAAATGATCCTCCGCCTTTCGCCGGAAAACTCTGGCCTGGCTTTCCATCTCGTCCAGTTTTGCGGTGGCGCCGCTGTCCACGAGCCTCGTTTTGATCTCTTCGAAAAGGCTCCTGCTGCCGAACAGCAATGCTCCCTCCTGGAGGATCTTGCAGGCAATCATCCGTTTGAACGTGTCAAATCCCAATTGCTCTTCGATCCGTTCCATTTTTTTCACGATATAGTCGAGCTCTTCTCGGACACTGGGTGAGATGAGGGTGCGGTACTTCTCCTGATAGATCACCTGGTCAAGGTCCCGGAGAAAATCACTGGAGACCTGGTTGTCGGCTACTGCCACCAGGTCGATGTCGGACCCGTTGACCAGCTCTCCCGTGCTGACCTCGGGGCGTGGCACATCGTGGGCCATGTCGTACACGATATCACCGGCGATGATGAAACAGACCCGTCCATCCTGCGGCCACCGGTCGGCAAGCCTGCTCTGGATTCCCGCAACAATGGCATGGGCCAGAGCAAGTTTCGCCTTGCTCACTTCCCGGATGTGGTGAACGATCCGTTCCGCCCGCTCCTCGATAGCCTGCCGGGCCCCCGCGACACCCACCACACTGTACGTCATGAACTCCCGCAGAATGGAGGGAGAGAGCCTGGCATAGCCGTCGACTCGCTGATCCAGCCTCAGATACCGGGTGCCAAGGATGCGCACCTGCAAGTTCGCTGACAGGCAGCAGGTCCTCCAGAGCAGGAAGTTCATCTCACGGAGGTTGTCCAGGATCTCCGATCCTGTCAGCGGGCCCTTTTCTTCAATCAGCCGGATGATCTTTTGTTCCACTATCCCAGCCGGCCGGTGTCAGGGTTGCGTACAAAGCTCAAGTTCTGCACCTTCTCAAACGGCATCGGACGTACATCGATGATGTCGTAGCCCTTGGCCTTCACCTCGGCGGAACGCTTCATAACCTCCGCCGCAGCGACTTCGTCGATGACGAAAAGCATCGTCCCCCCTGCCGCAGCGAACTTCTGACCATAGCTGATGGGCACATCCGGAGTAACGTCGCCGAGAATGGCCTCCCCGACCGGCCCGGTCTTCCGGGCACCATTTGCCACCAGCAGCACCGTCCTTGCTTTGTAGACCTGTTCCGCCCCCATGGAAATGGCATACCACGGGCTTTCTTCCTTGCTCGCAAAGTGCCCGTCGGTTACGGCATTGGCGACAGTATTCTCATCCAGCTTGACCAGCAGTACCTTGTTGCCCTCGAACGGGATGCCGCTCTCGTGGAACGCGACATGGCCCCGCCCACCGACTCCCACAATGTGCAGATCGATGCCCCCGCAGGCATCGATTTTTTTCCAGTAGGCATCCAGGACCTCGTCCTTGACGAACTTCAGATACCCCTGAGCGCGATCCTTGATGACAATCGCCTTGCCCCGGTCCGTACCCTGGAGTTCATAGTCCTCCCGGTTGCTTTCCAGTGCCTTGACCAGCCTGTCCTGGTCAATCAGCGTTCCCCAGGGGACGTTGGTCTCCATGAACTTTTCCTGAAGGAGGCCAAAAAACTCGGCAATCATGAAATGGCTGTAGGACTCGCAGTGCAGGGTCCGCTGCTGGGCATTCTCCCCAGGAAGCCCAACGTATTCGTCGAGATTGAAGGTTCGCATCTTCCGGGAGTCAATGCGCCCGGCATTGAAAGCCTTGGCGAGATGCTTGTAGATGCCGGTGGGGGAATTACCGGTGGCGAGGCCGAGCACATATTCTTTCTTCAGCGACTGCTTTTCTTTGATGTCCGCTTCAATCAATTCGGCAGCGACCTGACTCATCTGATCCCAGTCTCTGGTCACGAAAATCTTAAAAGCCATAGGGTCGTCCTTTTCCGCGCAGAAGGTTTCCAGCTTGTTCTTGGGCTTTCATTCACTCGTCCGAGGCGGCTCATCAGCGCCACCGTGAGTGCGCTAGCCAATTGCCGCTTTCACGGCGTCGACGATTTGTTGACAGTACTTTGCGGTCACTTCATCGGTGGGGCCTTCAACCATCACCCGGCACATGTTCTGGGTGCCGGAATAACGCACGAGCACCCGCCCCTGGTCTCCCAGCGCCGCCTCAACGTCTTTGATTGCCGCCACCACCTGCGGCAGGGTGGAAATCTCCGGTTTACTGGTGACATCCACATTGATCAGTTTCTGGGGGAAGATATCCATCAATTGCGCGAGTTCGGAGAGGGGTTTCCCTGCCACCAGCATGGCCGCAATGAGCTGCATGGCGGTCAGAATGCCGTCACCCGTCGTATGGTGGTCGAGGAAAATCACATGGCCTGACTCTTCGCCACCGATAATGCTCCCCAGCCGCTGCATATCTTCGAGCACATAGCGGTCGCCGACTTTGGAGGCATGCTGCTTGAATCCATACTTCTTGCAGGCAACCGACAGCCCGAGATTGCTCATGACCGTGCTCACCAGCAGATCATTTTTCAGGCGGCCCTGCTCTTTCAGCATCTTCGAACAGATGATCAAAATCTGGTCGCCGGTGATTTCCCGGCCCTTCTCGTCCACCGCAATCAGTCGATCGCCGTCCCCGTCGAAAGCGAGCCCGATGGCCGCACCTTTCTCCACCACCTGCTTGCGGAGGTCCTGCGTATGCTGTGAGCCACAGTGGTCATTGATATTGATCCCGTTGGGGGTATTGTGAATGACCTCCACGCGCGCGCCCAGTTCCGTGAAGGCCTCGGGGGCCACGCGATAGGTCGCTCCGTTGGCGGCATCGATCACAATCTTCATGCCCTCCATGGAGAGCTCACGAGAGAAGGTGTTCTTGAGGAAGACGATGTAGCGACCGTGGACGTCGTTGATCCGGAAGGCCTGCCCCATTTGGTGGGCAGGTGGCACTTTCTTGGGAAGGTTGCCGTCGAGAATCAGCTTTTCGATCACCTCTTCCTGCTCATCGGAAAGTTTGTAGCCATTTCCCCCGAAGATCTTGATGCCGTTATCCTGAAAAGGATTGTGCGAGGCGGAAATGACAATTCCCGCATCCGCCCGCATGCTCTCGGTGATAAAGGCGATGCCGGGGGTCGGCAGCACGCCCACGAGGTACGGGTCCCCCCCCATGGACGTGATCCCTGACAAAAGCGCGCTTTCCAGCATGTAGCCGGAGATGCGGGTATCCTTGCCGATGATGATCCGCGTGCGGTGCGCATCCTTTTTCAATACATGCGTGATCGCCTGACCGACTGAGAACGCCATCATGGCATCCATCGGATATTGGTTAGCCACCCCTCTGATGCCGTCTGTTCCGAATAGAGTACCCATGCTCGTGCCTCCCTTGATCGCTGTTTGCTAAATGTTGGATGCGTCAAAAATTACCAAACGATGGAAGAAGTGTTCCCGCCTTCTTGCACAAGACATCAACAACCTGCTGAAGCCACCTGACACCATCCTGACAAACGGTTTTCGGCATGCTCTGGATTGCCTGAATGTAATCACTGCCACTGCGGTGTTTCTCGAAAGCTGTCAGGAAACGGTCAGCCAGCTCCGCCGCTTTCTGATCTGACAGTTCTTCCTGAAACACGCCACAAACCGCTCCGATATTGCCGTGCAGTTCGCACTCGGAATTCTCTGCGTCCGCCCCACATCGGCACTTATCATGCGAGGGCGGCACCTTCTCGACCATCGCGGTGAGCCTGCTGGTCCGTTCCTTCTTAGCCAGAGCCAATTTCTCAAGTACCCCCTGATAGAGGAGCTCGCCAAACTCCATGGAAGCAAAGAAGGGCTTGCGCACATGCTTATACCAGTATTCCAGGGCAACGAGGTTCGCCAAATAGATAATGTTGTTCTTCAGGACCCGATCGAGATTGCCATACCGGTGGGGGGCAAGGTCGGCGACGGTTGGCGGGTAGGTATCCCCAATGATTTTCTTGTGGTCTGCCGGCATGTCCTGCCGCAGCACCGTGCCCGCCACCGCCACATTGCCGAAGCCCAGACGCAGGGGCCCCACCATGCCGCCCTGCCCTCCCAGAAAAATCGCAGGCTGGTTCAGCATCACCCCTCGAGGCACATCACCCAGCAAGGAAGGCGTCGTCTTGTTCCCGTCCGGGGTAAAATTGAAGTGGATATACGAACTCCCCACCTCGCTGTGATCTTTGCGGCTTCTGCCGCCCGCCATGAGGCAGTCGCAAAAATTGATGAGGCTCCCCAGGGTCACAAAAGGAAAAAGAATGGTTTGCTTGAGCCCTACGCAGTGTGCCCCGTTGGCCTCCTCCTCGAGAATGCAGGCCTCGCGCACCTGGGCGCCCAGTCCCATGTTGGCCTTGGCAAGAAAAACCGATCCTTTGAAGTAGCCTCCTTTGAGCTCAACCATCGGGCCGAGCTGGCAGTTGTCTATGGTGACCGGCCCCTCAGCCCCGATCCTGGCACCCCTGGCAATCACCGTGGCCTTCCCGTAGATCCGGCATCCGGGATAGATCCTGACCCCGGCACCCGAGATCTTCTCGGTCGAAACCTCATCTCCGATGTCGAGGGTCAAGGGGTTGGGGATATCCACCCCCTTCTGGATAAGCTCGATAATCTTCTGACGACTTCTGGGCCAAAGTTCCATTTCCTCCTCCCTTTCTCCCTCAGCAATACGCGCAGCACCCTGTTAGAAATACTTACTGGATTGCGAATCCCTATAAGGTGAGCTTATTATCACTGTCAAGAGATTTCGGCAAATCCGCAGGAGTCGGCTGCGGGTTGCAGGCTAGCGCAATTCAGCCGCAGCGTGGCAGGCCATTCTCGCAGAAGCAGCTCGTGCTACGAAGGGACGCAAAAGAGCCGGGAGAGGGTTGAATCTCTTCCCGGCTCATTTACGGGGGATTGGGGGGGCGGCGACCTACTCTGCCACGTCCTTGCGGGCGCAGTACCATCGGCGCGGAGGAGCTTAACGACCGTGTTCGGGATGGGAACGGGTGTGGCCTCCTCGCTAAAGTCACCCCCCCAAAACGGGGACTATCCGAATAGGGGTCTTTTCGCGCACTCCTGATCTCGACCAATTGCCTTTTTTAGAATGGTCAAGCCGCACGGCCCATTAGGATCGGTTAGC
>CAZDKX010000100.1:0-14732 GCA_964505935.1 uncultured Syntrophobacteraceae bacterium
CGAGAATGATGTCCGCCGACACCAGGCGGCTGTCGCCATCTTCCCCCTGGAACGGCATGAACTCGATGAAGCGCACTTCAAAGGGATAGTGATAGGTCAGGCAGGCCAGGTCTTCGATTTCATCGTCGTTCACCCCCTGCATCACCACGGCGTTGAGTTTGATGGGGGCAAAGCCGGTTTCCTGAACCGCGCGAATGCCGGCCCAGACTTGCTCGAAAGCATCTCTCCGGGTGATGGCGGCATATTTTTCGGGTTTGAGCGTGTCCAGGCTGATGTTGACCCGTTTGATGCCGGCCACGAAGAGGCTGCGGGCATACTGCGCCAGGAGCAGGCCGTTGGTGGTGAGGCTGAGACTCTTCAGTCCGGGGGTGGCGGCGATGTTGGCGCATAGAAACAGGACATCCTTCCGGACTAGCGGCTCCCCTCCCGTAATCCTGATCTTGCTGATCCCCATGCGGGTCACCACCCGCACCAGGTGGAGGATTTCTTCGTAATTCAATACATCCTCGTGACTCAGGCGGGGTATGCCGTCCTCGGGCATGCAATAGGTGCAGCGCAGGTTGCAGCGGTCGGTAATCGAGAGCCGGAGGTAGTCGATGCGACGGTGAAACGGATCTTCCGGTGGTGAGGGCATCAGTCACACTCTCCCTGGGAAAAGGGTTGGTAAAAGTCCCTTCAGACGCTCGCTCAGCAGCGTATAGCGCTTCTGGATGAGGTTGTTGTTGAGAGCAATGGCGATGGCTTTCTTGCTCCCGATGATGACCACCAGCTTCCGGGCGCGGGTCATGGCGGTATAGAGCAGGTTCCGCTGCAGCATGACGTAATGCTGGGTCAGCAGCGGAAAGACCACGGCCGGATATTCGCTCCCCTGAGCTTTGTGGACGGTGACGGCGTAAGCCGGGATCAGTTCATCCAGTTCGGCAAAATCATAAGTCACCATCCGTCCGTCCACTTCAACCCCGACTTCCTGATTCTCCGGATCAATCTTGCGGATGCGTCCGAGGTCGCCGTTGAAAACATCCTTGTCGTAGTTGTTGCGAAGCTGCATTACCTTGTCGTTGAGATGATAAGCAATCCCGCCTCGTTCGAGGGCTTGGGCCTGAGGATTCAGCGCCTGCTGCAGCTCCCTGTTCAGCCGGTGAGTGCCGATGGCGCCGCGGTTCATCGGCGTCAGCACCTGAATCTCATTCACCGGATCCAGACCAAAGCGGACCGGAATGCGATCGCGGCAAAGCTTTACTATAACCTCCAAGACCTCTTCCGGCTCTTCTTTCTCAATAAAATAGAAATCCCCGAGTTTTTCGGTATCAGTTGCCCGCAGCTGCGGGAACTTCCCTTCCCTGACCAGATGGGCATTGACCACGATCTGACTCTGCTGAGCCTGCCGGAAGATTTCGGTGAGCCTCACCACGGGAAACCGCTCGGAGCGGATGATATCCAGGAGGACATTGCCGGGGCCAACCGACGGCAACTGGTCCACATCCCCCACCAGCACCAGGGTGGCGTGGCTGGGAACGGCTTTGAGAAGGTGGTGCGTGAGGAGGATATCCAGCATCGAGGCCTCATCCACAATCACCAGGTCGGCCCCGAGCGGCCGCTGCTCGTTGCGTTGAAAGCCTCCCTGATGCGGGCTGTATTCGAGCAACCGATGGATGGTGCCAGCTGGGTAGCGGGTGGCTTCGCTCAGCCGTTTGGCGGCCCGCCCCGTGGGGGCGCCCAGGCAGATGCGGGCGTCCAACCGGCGATAAACCGCCAAAACGGCGCGGATGAGGGTGGTTTTGCCGGTCCCGGGGCCGCCGGTGATGACCAGGACCTTTTCCGTAAGGGCTTTCTTTACCGCCTCCTCCTGGAGGGGAGCCAGCTTGAAGGGGAGTTTCGAGCGGAGCCAGGTGATGGCCTGCCCGGGATCTCCCCGGTTTTGCATGGCAAGGAATGATTCCAGATATAACAGCCTCGAAGAGACTTGGTTTTCCGCCAGATGATAGCCCCGGAGATAGACGGCTTCTTCGTCGCCAAAGCTGGCCCTGATTTCCGCCGGGAGGCGTTCCTTGACGAGGCGTTGCTCGGCAACCTGCCGCTCGATGGCTTGCGCTAAAATGGGCTGGGGGACCTGGAGGAGTTTTTCGCACTGTTCGAGGAGCCATCCTCGGGGGACACAGACGTGGCCCTCCTCGGTGGCCTGAAGCAGGAGATAGGACACCCCGCCTTCGGCCCGCAGCGGCGAATCCAGGGGAATCCCGAGCCGTTGGGCAATCTGGTCGGCAGTGAGAAAACCGATGCCGGAGACATCCATGGCCAGCCGATAGGGGTTTTCCTGGACGACTTCGAGGGAGGCCCGACCGTAGTGTTTGTATATACGCGTCGCATAAGCGGCGCTGACCCCGTGTCCGCGCAGGAAGATCATGAGCTCCCGGATCTCTTTCTGATCTTCCCAGGCCTTGCGGATCTGGTCGAGGCGGTAGGCGCCGATCCCTTCGACTTCGCGAAGCCTTTCCGGGCTTGTGTCGATGACCTCCAGGGTTTGGGCGCCGAAGCGGCTGACAATCCGTTTGGCCATGACCGGCCCGATCCCTTTGATGAGCCCTGAGCCGAGGTATTTGGCAATGCCCTGGACCGTATCGGGCACCGCCGTTTCGTAACGGTCGACTTTGAACTGTTCGCCAAAGCGGGGGTGGACTCCCCAGGAACCTGCCATACGCAATACTTCACCGGGGGTCACCGAGACGAAGTTGCCCACCGCATTGACCGGTTCCCTGCGACCGGGAACCTTGATCTTGATAACGCTGTAGCCGTTCTCTTCGTTGGTGAAGGTGATCCGTTCAACTGATCCCTGGAGAGTCTCCGCCATCTTCCCCTTCAGATGCGCTCATCTGCCCATCAAAACCTGGCCGCTCAGACGACCCCGTGCGGAAAGAAGGCATTCTATCTTGTTACTCGGGGGAAGGCCATGAATATCATTTTGACAAATGCTGACGGCATGATATTATAGGCAAAATTCCGGTGAAAGGAGGCCAGCATATTGACCGGAAGATCAGACAGCACAAGAGGCTTTATCAACTCCATCCGAGGGGAGAGGGTACGCAATGTCTCTTTACATCAAGACAGAGGATTACCGCAAACATGGGATCAACAAGTATTCCGATCTTGCACTGATTCGTGCCGTGGTGCAGGAGGAACTCAAAATGGATCGAGTTTTTGTCTCGTTCGTGAACCGGCATGAATATATTCGGGTGGATTTTTTGCAGCCGCGGCCGCCACGGCGGCCAAGGAGGCGCCACCAGCCGAGGAAAGAGGTGGCCGAATCCAGCCAGGCATGACCAAAGGGCGCTTTTGAGAGCGCCCTTTCTTTTTGCGCAGCTGGTCGGCTGACCGGTGTTCTTCCCCAACCCCCGCCCCTGGCCGAACCCGACGGGTCACACTTCGATGAGACTTTCCTGGAGCAGGTCGATGTCTTCGATTTCTTCTTCGAGATAGGCCTTGAGCTTCTTCTTCAGGCGACTTTCAAGCTGGCGGACACGCTCCCGGCTGATGCCGAAGCGGTCGCCGATTTCCTGGAGGGTCATCGGTTCATCGGTCAGCAGGCGGCTGTCGAAGATGACGGACTCCTTCCCTTTCAGTTGCTGGCGAAACAACAGCAGTTTGTCATGGAGGATGGCTTTGGCTTCCTGATCCGCCAGTTGGTCGTCGACCGGCAAATCTGCGGAGGGCAGAAAGGATTTGTGCGTGTCTTCCGAATCTTCCTTGAGAGGGCTGTCCAGAGAGATCTCCCAACTGTTCAGGCGCTGGTCCATCTCAATGATTTCGGATTCCTTTACGTCCAGGCGATGGCTCAGCAGCTTTGGAGAGGCTTCAATTCCCTGGGCTTCCAGCCGTTCCTTCTCTTTCCGCAGATTGAAGAAGAGTTTTCGCTGGGCCTGGGTGGTGCCGATCTTGACGAGCTTCCAGTTGTCCATGATGAACTTGATGATATAAGCTTTGATCCAGAACGACGCGTAATAGGAGAATTTGTAGCCCCGGTAGGGGTCGAATTTTTTCACGGCCTGCATCAAGCCGACGTTGCCTTCCTGAATCAGGTCCATGAGGTTTTGCATCCAGTATCGCTGGAAATCCATGGCGATCTTGACCACCAGCCTGAGATTGGCGGTGATGAGACGGTAACCCGCATTCATATCGTCCTTTTCGCGATAGCGTATGGCCAGGTCTCGTTCTTCCTCCCGGCTCAGCAAAGGATATCGTTTGACTTCATCCAGATAGATTCGGAAGAGGTCCAAGGAAACCAGATGAGGCCGTTCCGGGGCGGCAACAACCGGGATCAGCGGTTCCCGCTCTCCCCCCCCCGACGATGTTGCCTCTTCCTGATCTCTCATTTCAGCACTGTCATTCATGGCAAATAGTGACCTCGCTTAATAGGGCAAAACAACCCGCATGGCCTTCCTTACACCGAATATTCAGGCATTGGGTCCAATTTGGCTGTGAGTGAGGTACGGAGCATGGGCCGGTCCATCCGAGATCCCCTGCAATCAGGATCATCAATTCTGAGAAGCCATCATAGTATACCTCACTTGGCAAGACAAGGCGAAAACCGGAAAGTTTCTCAGGAGGCCTTCGAGAAAGTCGTTGCCTTTTCTCTGGTGATTGAATATAAGGGGGCGAAGTTTTCAGAAGAAGGGCAGTTGTTTTGTTAAATGTTCAAAACCTCCTCATCCGCAGACGGTTTTAGAATCAGCGTTCCAGACTACATTGCCAGTCTGGTTCCCTACTCACCCGGCAAACCGATCGAGGAACTGGAACGGGAGTACGGCGTTACCGGCTCGATCAAGCTGGCCAGCAACGAAAATCCCCTGGGTCCTTCCCCGAAGGCGCTGGCTGCCATCCGTGAGGCTTTGCCCGGGCTCCATCGCTATCCCGACAGCAGCGGTTATTACTTGAGAAAACGGTTGAGCGAAAAGTTTGGGCTGCCCTTCGACGGCATTGTCCTCAGCAACGGCTCCAATGAACTCATCGAACTGGCCATTCACACCTTTCTGCTTCCTCAAGATGAAGTGGTGATGCCGGTGCCTTCATTTTTGGTCTACAAGCTGGCGGTCCAGACCATGGGCGGGAAAACCATAGCAGTACCGCTCAGGGATTTCGCCATCGACCTGGTCCAGACCGCGGCAGCCGTGACGCCGCGCACGAAAATCGTTTTTATCAACAATCCGAACAACCCTACAGGGTCCCTCGTCTCGAAGGCAGCTTTTGATGCTTTTCTGAAAGCCATTCCGCCGCATGTTGTGGTGGTGCTGGACGAAGCTTACCTCGAGTTTGCCCAAGACCGCGACACTCCTTTGGGATTTGACTATATCCACCGCCCCGGGCCTTTCGTGATTGTCACCAGGACCTTTTCCAAGGTTTATGGACTGGCTGGACTGCGCATCGGTTACGGCGCGATGTCACCGACGATTGCTGATTACCTCCAGCGGGTGAGGCAGCCTTTCAATACCGGTATGCTGCCGCAGGTTGCCGCGCTGGCTGCGCTTGATGATGAGGACTTTCTGGAACAGACGCAAAAGGTGGTTGCCGAAGGGTTGGCTTTTCTCTATCGAGAAGTCGCCCGCCTGGGCTTGAAGACGGTGCCCACTCAAGCCAATTTCTTCCTCATTGAAGTGCCGACCGATGCCAGGATGGTCCACGAAGCCATGCTTCGCCAGGGTGTGATCATTCGGCCCCTGAATGCCTACGGCATGGCCAACACCATCCGCGTGAACGCCGGATTGCCGGAAGAAAACGAAAGGTTCGTCAGGGCTCTGGGCCGGGTCCTTCATGAACTGCAGGGATCAATCTGATTAACCGCATGCTCAACAGCCGAATGGTCATAGCCGTGGACGGCCCCGCGGGGGCGGGGAAAAGCACTGTGTGCCGGCTACTGGCAGCTCAGCTGGGTTACGTCTATCTCGACACCGGCGCGATGTACCGCGCGGTGGCCTGGCTGGTCGAAGCCGAGAAGCTTGACGAGGAGAATGAGGCCACCCTGGCTGAACGCTTTGCAGACGATCCGCTGCGTTTTGCCCTCGATAATGGGACGCTGAGCATTTTTGTCGGTGGCAGGCGCTTGGACGAGGAGCTGCGCCGGCCGGAGATGGCTTTGAAGGCCTCTCGCATCTCCCAGCTCAAATGCGTCAGAAACTACCTCACGCGCTGCCAGCGACAACTGGGACAGGGGGGTGGGATTGTCGCCGAGGGGCGGGATATGACCACGGTGGTCTTCCCCGATGCACCGGTCAGAATCTTTCTGACCGCCGATCTCAGGGCTCGCACCCAAAGACGGCTGGCGGAATACCGGGAGAAAGGGATCATGGTTGATGCCGCGAGCCTCGAGGCGCAGATCCAGGCCCGCGACGACGCTGATGCCAAACGCACCCTGGCACCCCTACAGGCGGCTCCAGGAGTCCACGTCGTGGATACGTCGCAAATGAGCATTGCGGCCGTGGTAGAGCACCTTCTGGGGTTGATTTGCCGTTCAGGAACAGGGGAAGACGCGTCGAGCAAGGACTGAGCGCTATTTTTGCATTGTTGTTGGCATGATATTCTGCTAAGGTTTTTTATTGAGTAATTGGCAAGGGAAAAAATCGGACAAGGGGGTAACAGGTTCAATGGTTGAAAACGACGAAATCAAACAACAAGAAGAGACGGTGCCCATTCAGTTAACCGAGCCGTCGCAAAACGATGATGGAATGCTCGAAGCGGACCTTGAAGACCTCGACACCATGCAGGATCTCTACGATCAGAGCTTTCAAAATATCCAGGAGGGAGAAGTAATCCGAGGCCGGATTGTCCAGGTGAACGACGACTTCGTCATGGTGGACATCGGCTACAAGTCGGAAGGGCAGATTTCGGTGACGGAATTTCGAGATGAAGAGGGTGACATCAGGGCTGCGGTCGGCGATGAAGTCGATGTGCTGCTGGAGTACCACGATGACGAAGACGGAACCATTCATCTTTCCAAGGAAAAAGCTGCCAAGATCAAGATTTGGGACGATATCAGCAAGATTTACAATGAGGACGGCATCATCGAAGGGAAGGTGGTCTCCAAGGTGAAAGGGGGGCTTGCCGTTGACATCGGGGTACAGGCTTTTCTCCCGGGTTCTCAGGTTGATTTGCGACCGATCCGCAACCTGGAATCGCTGCTGGGCCAGGTCTTCCCGTTCAAGGTATTGAAATACAACAAAAAGCGCCGCAACGTCGTGCTCTCCCGTCGGGCTATTCTCGAAAAGGAACGCGAGCATCTCAAGCACGAGACCCTCGCCAATCTCGAAGACAACAAAGTGGTGGAAGGGATTGTCAAGAACATCACCGACTATGGGGTCTTCGTGGATCTCGGCGGAATCGACGGCTTGCTGCACATCACCGACATGAGCTGGGGGCGGGTGGGGCATCCTTCCGAGCTGTTCCAGATGGGCGACAAGATCAAGGTCATGGTGTTGAGCTTCGATCGTGAAAACGAGCGCGTCTCCCTCGGCTTGAAGCAACTGGTGGCCGACCCATGGACGCGGGCGCAGGAGCGCTATCCGGTCCAGACCCAGGTGAAGGGCCGCGTGGTGAGCCTGACAGACTACGGCGCGTTCGTGGAAATTGAAGAGGGCGTGGAAGGTTTGATCCATGTTTCCGAAATGTCCTGGACCAAGAAGATCCGTCATCCCTCCAAAGTCCTCAACGTTGGGGATGAAGTGGAAGCGGTGGTGCTCAGCATCAATCCTGACAACAAACGCATCTCCCTCGGCATGAAACAGCTCGAACCCAATCCCTGGGACATCATTGCCCACAAATATCCGGTGGGCACCACGATTGCCGGGAAGATCAAGAACATTACCGACTTTGGCGTTTTCATCGGGATTGACGAAGGGATCGACGGCCTCGTTCACATTTCCGACATTTCCTGGACCAAGCGCATCAAACACCCGTCCGAGGTCTATAAGAAGAACCAGGAAGTCCAGGCCATCGTGCTCAATATCGACCGCGAGAATGAGCGCTTTTCGCTGGGGATCAAACAGCTCGAACAAGACCCGTGGGAGAGCATCCCGCAGCGCTATCCGCTGGGAACCGTGATCGGTGGTCCGATTACCAATGTGACGGATTTTGGGTTGTTTGTGGAACTCGAAGAAGGCATCGAAGGTCTGGTCCATGTTTCGGAAATCAGCAAGGAGAAAATCAAGTCCCCGGTGGGAACGTACAAGACTGGCGACAAGATCACCGCCAAGGTGATCAACATCTCGCCCAAGGACCGCAAGATTGGGCTTTCGATCAAGAAGGTGCAGGAACAGGAAGAACGCACCAATTATGAAGACTATGTGGACAGCGCCAAGGCGGCGACTTCCAACCTCGGAGAATTGTTGAAGGAGGAGTTGGAGGCGCGGGCCACCAGTGCCCTGCCGGCGGAGAAAAGTTAAGCGGTCCGTTCGGCATTATAGCTTCTGAAGGCTTCACCCGGCTTATGCAAACCGAGCATAAGACCGGGTGATTAATTTGTGGGTAAGCTTATGAGACGCTTTTTCCTGTTTCTCCTCAGCCTCTTCCTGGTAATGGTCATCATCTTTTTCGCATGGTTGATGACCCCTGACTTCCAGTTCTTCAGCGGTCCCAACCGCATTGGGGTGCTCGAAGTCCGAGGCGTGATCGATAACGTTCAGGAGGCCCTGAAGGCGCTCAAGGAATTTCGTCAGGACGATAATGTCAAGGCGGTCCTGGTGCGCATCGATTCCCCGGGCGGCGGCATTGGGGCTTCTCAGGAACTCTACCGGGAAATCCGGCGAACCATGGAAGAAAAGCCCGTGGTGGCTTCCATGGGAGGCATCGCGGCGTCCGGGGGGTATTACATCGCCTCGGCCGCCAGTCGCGTGATCGCCAACCCCGGCACCATCACGGGGAGTATCGGCGTCATCAGCTATTTTCCCAACCTGCGGGAGCTCTTCGAAAAAGTTGGATTCAGCGCCGTTATCATCAAGAGTGGCCAATTCAAAGACACCGGGAATCCGGGGCGGGAGATGACCCCGGAGGAAAAAAACCTGCTTCAGACCACTATGGACCAGGCCCACAGTCAGTTTATCCGGGATGTCGCCAGGGGACGCAACCTGCCTGAGGCAAAGGTTCGCGAAATTGCCGATGGCCGGATCCTCATGGGTGAATCAGCCCAGCAGCTGGGGCTGGTCGATGAACTGGGCAATTTCGAGGATGCCGTGCAAGCCTCGGCCAGGCTGGGTAAGATCGAAGGCGAACCGGATCTGCTTTATGCGAAGAAAAAGAAACGCTCACTGCTGGACTACCTGCTGGGCAGTGAAGTCAGTGAGCAGCTGGATGGTCTCGTGACCGGGTCGCTGAACCTGCTGCGCTACCAGGCGCCTTACTGGCCGTAGCTGTCATTGCTGCTGGAGGGAAAGGGAATGGCAGAAAGTGTTCAACAATTTGCCATTCGGGAGGCTCGGAGAGCAGGCCTGACAGCCCGCTCTCATGAGCTTGGAAGGTTACCGATGTCCCTTGATATTACTAGCAACAGCAGATGGTGTTGCTCACGTCTTGAAAACGCTGACGTCGCCGCTGCCTTCCCTCAGGACCTCGGGAGTATCACCGATCAGGGAGATAACGCTCGATGGCTTACCGGGGACCGATCCGCCATCGATGATGAGGTCCAGGGCATGACCGAGCTTCTCCTTAATCTCCTGGGGGGTGGATAGAATCTCCTTGGTTTCGGGGTTGGTGGCACTGGTGTTGATCACGGGATGCCCAAGATCTTCGACGATGGCCAGGCAAATGGCGTTGTCGGGTACTCTTATCCCCAGCGTGTGACGCTTGGTCAGCATGATCTTGGGGACCAGCCGGGACCCTTCGAGCACGAAGGTGTAAGGACCGGGAAGCAGGCGTTTCATATTCTTATAGGCATAGTTCGTGACTTGGGCATACTCGCTGATGTTTTTCAGATCACTGCAGATGAAACTGAAGGGGTCGACCGGCGACCGGCGTTTCAATTGGTAGATTTTTTCGATGGTTGCTTTGTTGAAGAGATCGCAGCCAATGCCGTAGTAGGTGTCCGTGGGATAGGCTATGATCCCCCCGTTGGCCAAAACCTCGACCACTTGCTTGATTTTTCTCGGTTCAGGATGCTTGGGGTTGATTTCCAGAATCATGAGCACTCCCTTTCTGGCTAAGAGTTATCGAAGAGTACCTCCAGTCGCTGCCGGAAAGTCACAACCTCAACTAATCTAACCTTTTTTCACGGGAGGGTCTTGACATAAACGGCCGAACCAATGAAAAAAGATTCTCAGTTATTGTCTGTTGCCGTGCCCATACCCTTTGGACAATACTCGTATGAAAAACGGCTTGTCAAGATCAGAGAAGGAGCCAGCCTGTGGATGATGCTTCCCCTGAGCCACGGTTTGCATCCCTTGACATCGGCTCCCACACCCTGCGCCTGCTCATCGCTCAACTGGGCAAGGGGCGAGAGGTTTTGCCCCTCCACCAGGAGCGTCGCATCACGCGCCTGGCCCGTGATTTTTCGCGGACGGCAGCCCTCAGTGACGCAAGTATGGCCGAAAGCCTGGCGGTACTTGGAGAGTTCAGCGCTCAGCTGCAGCAACATGAGGTGGCCGCAGTCGCCTGCGGCGCTACGGGAGTGATGCGCCGTGCCGGGAATGCCGCCGCTTTCCTGCACCGGATCGAGAAAGCAAACGGTCTTCACCCCTTGATCCTCTCCGAAGAAAGGGAAGCCTTTCTTTCAGCCAAAGGCGTCCTGAGCGGACTTCCTCGGCCGGAACGGTTTGTCCTCACCTTCGATCTTGGAGGCAGCAGTACCGAGTTCATGTTGCTTGATACCACCGAGGGCCGCCTGTTATGGAGTACCAGTGTTTTCCTGGGAGCAGCAACGGTTACCGAACGGTTGCTGATCGGCGACCCTCCCCCACTCCCCACCCTTGTTCGTACCCGGGAAGCCGTAAGGGCGGCGCTGGTTCCCCATCTTTCGGAGCTGAAGGCGGTCCTGCGCGGTCTTCAGCTGCCGTCTAGAACGTTGCCGGTAGTGGGCACGGCGGGCACGGTTACGACGCTGGCGGCGATGTCCCTGGAAATGAGGGTCTACGACCCTGTCCGGATCAACGGCCTCATTTTGGCGGAGGCCTGGCTGAACCGGACCATCGGCCTGCTGGCGGAGACTCCCCTGCAGGAACGGCGGAAGCTTGCCGGCCTCGAAAAGGGTCGTGAAGGGATCATTCTGGGGGGCGCCCTGATTGTCGAGGGGTTACTGGAGGCACTGGAACAGCAGCATCTCACCGTTGTTGACAGCGGCCTGCTGGAAGGCCTGCTGCTTGCTCTGATCGAAAAGGAATGTGGCTGGCCGGAGAGTCTCGTGTCGCCATTGAGCTTCCGGCCAGTAGCGGTAGGCGGTTAGCTCATGGCCCTTGAAGGTAGGTTGGGTTGAGCGGAGCGAAACCCAACGATGCATTGCTGGGTTTCGTGCCTCAACCCAGCCTACAGAACCGCTGGCATCTCCTTTTACTTTGGATCATGGTGGAGAAAAGCAATGACCGACACGAAAACAAAAGAAATCACAGAAGCCCTGACCTTCGATGATATTTCTCTGCTCCCCGAGTATTCCGAGATTTTGCCGCACGAGACTTCGGTGGAGACCATGCTTACCCGCATCATCCCGTTGCGCATCCCCCTCACCAGTGCCGCCATGGACACGGTAACCGAATCCGCAACCGCCATCAGTCTTGCCCGTGAGGGAGGGATCGGGTTCATTCACCGCAACATGTCCATCGAGCGACAGGCTCTTGAAGTGACCAAGGTCAAGAAGTCGGAAAGCGGCATGGTGGCCGACCCCGTCACGGTGGAACCGGACCAGGACATCTCCGACGTCCTTGACTTGATGGCCAGGTATCGCATCTCGGGGGTGCCGGTGGTGAAGGGCGGTCAGTTGGTGGGCATCATCACCAACCGTGACCTGCGTTTTGAAACCAACATGCACCTCAAAGTCTCCCAAGTCATGACGAGGGAGAACCTGATTACGGCCCCCCTGGGGATCTCTCTCGAGGAATCCAAGAAGCTGCTGCACAAGAACCGGATCGAGAAACTCCTGGTGGTTGATGAGCAGGGTAAGCTGCGAGGCCTCATTACCATCAAGGACATCATGAAAATCATCAAGTATCCCAACGCCTGCAAGGACCAGCTCGGTCGCCTGCGGGTGGGGGCGGCGGTGGGTGCCGGCAAGGATCTCCTGGAAAGGGCCACGGCCCTCAGGAATGCCGGCGTGGATGTCATCACCGTGGACAGTGCTCATGGCCATTCACGCAATGTGCTGAAGACGGTGGAGCGCATCAAAGGGGAGTTCCCCGAAATCCAGGTCGTGGCCGGCAATGTGGCGACGGCCAAAGGGGCGGAGAGCCTCATCAAGGCTGGCGCCGATGCCATCAAGGTCGGCGTGGGGCCGGGATCGATCTGCACCACCCGGATTGTTGCCGGTGTGGGCGTGCCTCAGGTGACGGCGGTCATGGAATGTGCAAAGGTCGCCAGAGCACTCGGGATTCCCATCATCTCCGATGGCGGCATCAAATACAGCGGGGACATCGTCAAGGCGCTCGCCGCCGGCGCCGACAGCGTCATGATCGGGAGCCTCTTTGCGGGAACCGATGAAAGCCCGGGCGAGACCATTCTCTTTCAGGGACGCAGCTACAAGGTCTATCGCGGCATGGGTTCTCTCGGAGCGATGAAGGAAGGCAGCCGCGACCGCTATTTTCAGGACGAAATGGAGGACCCCGGCAAGCTGGTCCCCGAAGGGATCGAAGGCAAAGTCCCCTACCGCGGCTCCATCGCCGCCAGCGTTCATCAGATGATTGGTGGACTGCGCGCCGGCATGGGCTATCTTGGCTGCGGCAACCTGGCGGAACTGCGCGAAAGGGCGCGGATGGTGCGCGTGACCAGTGCGGGGTTGCGGGAAAGTCATGTCCATGACGTGATCATCACCAAGGAAGCTCCGAATTATCAGGTCGATGTGCGCTAGCTCTGAGAGGCTGCCCAAAATTAACTGGCACTTATTTCAGCCTTTTTCAAACCACGAAGGACACGAAGAGCGCGAAGAAATCACTTCGTGTGCTTCGTGCTCTTCGTGGTGAAGAAGATCACTTGTCTTTGGACGACTCGTAACGGGAGAAAGACCTTTTTATGGCGTCCGATCATCTTCACGACGAACGCATCCTGATCCTGGACTTCGGCTCCCAGACCACGCAGCTCATTGCCAGGCGGGTCAGGGAAAGCCATGTCTACTGCGAAATCCACCCCTTCAACCTGCCGCTGGCCAAGATCAGGGCTTTCCAACCCAAAGGCATCATCCTCTCCGGCAGTCCGGCCAGCGTGCATGACGCGGAAGCGCCGCACTCGGATGTCGGGGTGTTCGGCCTCGGCCTCCCGATCCTGGGCATCTGCTACGGCATGCAGCTGATGGCTTCGCAGCTGGGCGGCTCGGTCGAGAAGGCGGAACGGAGGGAATACGGACCGGCCACCATCGCGTTGGATGATGGCGGGGAGCTCTTTCGGGACATCGAGGGAGAAGGAGTGCGGGTGTGGATGAGCCACGGGGATCGCATTCTGGAACTCCCTGCCGGCTTCAAAGTCCTGGCCCGGAGCGAAAATTCCCCCGCCGCAGCCATGGGCAATCCCGACCGGCACCTGTTCGGCGTGCAGTTCCACCCGGAAGTGGTGCACACCCCGTGCGGCCGCGCGCTTCTCGAGAACTTTTTGTTTCGCATCTGCCACTGCCGTCCCACCTGGACCATGAAATCCTTTGTGGACAATGCGATCGAAGACCTGGCGGTGCGGGTCGGCGAGGACCAGGTGATCTGCGCTCTGAGCGGAGGCGTCGATTCCTCGGTGGTGGCGGTGCTCCTTCACAAAGCCATTGGAGCGCGACTCCACTGCATTTTTGTGAACAACGGCTTGCTGCGCCGGGGCGAAGCCGAGAGTGTCCGCAGGGTCTTTCAAGATCACTTCGAGTTGAACCTCATTTACGTGGACGCGACCAGGCTTTTTCTCGAACGCCTCGCGGGCGTTGTCGATCCCGAGACCAAGCGGAAAATCATCGGCAACCTGTTCATCGAAGTCTTCGAAAGAGAAGCCGGTCAGATCCGCAACGCCAGATTCCTGGCCCAGGGGACCCTCTACCCGGATGTCATCGAAAGCATCTCCTTCAAGGGACCGTCGGCGACCATCAAGACCCACCACAACGTGGGAGGACTGCCTGAACGCATGAAACTGGAGCTCATCGAGCCCCTGCGCGAGCTGTTCAAAGATGAGGTGCGGCTGGTCGGGCGGGAACTGGGGCTGCCCGAGCAGATCGTTATGCGCCATCCCTTTCCCGGGCCCGGGCTGGCCATCCGCATGATCGGGGCCGTCGAGCCCGATAAGCTGGACATCCTGCGCGAGGCCGACCTGATCATCATGGAAGAAATGGCGGCCTCGGGCTGGTACGATCGCGTGTGGCAGGCTTTTGCCGTGCTCCTCCCGGTGCAGTCGGTCGGGGTTATGGGCGATGAACGCACCTACGATCAGGTAGTCGCCGTGCGCATCGTGGAAAGCCTCGACGCCATGACCGCTGACTGGGCCAGGCTGCCCTACGAGCTCCTCCAGCGGATCTCCAACCGCATCATCAATGAGGTCAAAGGGGTCAACCGCGTCGTCTACGACATCTCGTCCAAGCCGCCGAGCACCATTGA
>CAZDKX010000101.1:0-14698 GCA_964505935.1 uncultured Syntrophobacteraceae bacterium
CTTGGTGAACTACCCAAGCTGCATCTCAACCCGCCTGCAGCTTTGTCTGGAGGGTGTCTGGAGAGGGTGATCAGACAGGCAAGGATCGCTCAATCCAGCCGCCCCCCAGGAGCCTGTCTGACTCATAAAAAACGGCAGCCTGGCCTGGCGTAACCGCTCTGACAGGTTCGTCAAAAACCACTCGCGCCCGCTCTGCGCCAACCTGCTCGACCACGGCCGGCACCGCCTGGTGGCGATAGCGTATCTGCACCGAACACGGGATCGCGAGCTCGCCTTCTAGGGGATGACGCCACCTCACGCCCGTGGCGATCAGACCCCGCGAGAGCAGCTCCCGCCGATCTCGGCAGAGGACGACGCGGGCCTTCTCGGGGTCGATGGCCTTCACCCACGCCGGCTCCCCCAGAGCAATCCCGAGGCCTTTCCGTTGCCCGATGGTGAAGCGGTGGAACCCTTCATGCCGTCCCAGAACGTTTCCCTCGGCATCCACCACCTCACCCGGGCGGGCCTCTCCCTGAAACCACTGCCGCAAGACCTCGGCGCAGCTCTTCCCCTGCGCAAGGAAACAGGCATCCTGGCTTTCCTTCCAGGCGGCATCGGACAAGCCCAGCCCTCTGGCTCGCTCCCGTATTTCAGCTTTGGTAAACCGCCCGAGGGGAAAAATCGCCGCCTCGAGTTGCTGGTCATTGAGGGAAAAGAGGAAATACGACTGGTCCTTGCCCCGGTCCCGACCGCGCCTCAACCAGAGTCGCTTCCGAACGTCTTGCTCGAGGCACACGTAGTGGCCGGTGGCAATTTTTGAAGCGCCCAGAGACCTTGCGGCCTCCAGCAGGAAACCGAATTTGAGCTGTTCATTGCAGATGACGCAGGGATTGGGTGTGCGTCCCCGGGCATATTCCATCCAGCTGTAGCGGAGCACAGCTTGGTTGAACCGCTCCCGGCAGTCGTAAAGGTAGTGAGGGACCCCCAGAACGCCCGCCACGCTTCGAGCCTGAGTGGACCCTGCGGCAGCGCAGCAACCGCCGTCCAAACCGGGATCTTCGCAGGATTGCAGCTGCAGGGTGGCACCGATCACTTCGAAGCCGTCTTCGAGCAACAGGGCGGCGGCGACACTGGAATCCACCCCCCCGCTCATGGCAACCAGCACCCGCCCCTCACGTGGACTCATGATCTCTCAACTCGGCAAGCGGTTGAGCGCGAAGCGTGATGACCCGAGCCAGTGTTCATCCGGAAACCCCCATATTGTGGGAGCGGCATGCTGCCGCGATCGGGGCTGAAAGCCCCTCCCACAAAGTGAGCAGGAACTTTTCGGATGGACACGAGCTAGCTGCCTCGGCATTGAATGTTGCCCGGCGATCGTAGCAACTGCTGACGATATCGTCCCACATCCTGCTGAATGTTCCTTCCTGCAAACGGTCCTTGTCTTGCTTTTTGGCGGATTTTCTCCCCCTTTAACGGGCGGGCAGGACGAAGGGCGCTTTGCCCTCTTTCCGTCGCAGCAGGACATAGAACGCCCCAGCGCCACCGTCATAAGAGCGTGCCGAGGCAAACGCCAGCACCATGCGCCGCAGGGGGGCATGGGTAAGCCAATGCACCAGCTGCTGTTTCAGCACCGGCTCGCGCTCCCGCGAATTCAACCCCCTTCCTGAGACAATGAGAACGCAACGGTATCGTCGGGCAAAACTGCACCGGACAAAGTCATTGACCTTCTGCCGGGCCTCTTCCCTGATACAACCATGCAGGTCAACAAAGTCCTGGTAGCTGAACAGTCCCTGCTTCAGGTTCTTGATGAGGTCGGGAGAGAGTCCCACCACCGCGCCATCCACGTATTCGTCCGAGCACCACAGCTCGAAGGGTGCTTCTCCTCGCACCAGTTCGACGAGATGGCGGTGGACCTCGGCATCTTCCTGAGCCAGAAACCGAGGAGGGTTTTTGGTGACGGATGGCAGGAGGAGGGGCTGCGGCTTGCGGCTGCGAAGTGGTTTGACATCGGCCATGGCATCGCGAAAGAGGAGATCGGGGTCCTCTTCATGATCCGCTTGGCCGGCCGAGCCACCTTTGGCTTCTGGAGGAGGATTCTGGCTCGAGATGGTTTGTGGGAACTGTTGATCTAGACCGTGAAAGGGAGTATAGAAAGCCTGCGCATGCCGGCTCCTGTCGGGGGAGCGAGGTTTCGAGCGGTGGGTACGGTCTTTCTTGGCAGCCATGGCTTAGCCTCAGTATCGTCACTCATATCATACAGCGAGTCTCCAGGAAAGTCTTGCATGGACTCAGTAGTGGTTATTGAGACTACCTCTCAACTGACGGACTTCATCGAGCAGATCGCGAATGCCGGCCATATTGCCATTGATACTGAGTCAAACAGCTTCTACGCATATTTCGAGCGCATCTGCCTGATTCAGGTCTCAACTGCTGAACGGGACTTCATTCTGGACCCTCTGACCTTAAAGGACCTGGGGGGCCTCGGGCAAATCCTGGCGGACCCAAAAGTCGAAAAAATCTTTCATGCCGCCTCAAACGACGTCTTGGGGCTGAAGCGAGACTATCAGTTTCAGGTCAACAACCTTTTTGATACGGCCATTGCGTGCCAACTGCTCGGGTACAAACAGCTGGGGCTCGCCCGCATTCTCGAGCAGCACTACGGCGTCGTCCTCGACAAGAAATGGCAGCGCCACGACTGGGGAAAACGTCCGCTGCAGACCGAACAGCTCGCGTATGCCAGTCTCGACACCCATTTCCTCATTCCTCTACGCCACCACCTGGCCCAGGAGCTGGCAGCCCGCGAGCTTTGGGATACCGCTCGGGAAGCTTTCGCCAAGGCCGCCGCGCAGGAGCTTCAGGAACGGGCGGTTCGCCCCGACGCTTTTCTTCAGATTCGCGGCGCACGCGCCTTGGACGCCACCGGGAAACGGGTCCTCAAGGCGCTCTACCTCTACCGCGACCGGGAAGCCAGAAGAAGGGACCGGGCGCCCTTTCGCGTCCTCACCGATGAAACCCTGGTACGACTGGCCCAGGAGCAGCCCCAAACCGTCAGAGACTTTTCGAGAGTCAAGGGGATACCCCGCAGTTACCAAGAGGGACGTGCCGCCTTCAGCCTGCTCGGCATCATTCGCAGGACCGCCGGGGGAATCCCCGACGCCACCACGCCCCAATGAAACCCTGAAACTTACCGCCTTCTGGGAGGGCCCATGGATAGGGCAATTGCCATCGCAGACTGCTTCAAGACCTATCGCCACGACCAGGACAAGGCGAAATCCCCTGCGGAAACCGTTCGTTGGGTGAGGGAACGCCTCGCGGGCTTGAAGCTCGGCATCCTGACGGAGACCAAACGCATCGATACCGGACGCCTCGACATTCCGGTTTACCTGAGCCTGTGCGGGGAAGACGCCCTTCGCCTCATCGGCACCAAGAAACAGATGGGAAAGGGCGCCACCCCCCTGCAAGCGGAAGCCAGCGCCCTCATGGAACTCATCGAACGCTTCAGCTTCTTTTCCTTCATTCATGGCCACCCTTTTTCCCTTCACTGCCACGGGGAGATTGCAGACCGCGCCGTCTCGCCCGCTGCCTTGAGGCGCTCTCTCCATGATCACCAATCCCGCATCGTCTCATGCGAGGCCTTCCTGCAGGACTGCCCCCTGCGTTGGGTTGTCGCTCAGAACCTGACAAGCGGCCAACCCCAATGGGTGCCCATCGACTGGTTCTATCTCATCAACGAATACAATGGCCCGGCCGCCGGCAACGCCATGGAGGAAGCCGTCCTGCAGGGCCTCTGCGAAGTGGTGGAACGGCACGTCGGCTCCATTATCAGTTACGAGAAACGGCCTACTCCGAGAATTGATCCGGCATCCGTGCGTGATCCCGCCGCTCTGGAGCTGATCGACAAATTCCGGCGGCAGGGAATTGAGCTTCACCTGCGCGATTTTTCACTCGATACGGGCATTCCCACCGTTGGCGCCCTGGCCTTTGATCCGGTGACCTTCCCCACGAAAAGCGAAATCGTCTTTACGGCCGGGACCACGTCGAACCCGGAGAAGTCGCTCTGCCGAGCCCTTACCGAAATCGCCCAACTGGCGGGTGATTTTGAGAGCCACACGTCCTACCGCCCCACCCTGCCCAAGTACGGCACTCTGGAGGAAGCAGGGTATCTGATGAAAGATGGTCCAACGGTGGCCATTCAGGAACTGCCGAACCTGGATCACGACAACCTGAAGGTGGAAATCGAACGCTGCGTCGAAGCACTGAGCAGCATAGACCTGGAAGTCCTGGTCGTGAACGTCACCCACCCGGAACTGGGCATTCCTACGGTCTATACCATTGTTCCCGGGGCTCACTTCCTGGATCGGACGCGCGACACGGACTTCGCCCAGCACGCCGCCCGCACCATCCTCCGCGGCGCGCCACCCGACGAGGTCACCCCCCAACTCCAGCGACTTCTCCACCAGTTTGGGCCCCGTTATGATTTGAACTTTTATCTGGCTCACAGCCTGGAGCTGCAAGGCGAGCCGGCTGCGGCGCTGGAGCTTTTTCGGGAGGCCCTCAACCAACAGCCCGCCCCCCGCGAGATCGCCAGCATCCACGTCCATATTGCTTCGTGCCTGAAAGACCTTGAGGCCTTCCCGGAAGCCCTGGAGGAGCTCACCCTGGCCGAAAAGCACAACAACGAACTGAAGGAGCTCTACAACCTCCGGGGCTTCTGCTGCTATCGCCTCAAGCGGCACCAGGACGCTATTGCCGCCTTTGAACGGGCTATCGAGATTGATCCCGGCTCGGCTATCGATTATGCCAATATCGGCTCCAACCTCCGGGAACTGGGGCTCAAGCGCGAGGCCATCCGCCTCTACCGCATGGCCCTGGAACTGGATCCTGATATCGACTTTGCCCGCGACAATATTTCCCGTCTGGAAGTGGAACTCAAGGAGATTCGATAATGGCCGCCCAAGGTCGGCATGCTCTGTTCCCACCCCCCGGGACTCCATCCGTGAACCCAGCGAAATCGGCCCTGTACAGCCCCCATTAAAGACAGTCTCCAGGCAGCTGAGGCCTGGTATGCCTCCTACTTTCGAAGCCGACCTTCCAGGAAGCGACCCAGCATCCGCAGGTGGCCCTTTTCTTCTTCTCCAATTTGCAGCAGCACCTCTTTCGTAACGGGATTCCGGCTCTCACTTCCCATCCGCAGGTACAGGTCGAGAGCTTGGGCTTCGATCATCATCGTCAGTTCCAGGTAGCCGGCAACAGTCTGCAGGTAATGCTCGTTCTGGCGCACGAAGGTTGCAACATCGAGACCGCCCTCCATCAAGTTTTCCTCTGTGGCTGCCAGGGGGGCGTTGTCGGGGAATGGTTCGCTTTCCTTATGGACTTTTTCCCAGAGCGTCATCAAGGTACGCTGATGGCCTTCCTCGGCTTTGATGAGCTGGGTCAGCAAGTCGCGCAGGCCGGCGTCGCCCGTTCGGAGCGCTATTGCCTGATGGAAGTTCTTCAATCCCTCTTCCATCGCGAAGGCCATCCCGATCACCCGTTGGGGTGACTCATCCCCCTTCACAAACCTCAGATGGAAGGTCACCGGTCCTGAAGCCGTGGGGGCTTCCCAGGCGTCGATCCCTCCCTCGAGGGTGGCGATGGTCTTGAATCCCTGGTTCAGCAGCAACTGGGCGGCCATTCTGCTGCGTCCCCCCATGGCACAGTATACCAGGACCGGCTGCTGAGGATTCAAGGCCTTCACGGAGTCCACCAGGACAGGCAGAGGAATGAGCCTGGCCCCGGGCAGGTGGGAGTCTTCATATTCGGCGGGCTGACGAACATCAAGCAGGGTATAGGTGCCCTCCGGCTGGCTTTCAAGGTAGGCCCTGGCTTCATCAGGATACAGTGCTCTGACTTCTCCGGCTTCGCCCGTCTCAGGCATGCTTCACCTTCCTCACTCACTCCGCAGGCCGTGCAGAAAAGCCCGGACATTCCGGCCCAGCACCTGATGATTGTAGCCCCCCTCGAGAATGCCGAAACAGCCCGCTCCCATGCTTCGCGCAGCTTCCCGCACCATGCGCCCCATGGTCTGGTAATCCTCCGTTTCCAGCAGGCCGCCCCAATCCTGGGCATGATTGTCAAAGCCTGCGGAAACCCCGATAATATCGACTTTGGCAGCCGCCAGACCCGCTTCGACCTCCGCAAGATAGTCGGTGCGATCGTGCGAAGCTGGATTGTGGATGGTCACGTAGCCTTTCTCCTGGAGGATATTGACGTTGCCGTCGCCGTAATGCAGGTCAAAGTCAAGGAGGTAGGCGCTCTTGATTTGGTCGTTGCGTTTCAGGTGATCGAGCGCGATGGCCATGTTATTGAAATAACAAAATCCCCAGGAGCTCTCCGCCGAGGCGTGGTGGCCGGGTGGACGAATGAGGGCGAAGCTCGGCTCGGAAAGACCGGCCACCGCTGCCTCCACCGCCCCACCTGCGGCCAAGGCCGCAATGTTATAGAGACCCTGGCGGGTGACGTACTTGATATGGTATGGGGAATGGATGGCCTCAATGTCGTCGGCCCCGGCCGGGAGGGGCTCTTCGAGGGATACTTCGTCCTTGATTGCCGCCAGAATGGCCTCGATTCTCCCCGGAGCTGCCGCCGGATCACTTACGTAGACTTGACGAAAGTCATCGTGGTAGAATACCTTCATGATCGTCCCTCCTCAATTTCGGGAATGCCTTGCTCGATGAGTGGCTGGAAGATCTCGCCGGTGAATGGGAAAACGGTGCCGCGCCGCCACACGGTAATCACTATAGCGCATTGAAGAGCGGCTAAAAAGGGGAAAGAAAAACTGTGGAGAAAGGAGATCAGTCCATGAGAGTCCGTTTTCAGGAAAGTGGGGTGTTTCCTCAGGGCATGGCCCCTGCCGACGAAGGGCGGCTGTTGCAGCTCATCGAGAGCTGCGGCAGAACAGCCTACAAGTCGGAAGATAAAATCACCGCCGATTCGGCCAGAACTTTTGTCCTCATGCTGAAAAAGCACGGCCACCTGTCCGTGCTCGAGCACAGCAATATCGTCCTGAAGATCGCCGCGCAACCTGGAATGCCGCAGGCTGACCCAAACGTGGCCGTTGTCGGGAAGTTATCCGCCACCATCATCGCTTCCCTGAAAGAACGCAACGTCTATCACCGCGTCCATTCATTGCCGCACCCTCCCCATGAGACCGTTGCCGTTGCCGGAAATCTGCGAGGCTGGCTGGAAACCATGGCCTCCCTCAAAGGCTCCTCCGGCGAGCTGTACCCTCTCTTTGGCGCGGCCCTCAACCGATGCTATCCGGTGCTCTTCGACCCCGTCGCGGAGCCGGCCATGGATGCGGCGCCAGCGGTCACCGTTATGGACGAGGAAGAGCAACTGGCCCTCCTCAGGAAGGACCCCGGGAGCGACCTGCCGGTCTTTGTCTTCAAGTTTGTCTGTGATCGAGGCATCACGCATGAAGTCGTGAGACACCGGGTCCTGTCCTTCACCCAGGAAAGCACTCGTTACGTCAACTACCAAAACAAGGGCATGGTGCTCATTGTTCCTGAGGAACTCCAGGAGTACTACGACCGCACCAGCGAGCAGCTGGTTGGTGACCATCCTCTCGTTCAGTCCTGGAACCAGCGGGCGGAGACGATTTTTGCGTGGTATCAGGAGGACCTCAACCGCGGACTGAAACCTCAGATCGCCCGCGACATCCTTCCCAACCTGCTCAAGAGCGACATCTTTGTCAGTGGCCGGTGGAGTGGATGGAGACATTTCATTGGCTTGAGGGATTCCCAACAGGCCCATCCCAGAATTCGCACCATCGCTCGGGAGGTCCGAAGCTACTTTGAGGCACAGGGGCTGGTCTGTGCCTGAACCAGCCGTTTCAAGGGGGCATGATTTTTCTCCGAAGGAGGACCATGGAAGAGATCTTCGAGTGCCAGCGGCAGCTCAATATCTTTACCCTGAAAAGGATCGGCGTCGATTACGAAGCAACCGTGCGCCACCCGGAGGAGAGGCTCGTCTGGATTGAAAACTATCGCAAGGCCCTCTCCGCGGAACTGGCCGAGCTGGTGCGGGAAGTTGATGCGCATGGCCTGGCAACCAGGAACGGCAAGGTTGAAGTGGTAGACATGCTTCACTTTCTCGTGAGCCTCTCACAGATTGTCGAGGTAGGACCTGAGCACATCCCGCTCGCCATGCCGCCGACCGCGGCTGAGGCTTTTTCTTCTTCTGCCCTGCGCCTTTTTCTGGCGTTGGATGACCTCCAAAACAGCCTCAAGTGGAAGTGGTGGGCCAAGGGGGGCGGTTACAAACCGGAACGCGCGAAAGCAGCCCTTCTGTCACTTTGGCAAGGCTTTGCCGAGTGTTGTTCGCTCTTTGACTTGGATTTTCCATCACTGAAGAAAATTTATCTCGCCAAGAATCGCATCAATTTTATGCGCCAGCAGCAACATTACGATGAGGACACCAAGACTGAGGACGACAATGAATCCATCGATATCTGACGGCTCGTCTTCCATCCCGGCGACAACGTCTTAAACGCTTAGCTTCCGGACTACCTCACGCCATGACCCTCAGCCCTGGAGAACCCTGCACTCATGGAAATCGACAAGCATCTTCCGGCAAGATTTGTGACTTTTGAAGGCATTGACGGCTCGGGCAAGAGCACCCTCCTCGAGGATCTGGCTGGCTGGCTCGAAGAAGCTGCCATCCCTTTCATCAGGACCCGCGAGCCAGGAGGGACTCGCCTGGGGGAAACGCTTCGGAAAGTCCTGCTCGATCCCTCCTTTGCCGCTATGAACCACCAGGCAGAGGTGATGCTTTATTCAGCCAGTCGCGCTCAGCTGGTGCAGGAGATCATCCAGCCCGCCCTGAAGCAGGGGGTATGGGTCCTGGCTGACCGCTATACCGATGCGACGCTGGCCTACCAAGGGTTCGGCAGAGGATTGGAACGGGAAACCCTGGAGCGGATTCAGGATTGGGCCACAGGGGGGCTGCAGCCGCACCTTACGGTGCTGCTCGACTGTGATGTGGCCATCGCCTCCCGGCGAATGAGCAGCCGCAAAGGCAAGGAAGACCGCATCGAGCAGGAAGATCAAAGCTTTCATCAGCGCGTCCGCGAAGGCTACCTCGAGCTGGCGCGGTCAGCTCCGGAACGATTTCTGGTCATGGACGGGAGTCGGGCCCTGGATGAGGTGCGGGCGGACTTTCGCATGGGGTTTGACGAAGCGTTGCAACGTTTTTCCAAGACCGCACGGCAACGTGGCTGAGCGTCTATTTTAGGAAAGCCCGCGGCCCCGGGGTCTCACAGGAAGTACGCGAACAGCTCCCCAAAACTGATGGAGCCTATCCTTTCTTCTTTGAATTGCGCGTAGATGTATTCCTTTCCCTCCTCGAGGTTCCGCGACCGGATGCCGTGCTGGATGGAAAGGGAGGCTTCGATGAAAGCGGCCAGTTTATCACAAACCCTTATGATGCGCCCGTCAACCGGGGAATAGCAATCTTCATTGAAACGCACCATCATCTCTTCATTCGGGACATCCTTGATCACTTGTCCCTCGACCACCACCTTGTTGGCAAATTCATCTTCGAGGAAGTAGACCATTTCTTCGCGCATCGACGCCGGCAGGAGCGGCAGAATCGTCCCCTCCAGATGCATCTTCTCATAGCTCTTGATGGTCTCCTCAAGACCCTCGACGGAGCTCTTGACGGGTGAGACGATGTCTCTGGTCAAGACCTCCGGCAGGTCATGCAGCAACCCGGCGAAGAAATTATTGTAGATCCTTTTGTCGCAGGCGTCGATCTCGACTGAACAGAGATAGGACAACACCGCGACCGTCAGCATGTGGCCAAGCACCGAAGTCTTGGGCACCCTGGGACACTGAGCCCATCTCTGCTGGAACCGCAATTGACCGCACAAATCGATGAAGCCGAATGATTTCTTGCGGAGAGAAATCTTCTGCACACCAATCAGGTCGTAGTGATCTTCGATCTGGTTCTCGATCTCTTCCCTGGTTCGTTCAATCCCGTAAATGAAAGGAGCCGTGTGATAGATGATCTGGAATTCCCAATTGGTGGCCAGATAGTGAGCGGCCCGCAACAATCTCTTCTCAAACCGGGAGTATTCTTTGTCAAATAAATAGCCTGCAAATTTGTCCGAAAATCCCCCTTTTACCTCCCCAATATCCCTTTGCAGTTTCTGCAAAACCACTTCATTGATCTGGTCACCCTTTTCACTCATCATTCTGTGGAACACCGGCGGCTTGATGTCCGTCAGAATGACTCGGTGCAGGAACTCGAACATTCCTCCTTCAATCAAGCGGCGCCAGTCAATCGTCCCCTTCCGCTCATATTCTTCAAGTTTTCCAAGGACATATGCGATGATGATCTTGTGCGCCTGTTTGTCAAGCTCGGTGAATTCCACGGGTCTTACGTGGTCGTTCCACCTTTGAATGCTGGCGGCATCAAACAGCCGGGTGATCAGACCCTTGGTGATCATCAGCGGGGCTCCTCATGTTTCGATGAAGGTTAAGGGGAAGGCGTCCAGCCATCCTTGAGCATTTGGAGGAATGGTCACGGAGATGCCCACAAGGCGGTGCGCCGGGGATTTGCGGGGGACGACCGCGGCTCAATCCGGGGGGGGCTTGCGCAGAGCGATTCGGGTTTAAGGATTGGCCCGTCAGGGTCTGATGGAGACGGGGGTCCCCACTGAGGCTATCTGGAACAACTCTTCCATATCACTGTTGTAGAGAGCAACACAGCCCTCCGTCCAGTCCTTGTGGGCCCCACCGGCATGGATAAAGATCTGTCCGCCCAGTACTGTGTTCCATGGCGGGGTTGCCTTGTTCTCGAAAGCGAGGAGGATATCCCGGAATTCGATCGGAGTAATCACGCCCGCAAAAAACGCCCGTTCAGCATGCTTCTTATCTGGATAGCTCAACCCGAGAGACTTTTGAAAGCGACTGTTGGGTTTCTTGACACAAACGAAAAAGCTGCCTTCCGGGGTTCGTCCATCACCTTCCTTTTCCTTATCACCCGTTGGATGAAATCCCAGCCCTACCGGATAGTCCCGCACCAGGACATTGGACTGCATCACATAAAGACGCCTCTTCTCTTTGTAGACAAAGATCTCCGGCTTATGGATAGCCCGAAGGGGCGTGAGGTAATCGATCTTGAGAGCGGTCTTGTCCGGAGTCGTGTCCGAATCGCCCGCCTCTTCAACGGGTTTTGCCTTGGTGGCAAGTTGAGCAGACTCTGCCTTGGATCCGGACTTCTGCATGGAACAGGCAGGCATGGCCAATATACACAGGCAACATATCAGACGAAGGACCATATCCCCTTCTCGAATGGAATTTTCGGTCTTGAGCTGCAGATGATCTCCCAGCGCCAATCAACAGTCACTTGATACATGCTCGCCAACCAGATTTCAAGAAGAAATTTGCCTCAGTTGCAGAGAACTTTAGGGTTTTGCAGTATCTCCACGCTTTTCGCCCGCGGATCAGCTGTGCGGGCGCGTTCCTGTCGGGTCGACAATTTGAGGACTGATAAAGATCAACAACTCGCTCTGCTGGCTTGTGGTCGTCTGCGTCTTGAAAAGCCAACCTAAAATGGGCACCTTGTTGAGCCCGGGCGTCCCCCTGTTGGACTCGTCCTCGCGACTGCGCATGACGCCGCCGATGACGATGACCTGGCCGTCGTCAACCAGGAGCTCGGTAGTGATCTTGCGCGTGTCAATCCCGGGCACCGAACTGTCGCCGACGGTATACTCCTTGGCGCCCGGCTCATCCTGCTTGGCATTGATCTCCAGGCGCACCTTCTTGTCCGGAGTGATGTGGGGGGTAACCTGCAGCTCCACCGTTGCATCCTTGAATTGCGTCGAAGAGGAGCCATAGTCACTGCGGACGAGGTAGGGAATCTGCGTGCCTTGGCTGATCACGGCCTTCACGTTGTTGATCGTGAGGACCTTGGGAGCAGCAACAATGTTCACCTGGCTCGCGGTCTCCAGCGCCGAAAGCTTGAAATCAATACTCGCCAGCGTATCTCCCCAAAGACTGGCAATCGAAAAGCCAAAAAAAGGATCGGTGGGCCGATTGATCTCAAACGTTCTGGTTCCGGCAAGCGGCGTATCGTCCAGCGTGATGATGTTCTGCTTCTGAAATCTCACACTCCAGTCGGTGCCCAGACTCTTCGTCGCTTCCCGTGTCGCGGTGACGATCCGCGCCTCGATCATCACCTGAGGAGTGGCACGATCGAGACGGCTTAACAGACCCCTGGCGGCATCGATGCGGTTGGGAAAATCGGTGTAGATCACCAGGCTGCTTCGTTCATCCACCGAGATCTTGCCTTTATCGCTCTTGATCTCGGATATTTTGGATGCAATTTCCACCGGTTGTGCATAGTTTACGGTCAGGTAGGCAGTGGCAACCGTGCCAATATCCTGAGACACTTCGAGCAGTTCCTGCTTTGCCCTGATCTGCTCGACCTGCTGGCCCCATTCCTGCTTCAGCTTGGCCCGACGGGCAATGCGAATGACATTGCCAACCTCCTCTTTTCCCAGGTCGTTCATGGCCAGCACCATGTCCAATACCTGATCCCAGGGGACCTTTTCCACTTTGATGGTCACGCGCCCCCCGACATCCGGTTCCAGGACCATATTGGTGCCCGTGATATCCGAAAGGAGACGCAACACATTCTTGAGATCAGCATCCAGCAGGTCGAGGCTGATGGGCTTTCCGGTATATTGTTTCCGCGAAATCTCAGCCGACATTCGGGATGCAGGCGCCTGGGCCTTTGCCGGCCTGGTCGGCTCCGGCGGGACCGCGCCAACTCCCGGCACAGGCCTGTATGGCACCGCCTGGGGAGATCTTCTGGCAACACTCTCGTCCCGTGCTTCCGGAGCGGGAAGTTTGGAAACACTCTCGCGCCTCGGCGGAACCAGAGACTCCTTAGCCAGATAGAGGCTCAGCAGGAGCTCGTTCTCTGCGGTATCCACAACATAATGATCCAGCGGCTTTCGCAAATTCCCTGCCAGCTGAACGAGCATTGGGGATTTCGATCCCCCGTCGGTGAGCGTCAAATGCTCGGAAGAGAGAGGCAACAGACTCAACCCTCCTCCGGGTTTGATACCATTCAGACCCAGGGTGAACCTGCTTTCGCCGGAACGGCGAAAGTCATAATCCTGAAGCGACGCATTCCCGGTGATCCTGACCAGGATCACTTCCGGTGAGTCGTCCACCTGCAGATCGAGGACCTGGTCGGCTTTGTTGGCCCTGGCCACCGGGTCCTCGGGAACGCCCGGCGCGGACACTTGGGCCGGCGCTGGCGGACTTGTCTCCGCCCTGTTCACGAGAGGTCCCTGCTCGGCACAACTGGAGCAGGCCAGAGCGATGGCAAGAGTAGCAAGAAACCTTAGCACTTGTGCCCCAAGATGTCGCATGAGTCCTCCGTCAGTCACACAATGGTCGCGAAAAACTCCCTCATGTCACGCCTCTTCGCCGTGATCTTCAGAACAAATCCTGCCTATTTCTTCTTCTTGGGAGGACCTTTCACCTCAGGTGGTTTTTCCTGAAAGCGATAAGTCATGATGGTGCAGGCCACTTGCAGCAAGGCCGCACCCTTCGGGCGCGTAATGTTGAGATTGTCAACTTTCACGATGCGATTCAGCTTGCTCAAGCTGTCAAAAAATGCTCCCAACGTATGGTAACCCGCTACCGAGTCGAGGCGAATGGGAATGGCCGCGTAGAACTCGTGGACCTGTTCCGGTTGAGGTTGGAACAGGATATTCTCAAGACCAACCTGAGCCCCCAGCTGAGAAATGCTGTCCAGCAGAGCCGGGATCTCCTTTTTATCGGGCAGCAGTCGCAACAGGCGCGAGAAATCCTCTTCGGCCTTGGCTAAAGCTTCCTGCAGTGCCGGCAGTTGGGCGGCTGCCTGCTTCAGGGAAGCCAGCCGTTTTTCCTGTTCAGCAACCTTCGTCCGAAGTCCGGCCAGCGCTTCCGCCTGAGGCTGATAATGGAGAAAGTAAAAGAGGGCCCCGATGAAGAGGAAGGTGCCTACGAAGAGCAAGACCCTTTGAGGGGTTGTCAGGGAGGCAACTTTGTCCTCGAGCGCGGAAAGGGAAAAGCGTTCCAGATTCATGGTCCCGGTTTACCCGCCATCTTTTGCACCTGAGAAAAAGGGGCAAACTGATAAGTTATTTGAAACTCCCTCAGCTTTCTGGCCGCAACCACCATTTGGCGAGAATGGGTGAGGTTGACCGTCCCTTTCACAACGTAGGGTGAGGATTCAAGGTTTCGCATGAAATCGGCAATCGACTCGTTGCTCAAGGCAATCCCATTGAGTGTCATCGAATTCCCTCCCTGCGTCAACCTTTCCAGCCACATCTTTTCGGGGGGAATCTCGGCGCTGATGAGAGCCAACAGCCGCACCAGGGTGTCCCGATCCCGCTGCAGGCCCATGATGACTTCTCGCTTCTTATCGATGAGCTGCTTCTTCTGGGTAACCTCTTTGAGGAGGGTCTCATACTTTGCATACTGGCGAACTTCTTCCTCCACTCGAGCAAGATGCGCCCGCAAGCCGTCAATCTCACGCTTCTGGAGAAACCACATAATCCCGACGATGACCAGGGCCAGCGCAATACTCGCAAGATAGACAAGGAAGATCTGCCGTACCGAGATCCTCCTTTTCTTGGCGTGCTGGGGCAGCAGGTTGATCTGGATCATTTTTCCCG